>DAOURK010000003.1 GCA_030625085.1 Pseudomonadota bacterium
AACCACCAATTTTGTTGCCATAGTCGGAAACCAAAGGATTTTTGGAAGGGACTGTGATAGAGAAGGCTGGCACATGCATCCATTTCACGATCCGGATTCTCATACTTTTACTCCAAAAGGAATAAAAGAGATGTCCCTAACCCACAAACCACGCAGTAAGGGGTTAAATATATAGAATATCTTAATTTTGTAGTAAGAGCATAAGGAGAAACCGAATAAAAACCAAACCCTAACCAAAGGAGATTTCCTTATGCTCCATTTAAAGATAAAGGATTTATCTTGGCTTTTCCAGCCCAAGCATCATCGGCTTTGCCCAACAGTGCATCTTGCGCGATCTGGGGCACAGTATATCTCTCCAATAAATCGGTATTTACCGAAAATGCTGGTTTTGGCATTTTCGGTAAATAGGCTGCTTGGGAATGCCCAACCTCCGCGTAAATCACTATTAAGCGGATTTGCCAATCCTAAAGAGTTACGAAAGGTGGGTCAAGATGTATATCATGCCTTGAGGAGGGGGAAAGTTTTCTGTCCTGCTCAGCCATTTTTTGGGCTAATCGATAAGCTTGCTCTTGTTTGTTCTGGGGGAGTTTGGCCAACTCTCCGGCAGAAACATAATCCAATTTTATGACTCGAGGCATAAGTGTAGTATTTAAATTTTTGGATATGTATATAATGGCTAATCCAGGATCGGTCTTTGCCAAAGTAGCCGGCTGCTTTTTGTTGCGACCAGCCCTTTTCTTCTACGAGAAGTTTTATTCTGCCGGCCAGCGCTGATACTGAGAGTCTTTTGCCGTGCATGGTATTGAGTTTGGCCGCCAGGGCCAGGGTCTCGTCCCAATCGATATCCTTTATTTCTGCCTCGATCTCCATGTCCCCTCGCCTTTTGGTTGCTTCCAGGCGGTGAACGTATTACTGGATGGTTCCTTTTTTGGCTGCAAGGAAGATATTCTGGCCTTTGGCAATCCCGGCAGTGGAAAGGCGCACTAGTTATGTGCAATTGGACAGGAGTTGGTCTATACAGACCACAGAGTCTACTTCAGTGATTGCAGCCTTTTGGGAGAGCATTTTCAAGGGCTCAATGACAACACCTCCATAAACATAGATTACGGTTATTATAATTGAAGCGGGGTATCCCCCAAAAATCGACCTTCGTCGACTATTGCCTGCGCTAAAAGAGTAACAAAGAGTATTTAATTTTGTTTATTATTGTTTTATATAGAGATGCCAACCGGAAAAATTTGCACTAAATTGTAGCTTCTATTAATAATTTATTAACCTATTACCCCTACATTTTAATTTTAAATTCTGTCGAACTTACTTTAATATAAACTATTTCAGATAATATTATCTTTAAAAATCAATATGGCACAGTAATTGCTAAGCTTATAACTCATAGTCACCTGATTTCTGACAACCAAATCTCTGAGTGCAAGTGTGCGGGATCCGGAATCCACGTTGTTCCTCCAAAGATTGATGACCATTAATCCCAACATTTTGAAAAATATAAAGCATATTCAAAAATCATATAATTGGAATAAGATGTATTATTGCCCATTTAGAATAAATTTCTGCAAATAGCTATTATTTTTTTGGAAGACTATAAATATCCGCCCGGAAACACCAAGTTCAAAGGTAATTGAATCCTAATGGCAAATGGCAATTGATAAATATTAAAGATATTTTCTCAATCAGGAAGGGCGGTTTGGGGAAAAGATAATGCCCGATACCCGTAAAGCTTTTTGTGACGATTCTTCAGGCTTCTGGCTCGACCGGCCCACGTTTATCACTGGGGCCACCGGCCTGTTGGGGGGCTGGCTTGTAAAGCGCCTTTTAGATGCCGGCGCTGATGTAATCTGTTTAATAAGGGATTGGGTACCGCAGTGTGAGCTTATCCATAACAAATTGATAGAAAAGGTTAAAGTCATCCGGGGGGATGTGCGTGATCAATCATTGATTGAAAGGATATTAGGGGAATATGAGATTGAGACCGTCTTTCATCTTGCAGCCCAAACTATTGTCACTATCGCTAATCGCAACCCGATATCCACCTTTGAAAGTAATATCCGGGGGACATGGGCCCTTTTAGAGGCTTGCCGCCATAGCTCAACTGTTAAACAAGTTATTATCGCCTCCTCGGACAAGGCTTATGGTGACCAGGGCAATCTCCCCTATAATGAGAAAATGCCTTTGCAGGGGCAGCATCCCTATGATGTGAGCAAATCTTGTGCAGATTTGCTTGCCCATAGCTATGCAAAAACTTATGGTCTACCTATAGCCATTACACGATGCGGCAACTTTTATGGAGGTGGCGATCTGAACTGGAACCGTATTATTCCCGGCACAATCCGATCTGTTCTGCGTGATCAATGCCCTGTCATTCGATCAAATGGAAGTAATGTGCGAGATTATTTTTATGTTGAGGATGGAGTGGCGGCATACATGCTGCTGGCTGAGTGCCTTTCAATTCGGCAAGGGTTGTGCGGTGAGGCGTTTAACTTTTCTAACGAGTTACAAATAACCGTTTTCGAACTGGTGGAAAGAGTTTTAAAATTAATGGGATCTAATTTAAAACCAAAAATTAAAAATGAAGCCGCCAATGAAATCCGTCATCAATGCCTCAGTTCAGCAAAAGCTCGTGATTTGCTGGGATGGAAACCTCTTTTCGATCTTGACCATGGTTTAGAAAAGACAATTTCTTGGTATAAGGAGTTTTTGGGCTTATGAACACTAAGGCTAAAGGGCTTCGTACGCAAATTCTGGATTTAGTTGCCAAGTATTATGAATTAAATTTCACCCCTGACGATTTTATTCCCGGAAAGACCAATGTGCCGATTTCCGGACGAGTTTTTGATGCCGCAGAACTCCAATATTTGGTCGACTCCTCATTAGACTTCTGGTTGACCACCGGCCGTTTTGCCAATCAGTTTGAGAAAAAATTCAGCCGGCTATTTGGGCTCCGACATGCGATTTTGACCAATTCAGGCTCCTCTGCAAATCTGCTTGCTTTATCTTGTTTGACCTCTCCATCTCTTGGGGAAAAAAGATTGCTCCCGGGTGATGAAATAATTACAGTAGCCGCAGGATTTCCCACCACCATAAATCCAATAATTCAAAACCGGCTTACACCTGTTTTTGTAGACATTACGCTCCCAACTTACAATATTGATGTTAGTCAATTGGAATCAGCGCTCAGTAAACGGACACGGGCAGTAATATTGGCCCATACCTTGGGTAATCCCTTTGATTTATCATCTGTTATGGATTTTGCCAGGCAACATAACCTATGGATGATTGAAGATTGCTGTGATGCCCTTGGCTCGACTTACCGGGGCCGCCAGGTAGGCGCCTTTGGCGACCTGGCCACAATGAGTTTTTACCCGGCCCATCATATAACAATGGGAGAAGGGGGTTGTGTTCTTACGAATCAAACTTTTCTAAAGAAACTTGTAACATCCTTCCGTGATTGGGGAAGAGATTGCTGGTGTGAAACAGGGGAAGATAATACTTGCGGCTGTCGATTTGATTGGCAACTGGGATCTTTGCCTTATGGATATGATCATAAATATACTTACTCACACATAGGCTACAACTTAAAAATAACAGACATGCAAGCTGCTGTTGGATTGGCTCAATTAACTAAATTGCCTCATTTTATAAAAGCCAGAAAGCAAAATTTTACTCTTCTTTATAAAGGGCTGAAAGATTTAGAAGAATTTTTCATCATGCCCCAGGCAACACCGGGGTCAGATCCAAGCTGGTTTGGCTTTCCCTTAGCTTTACGCCCCGGGACATCACTTACACGAGATCAAGTAATCCGTTTTCTTGAAGCCCACAAGATCAGCACTCGCCCTCTCTTTGGCGGCAATTTGATTCGTCAACCAGCCTATCAAAATATTTGTTGCCGAATTGTAGGAGATTTAAGATATTCTGATTTTGTGGCAAATCATGCTTTTTGGGTCGGCGTGTACCCGGGACTATCTATAGACCAAATAAATTATGTGATTGAAATCTTTCATGAACTGATTAAAACCAAAAAAGATTCACAAAAATTACAACCCTTAGAATTAGGGGGATTAAAAGGAGCGAGGTTATGAATAAAGATGTCCCTGTGGTGATTTTCTGCGGGGGGGCCGGGACACGGCTTCGCGAAGAGACCGAGTTCAAACCCAAGCCTATGGTTACGATTGGTAATCGACCAATTTTGTGGCACATAATGAAAATCTATGCTCATTACGGTTTTAAAAAATTCATTCTTTGCTTGGGATACAAACGTGAAATGATCAAAGAGTACTTTTATCATTATGAGATTGTGCATAATGACGTGATCATTACTTTAGGTCGCAACAGTAATTTTCAAATCTTCAATGGCCATGATGAAGAGGATTGGCAGATAATCTTAAGCGATACCGGCGACAATGCTTATAAAGGCGCTCGATTAAAACGAATTCAAAAATACATCGGAAGTGATGAGTTAATGGTTACCTATGGTGATGGAGTAACGGACATAGATATTAATAATCTTTTAACATTCCATAGGGCACATGGGAAAATCGCCACAGTTACCGGAGTGCGTCCTAAATTTTTAAGATTTGCTGAGCTTGAGACTCGAAGCGACCATGTAACCAAATTTACTGAAAAACCGCAAAATAATGGAAACTATATAAACGGCGGGTTTTTCGTATTTAAACGAAAAATTTTTGATTACTTAGAAGATAGAGATAACTGTGACCTAGAAGTTGGCACCCTAGAAGAAATCTCTAAGGCGGGTGAATTGATGATATATAAACATGACAAATTCTGGGCTTGCATGGATACCTTAAGAGATGTTGAGTATCTAAATAATCTTTGGAATAGTCGTCAGGCAGCCTGGAAAATTTGGCAGTAATTCTTCAGGCAAAGGACTATCAAATGGAAGAAAAAAATAGCGCCTTTAAGAAACTTTTTATTATGGAAATGGCTAATAACCATATGGGGAGCGTTGAGCATGGATTAAAAATTATTAGAGACTTCCATAGGGTTTGTAAAAATTTTGACTTTCAATTCGGCTTCAAACTTCAGTACAGGAATTTGGATACATTTATCCATCCGGATTTTCAGGGAAGGCAAGATATAAAATTTATTAAACGTTTTTCAGAGACCAGATTGAAGGCGGATGAATTCAGAATATTAAAGGATGAGATAAAAAAGCTCGGCTTTATCTCGATTTGTACCCCATTTAATGAAAAGTCAGTTGATTTAATTGAAAAACATGATTTTGATATTATCAAGGTGGCCAGTTGCTCCTTCACCGATTGGCCCTTGCTGGAAAGAATAGCCTTAACTGACAAGCGTATTATAGCCTCAACAGCCAGCGCATCCATAGAGAACATAGATAAAGTGGTGATGTTTTTGGAGCACAGAGGTAAACAGTTTTGTTTAATGCATTGTGTGGCTGAATATCCAACCAAGAAAAGTAATCTACAGTTAAATCAAATCGATTTACTCAAAAAGAAATATCCCACTATCGGGATAGGATTTTCCACTCATGAAAGCCCGGATGATCTTGATATTATAAAAGCAGCCATAGCAAAAGGGGCACAAGTTTTTGAAAAACATGTAGGAGTAGGTGATACATTAAATGCCTATTCAGCTACACCTGAGCAATTTCAAGAATGGCTAAATTCAGCTAAAGAAGCTTTTGATATGTGTGGAACCGTCGGGGACAGACCAAAGCCTTCTGAAATGGAAAAAGAAAGTCTTAGAGCTTTAAGCAGGGCGGTATTTGCTAAAAAGCCTATAATGAAGAAGGAAAGATTAGACCTGTCAAATCTTTTTTTTGCCATCCCCGGTGTGGAAGGGCAGATTTTAGCCGGCGATATATCCAAGTACACCGAATTTACTGCTACAGTCAATATTGAAACAAATAACCCAATAATGTCACACGATGTCTTGCGAAGAGATATTCGGTCACAAGTTGTCGGTATTATAAAGGAAGTTAAGGATTTACTCCTTTCCAGTCGACTGGCTATTCCGAATAAACTGGATTTTGAGTTATCTCATCATTATGGCATTGATAACTTTCATAAATTTGGAGCAACTATCCTTAATTGCATAAATAGAGAATACTGTAAAAAATTGATTATCCTGGTTCCCGGCCAAAGTCATCCTACCCACTTTCACAAATTAAAGGAAGAAACCTTCCATGTTCTGTTTGGTGATCTCAATTTAGAATTGAATGGAACGGCGGGAGAATATAATCCCGGTAATTTTATCACTATAGAGAGAGGAACAAAACATTCTTTTGGAACAAGGAGCGGTGTTGTTTTTGAAGAAATATCAACTACACATTATAAAAGCGATTCTTATTATGATGACCCTAAAATAGAGGAAAATAAAAAAAGGAAAACCGAATTAACCTATTGGTCAGACTGGTTGGAGGCGGGAATAAGATAGATGATAACCATTGCCTGGGATGTGGATGATGTTCTTAATGACCTTATGCGTCTTTGGTTCGTGCGGGAATGGTTGCCTTATAATAGAGACTCTTCACTTACCTGTGAAGATATTGTTGAAAATCCTCCTCATCAATTACTTGGCCTGAGCGAGGTTGAATATCTCAGCTCATTAGATAATTTTCGCCTTTCTAAAGTTGCTCAACAGATGCAGCCGGTACCTGAGGTGTTTTCCTGGTTTAAAGAATATGGCGGGCGCTTCAGGCATATTGCTCTTACAGCGAGATCCCTTCAAACTGTTCCTACTGCCTCAAGTTGGGTTTTTCAATACTTTGGGTGCTGGATAAGATCATTTCATTTTATTCCAGCCAAGCGTAAAGGCCAGTCTATTCCCGAATATGATCAGACTAAAGGTGATTTTCTCCGTTGGTTTGGAAAAGTTGATATCTTAATTGATGACAGCGATTTGAACATCAACTTAGCCAAGGCTGAAGGGATAAAGGGTATTTTGATGCCCCGCCCTTGGAACGGGGAAAGAAAAGTGCCCATCTGTGAAATACTGAAGGAATTGAGATAATGAAAAATTATCCTGCCAATCCTGTTATCCTGTCTAAAAATTTTTATTTTGGTGATGGAGGAGTAAGGAGTTGATAAAGCTTTCAGATTATGTGATGAAATTTATTGCCGGCCTTGGTGTCAGGCATGTGTTTATGCTGCCTGGCGGGGGGTGCATGCATCTTATAGATTCCTTGGGGACAAACCCAAACATTGAGTATGTATGTAACCTTCATGAACAGGCTTCTGCAATTGCAGCGGAGGCTTATGGGCAATACCATAATAAAATTGGTGTCGCCCTTGTCACCACCGGACCCGGAGGCACAAATGCAATCACAGGAGTTGCCGGGGCATGGATCGATTCCACTCCTTGCCTGATCATTTCCGGCCAGGTAAAACGGGCCGACATGATTGCAGATCGTGGTGTAAGGCAGATGGGCGTGCAAGAGGTGGATATTGTTTCTATGGTTAAACCCATTACTAAATATGCCGTGACCATTCTTGATCCCAACTCAATAAGTTATCATTTGGAAAAAGCAATTTATTTGGCTAAAACAGGCCGCCCCGGCCCGGTTTGGATTGATATTCCTTTGGATGTCCAGGCAAGTATGATCGATGAAGAAAATATTCAAAGGTTCGACGCAGCCGAGGTGAAAATTCCTCCTGATCGAGGACCGGTTCATGAACAAATCACTGAGACCATAAGGCTCCTTAATCAGGCTGATAGACCGGTGATCTTGGCTGGTAATGGCATCCGAATAGCTAAAGCCGAACAAGAGTTCCTCCAGCTTGTTGAATTACTGGGGGTCCCTGTCCTTACCACTTGGAAGGCCATAGATCTTTTACCAGAAGAGCATAACTACTTTTTTGGACGGCCGGGTTCAATTGGTCAACGAGGAGCAAATTTCATCCAACAAAATTCTGATTGGCTGCTCACTATCGGGGCGAGACTTGACCTTGCCCAGACTGGGTATAACCACATGAACTTTGCCCGGGGGGCAAATAAGGTGATAGTTGATATTGATCCCGCTGAAATCAATAAAATGGAAATGCCTATCAATGTGCCGGTGTGTGCAGATGCAAAAAAATTTATTCGGGAATTTATTTACCAAAGAGAGCATATCAAAGATAAAGACCGCTTTGAATGGTTAGCACAGTGTAGAAACTGGAAAACGAAATACCCGGTTGTCCTTCAGGAATATTTGGATCAAAAGGATTATGTGAATACCTATGCCTTAATTGAAGTATTATCATATGAGATGACCAATGATGATATTTTGGTTCCGGGTAGCGCCGGGGCAAGCAGTGAAATTACCATGCAAGCCTTTAAAGTGAAACAGGGGCAGCGCATTCTCAATAGCCCCGGCCTAGGGGCTATGGGTTTTGGATTGTCGGCGAGTATAGGCGCCTGCCTGGCCGGCAACAAAAAACGAACCATTTGTATTAATGGTGATGGCGGATTTCAGTTGAATATGCAAGAACTAGAGACGGTTAAGCGTTTGGATCTGCCTATTAAATTTTTTATCTTAAATAACCAGGGGTATGCTTCTATTCGAGCAACACAAAGAAATTATTTTAATGGAAGATACGTTGGGAGTGAGCAATCAAGCAGGTTAACATTCCCTGATATGCTGAAAATAGCTGATGCCTATGGTATCCCTTCAATTCGTATTGCTCATCAGCGAGAGCTTTTAAGCAAGGTCAGGGAGGTTTTCGCCTTACCTGGTCCGGTAATATGTGAGGTTATGGTAATACCTGACCAACCAACAGCGCCAAGGATGTCCGCTATGAAACGCGCTGATGGATCAATGGTTTCAAAACCATTGGAAGATTTATGGCCTTATTTAGATAGAGAAGAATTTAAAACAAATATGATGGTAAACCCTATAGAAGAATAAGATCGTGAAATGAAAATATTAATAACCGGGGGAAATGGGTTTATTGCCAGAAGTTTATTTGAACAACTGAATAAAGAATACAGTGTGTTTTCTCTTAATAGAAACGATCTTAACCTTTTGGATTATTTAAGGGTTTTCGATTATATCAAGAACAGCCAATTTGATGTAATAATACACACGGCTACCTATGACGCAACGCCAAAATTTTCTACCAAAAATCCATTAAAGGTCCTGGAAAATAATTTAAAAATGTTTTTTAATCTAGCCAGGTGTAAAGGTTATTTTAATAAGATGATTTATTTTGGTTCGGGTGCAGAGTTTGGCCGTGAAAATTGGATACCTAAAATGAAAGAAGATTACTTTGATCAACATGTTCCCATAGATCAATATGGTTTTTCAAAATATTTAATGACTAAACATACGCAATTAAACAGTAATATATACAACCTTAGACTTTTCGGGGTATTTGGTAAATACGATGATTGGCGATACCGTTTTCTTCCAAATGTTTGCTGTAGAGCAGTCTTTAACCTGCCCATTATGATTAACCAAAATAATTCCTTTGATTATTTGGACATTGATGACTTAATAAAAATTGTTACATGGTTCATCAAGAATAACCCCAAGAAGAAGGCATATAATGTCTGTACAGGTAAAGTTAATAATTTTAAAAGTTTAGCTAAAAAAGTTAGTGAAATATCATCCAAAAATTTGGACCTTATCATTAAAACTGAAGGCCCTGGGATAGAGTACAGTGGAGACAATTCATTACTTTTGAAGGAATTAAAAAATTTTGAGTTTACTCCAATTGATGTATCAATTAACAATTTATATGAATGGTATGATGAAAATAAACACACCATTGAAAAAGATCAATTGTAATTGCAAATTGTAAATTTTACTCAAAATACCACCTGATTTTGAGTAGTTAGATCATTTGTAAAATTTATTTCAAAAAGGAAGAATAAAATGAATATTTTATTTATTTTTCCCCTCAACGAGCCATATAACAATATAATAAATGCCAACAAAACTGCTTGGAAATCTAAACTAAATATTCATAAAAATATAAAAAAATTAGATTGTGCCTACCCAACCGGATTATTATCTATATCCACTTATATCAAAAAACATCATCCGGACATTAATATCAAAATCCTAGATTGTAATGCCGTTATGAATCAGGTTGCCCAAAGAAAAAATGAACGCTTTGAAAATTTTGAGAAGTATAGGTTTGCAGATTTTTTAAAAGAGGCCTTATCATTAATTGATGGATTTATTCCGGACATTATAGGAATCTCAACGCTTTTCTGCAGTAATTATCAGGATTTAAAACCATTAACATCTTTTTTAAAAAAAAGATACCAGGAAAGCTTAACTGTTTGCGGCGGTCATCTGGCGTCATCTTGTTATGACCGTATATATGAAGATGATTTTAAAATTGATGCAATAGCCTTTGGAGAAGGCGAAATACCATTCCTTGAGCTTGTAAAAGCTATTTTGTCCAGCAGAAAAGAAGAATATTTATCTCAGAGTCCATATTGGATAACAAAAGAAAAGAGCAAGTCCGAAATAGAATTTATTCCTCAAAATAAAGTAATTGTTGATTTAGATGAAATCCCTCCCTTTGATCTTAGTATGCTGCTATTTCCGGAAGCATATTTTAATTCGACTAGATATTTTTTTGTTATAGATTCGCAGGAAGATCAAAAAGAAATATTTATTTTTTCAACAAGAGGGTGTCCTTTTCATTGCGTTTTTTGTGCATCACAGGCGGTACATGGACACAAAATAAGGACTTATAGTATTGATAGAATAAAAAATGACATTTTATACTATTATGAAAAATATAATATAACTCGATTTGTTTTTTATGATGATCATTTTTTAATTAACAAGGATAAGGCGATCGAAATACTGGATTTTATTTCAGAAAAGAATTTTATCGCTGAAATACCTACACCCGCTTTTTTTTCGATCGATGCGGATATTGCTGCAGCAATGAAGCGTGCAGGTATTAAAGAAGTCAATATTACCATTGAAAGCGGAAATGAAAATACTTTAAAAAAAATTATGCATAAACCGGGAAACTTAAAAAAGGCGGAGGAAGCTGTAGATTTTCTTCACCAAGAAGGCATTATTGCAGTTTCGAATATTTTGATTGGTTTACCTGGAGAAACAAAAGAATCTATTGATAAGGGTTTGGAGTACTTGTTGACAACAAGTAGTAATTGGTTCCAGTGTTTTGTTGCTGCACCTCTTCCAGGAAGTGAACTGTATAAAATCTGCGAGAAAAATGGATACCTTGTAACCAATTACGACCTATCAACAATGGATTATAAAAAATGTTTAGTGAGGACCAAAGATTTTACATCGGAATATATTGAAAAAAAGGTGTATGAGATGAATTTAACCCTTAATTTTGTGCACAATTACGACATTCGAAAGGGAAATTATACTATTGCACTAAAGCTTTTTGAAAGGATAGTCAATTCTGTAATAGATACACACGCTTTTGCCTATTATTTTGCCGCCAAATGTTGCAGGATGTTGCATTGCAATGAAAAATACAAAATTTATAAAGCAAAATACCAAGAAATGATAGAAAAATATCCATTTTGGAGAGAATATGCAAATCAATTTCATTTAGAAGAGCTTGATGCTCTTAAGGAAGAGAATACTCATCCATATCAAACGGCTTTATTATGAATATACATGATGCAATCGAATTTTTGGGAAAACAGATTTCAAACCCTTTAGTAGGATTACCTGAAGAGTTGTTTTTCTTCATTAGCCGAATTACTCCAATGGTAAATGTTGATCTCCTTATAAAAGATGAAAATGAACGGATACTTTTATCATGGAGGGATGATTCATTTCATGATGCAGGCTGGCATATTCCTGGTGGTATTGTACGTTTTAAGGAAAAACTAGAAGAAAGAGTCCTGAAAGTTGCAGAAACAGAAATTGGTACTGTAGTCGAATATGATCCTGTTCCAATTACGATCAACCAGATTATCTGCGAGCATAATACCAGAGGACATTTTATCTCAATCTTATATAGATGCTTTCTTTCTAGTAAATACATTCCTGAAAATATAGGGTTATCAAATAAAGATCAAGGTTATCTTATGTGGCACAATTCTTGTCCTGTAAACCTAATAAAAGTGCACGAAATATACAGAGAGTATATGTAGTGTAGTAGCTTACAAAATAAGATAAAGAATTTTAAGGAATATTTTATGCCAATCGATAGGTGTAGGGTTTGTAATCATACATTTTTCAAGGAACCATTGTTACGATACGAGAATATGCCAAGGGCTGCTCAATTTTTGCCGGACGCAGAGTCGTTTGAAAGGGATACAGGGGTTGATCTGGAAATCTATCAATGTTCCGGTTGTGGATTGGTACAGCTAAATACTGATCCAGTATCTTATTATAAAAAAGTTATACGCGCCGCTGCTTTTTCAGAGGAAATGAAAGATTTTCGAAGAAGTCAATTCGGCAGCTTCATACAAAAATTTTCCCTCAAAAGTAAAAAAGTCCTTGAGGTCGGCTGTGGCAGTGGAGAGTTCCTGTCCATTATGCAGCGCCTTGGTGTAAAGGCTTATGGATTGGAGCATTCTGAAGAATCGGTGAGGCAGTGTGTCAAAAATGGCCTAAAGGTTTCCAAAGGATTTGTTGAAAGCAGTAATGCTAGGTTAAACCATGCGCCATTTGATGCCTTTTATATATTGAATTTTCTTGAACACCTCCCTGACCCGAAGGCAACTCTTAAAGGAATAGGTAACAATTTAACAGATGACGCTGTAGGAATTGTCGAGGTGCCGAACTTTGATATGATTTTACGAAACAACCTTTTCTCTGAATTTATAGGTGATCATCTATTGTATTTTACCAAGGGGACTTTGAGTACGACATTGAGGCAAAACGGCTTTGAAATTATTGACTGTACCGAAGTGTGGCAGGATTACATAATTTCTGCAGTTGTAAAGAAAAGGGAAAAGCTGAACATATCCCATTTTTATGCTTATCAGAGAAAACTCAAAGATGAAATCGAAGAATATCTCCATCCTTTTAAGGATAAAAAAGTAGCCATATGGGGTGCCGGACATCAAGCACTGGCCATTATTTCTTTATTAAATTTAGCTGACAGAATTAAGTATGTCGTTGACTCCGCAACATTTAAACAGGGTAAATATACACCAGCCACACATGTGCCCATTGTTTCACCTGACATTCTTGAATCAGACCCGGTAGATGCCGTAGTTGTTATGGCGGCGAGTTACTCCGGTGAAATAGCAAAAATTATACGACAGAAGTTTGATAGAAATATAAAGGTTTCTATATTGAGAGATTTTGGATTGGAAGTTGTTTGACTGGCACATATGAAGCAATAATCCACGTTTATAAGAGGTATAGAAAATTTATATGATTTAAAAGCCTTATTTGATACATAGTTTATTCAGAAGACAATTTTATTAAATAGAAAATCAATTTATTAAAGGTGAGATTATTATGTCAAGGCAACAAGGGCATTTAAAATCAGATGAAACAAAAAAAAGGAACTTACTAAAAAAAGAAAAACCCTATGTCTATGAAAAAATTATGCGATTTGATGAAAAGGTTAACAGTGGAGAGAGCATAGCCATACTGCAGTTTCAATACGATTATACCTGTAATTTTAAATGTAAACATTGTTCAGTAAAGAGATTCCAAGGGAAAAAGAAAGGAAGATTCTTTACAATTAATGATGTAAAGGAACTTTCACGCCAAGCTGATGAAATGGGGCTTGCGCATATTGTCATCACAGGCGGCGAGCCATTAATATTCCCGGATTTTGATGATATCGTCAGGGCTATAGACCCTCAAAAATTTTACATAACTTCGGATACTAATGGATGGTTCTTGGATGCAGAAAGAGCAAAGCATTTAAAAAGTATAGGAGTTGATAAAATTCAGCTCAGTCTTGATAGCCTTTTAGCGACTGAGCATGATGAATTCAGGCAAAAAACGGGGGCCCATGAAAGGGCCGTAAGAGCTATTGATGCAGCTTTGGATGCTGGATTGAATATTATTATACAAACGGTAGTTACCAAGCAAAGAGTGAAATCAAAAGAGTTCATTGATTTTTTAGAATTTGGGAAGAGAAAAGGAATAGGGGTATTTGTGACTTATGCAAAGCCTGTTGGACCTTGGGAGGGAAATTTTGATGTTCTTGTCAATAAAGATGATATGGGTTATGTAAGAGAACTCGAGAAAAAGTATGAGGTGTTTACACACTTGACCCCGGCGTATGGTCTTGATTTAGGCTGCATAGCAGTTAAAAGAATGGTGTCTATCACAAAGTATGGCGATGTAATGCCGTGTCCATATATTCATACTTCTATTGGTAACTTTTTTAAAGAGCCATTAAAAGACATTATTGAAAAAGGTATGAAGATTAAATATTTTCGTAAATATATCAATACTTGTCTTATTGCAGAAGATAGAAAATTTATTAATGACTATGTGGTAAAAATCTATGGTAAAGAACTTCCGGTCCCTTATTCTGAAATATTTAAGGATGAGGACAATACCCTGTTGCCTTAAGGGGGGACAAAAATGAAAAAAGCTGCCAATAGCCATGCCTTTGTTAAGGATTTGATAAGCGTTATAGTCCCTGTATTCAATAGTCAAAAATATCTTCGTCTGTGCATTAAAAGTATTATCAAGCAAAGTTATAACAATATTGAAGTGATACTCATCAATGATGGTTCAACTGATAATAGTGGTGAACTGTGCGATGGATATGCTCTTAGTGACAACAGAATCAGAGTGATACACACCCAAAACAGGGGGCCGGCAGCAGCAAGAAATACGGGCATAGAGCATTCAAAAGGAAGTTCCTTGTTTTTTGTTGATGCTGATGATTCCATCGAGATTAACGCCTTAAAACTGTTAGTTGAAAAGTATAACCAACACAAAGCGGACATAATAATAGGGGATTTTATCAAAATTAAAGATAAAACCTCTGATTCCGGGCATGGCGCTGTTTTTTCCAGCAGTAAATTTTTAACCAAACAAGATATTATAGCCTATACAAGATGTTATTTAAGAAAACCCAATAGGTTCCCACTATTTGTTTATTCTTGGGGAAGATTGTTTAAATCGTCAATCATAAAGAAAAATAATATTTTCTTTAATACTGATTTGCGTACATTTGAAGATGTGGCTTTTAATTTTGATTATCTAAATTATGCAAATAACCTATTTTTTATAAACGAACCCATCTATAACCACTTAATTCATGATAATAATTATGCATCAACAAGCATGATGATATTCAATAATCCCAAAATTTTGTTTGGATACAACCAAGCTCTCGCCAATATAACCGTTTTTCTGAAAAATTGTAGTTCTGATTCCGACATAAAAAAAGAAGTTGGACATGCATACGTTTGTTACACGATAATCCAGTTAGTCCGTACTTGTGGACAGATTAATACTACTGTTAAAAAAAAGATTTATGCTCTTATCAGGGAGATAATTAATGATTCAAATTTCAGAGATAATTTACAATTTTACTCTCCAACCAAAGGTGACAGTAGAATTCTGCCTATCCTAATGAAATTAAAACTCGTTTGGCCGATTATTTCGGTCTGTAAGTATAAAGCCCATAAAAGATATAGAAAAAGATACGCCGCCAGATGATCTCTATTGAAAATTCATTAAAACAAGAAACCATTGAAAAAATTAAGAGAGAAGGAATTCCGGTAATAATATTTGGTGCTGGAATTGTCGGGGAAGCGTTATTTCATATTTGTTGCAATGTCGGAATTAAAGTCGAAGGTTTTTGCGACAATAATATCAATAAAACAAAATCTTCTATGTTTAACCTTGAAGTAATCCATACGCTGCATTTAAAAAGGAAATATAAGGATGCCATTTTTTTAATATCTGCTGCCGACATAATAGACGTTGTTGATCAATTACATGTCTTAGGATACTCCAAATGGTATGCCGTCAATTTATTATTAAAAGACTTTGATGTGTCTCAATATCCCTTCAGTGCCCCAACTGGCTTTGTGGAATTTGCAGTTGGTACATGCCTTTTATGTCATGATGGTTATTTAAATCCTGATAAACTTTTTTTAAGAAGTGTAGATATTATTATTACCGAACGTTGTTCTTTAAAATGCAAAGATTGCTCTAACCTTATGCAGTATTACCAAAAACCGATAAATTGTACTTACCAAGAATTGATGCAAGCCATAGATGGGTTTTGTGCTTTAATAGATGAAGTTAATGAATTTCGAGTTATTGGCGGAGAGCCATTTATGAATAAAGAAATTCATTTAATTATAAAGAGACTGATTGATGAACCTAAAGTGCGCAAAATCGTGATTTACACAAATGGAACAATTGTTCCTAAAGAAGTTCAAATTGAATATTTAAAGAGCAGCAAGGTATTGATCTTTATTACAGACTATGGCGTGCTTTCAAGAAAACTAAACCTTCTAACTCAAATATTGCAACAGAATTATATATCTTTTTATGCACGAAAAGCTCAAGGATGGACTGATTGCGCTAAAATAATGAGGCATGATCGTAATATTGAACAACAAAAAAAAATATTTGAAAATTGCTGCGCTAAAAATACTTTTACTTTATCAAAAGGCAAACTGTATATATGCCCTTTTTCTGCAAATGCAGACAGACTCCAGGCGGTTCCGGGTTTTGAGAATGATTATATAGATCTCTTTCAATCCCCGCGAGGGGCCATGGATATTTATGAGATGAAAAAGAAAATCAGAACTTTTCTTTTAGAGAAAGATTTCCTTGAAACATGTGATTACTGCAATGGAAGGTCATTTTATGCCCCTGAGATAACACCGGCCATTCAAACAGAAAATCCTTTAGAATATGAGCAGTGCTATTTAAATAGCCGGTAGAAAGAAGTTTCACCCTTACGTAATTAGAATTTTAACTCTAAACTGTCGGTGTTATCGCGTGGCCAGGAAATTTTGTAAAGCCTCCAGGTTTTGCGTGGCATCCTGGTTTGCGGGCTCAATCTCCAGTACGCGATGGTAAAAATCCTCAGCATCATCGAATTTTTTTAAGGCAACAAAGATGTGCCCTGTGATCAAAAGGGTTTCAACATCATCCGGATTTGCCGCCAGTATATTTACATAGATTCGAAGCGCTTCCTCTGCCCTCCCCGATTCAACGTATAAAAAGTCCGCCAGGTTTTTCCGGAAAATTATATTTTCAGGTTCAATCTGCACGGCTTGCCGGTAGTAATTTAAGGCTTTCTCTTTATCTCCCGTGTTATAGTGCAAAACACCCAGGTCGTTATGGGCCAGGGCAAAATCAGGGAATGAATTTGCGAGATTTTCAAATTTACTGATAGCTTCTTCAGGTTTGATGGCGCCAATCATATTATGGATGCCGCGGTATATTTCATCCGGAGATTCCGGTTTCAAATCAGCACGTTCATTGGGCCCCTGAACATCTTTCGCCTTTTTATCAAGTTTTTTCTTTCCCTGAAGAGAATAATCTTTTCCCTTATACGCCGGTATATCGGTTTTTTGTTCGTCTATCCTGCTGCGGACTTCAAGGGCGGCCTTCAGGATTTTGTCATCTATACCGAAGTTGATCATGGCCTTCTGAATTTCCTGCAATGCCCCCTCATTTTTGCCCTGTTGTATCAATAGATCGATCAAAAGGAGGGCAATCCTTTTGTGAAACGGATAGAGCGATTTTGCCTCCCGGAATACCCTTTCAGCCCTTTCAAACTCTTTCAGTTTGGTAATCGCCGAGTGATAGATTGTTGCCATATCTTTTGCCGCCGGAGTGAGGATAAATCCCTTTTCCATGCAGTTCAATGCTTTTTCCTTTTGTCCGTCAACCCACCTGAGAACCCCGATGTACGTATATGGCTCGCCAAATCCCGGATCAACCTCCATGGCCCTGCCAAAGAATTTTTCCGCATCGACGGCATGACCCCTCCTGTAAGCAATGATTCCCTTCAGATTGAGAGCCGATGAAGACTTGCTATCCAGTAAAAGGGCGCTGTCCGCGCATTGCGCGGCCTCCTCATACAGCTCCAACCCTTGCTTGCAATACCCTGTCAGCACAATGGTTCTCGCGTTGTCTCCTATATCTCGGGGGATGGAGTTGATGGCCTCAAGGGCGTCCTTGAAGCGACCGGAATTGATTAACATCCCGGCCAAACAGTGATATATTGCCTTTTCATCCGGGCAATACTTTAGCCCGTCGATAAGCCGCACTACGGCCTTGTCAATGTCCTCCCTATGGCAGAGCTTTTTCGCATCCTCTATTGCATTTAGGACTGCAAGTCTTTTCCCGTCATGGCTCTTTGTATCTATACCACTCCATTTATGATTAAAGGACCTCCTGCTCGATTTTGGATAATGGTCGCCGCATAATACGAATACATCACCGGCAATGATGTTATTGTATCCTGCCAAGGCTGCGCGAAGACAATAGTCATCAGACTCGCTGTCCTGCTCAAGCTCTTCGTCGAAGAGGCCTGTTTTTCCCGCGAGGCTGCGGCGAAAAAGCATGCAGAAGCCCGCTGTGTGCCGTGAGGGTATGCGCCGGTAGAGCTTTCTTTCACGAAATACCCCAGCGTATTTTTCGAGTTGATCAATTTTAATATGATCAGAGCCGGGCACATATTGAATGCCAACCGCCTTGTTATCTGTCATGGGGCCGACGATACCAACATCGTCTGTGCTGTTAATGCATCGCAGCATGCCCTCTAACCATCCGTCCGCAACAAGCACATGGTCTCGCATAAGGACAATGTATTCCCCGGAAGATGCCTCCATCCCCATATTAAAGCATTCGCCCTGCCCGGCTTCCTTTCCGGTCTTGATCACACTATAGTTCGATTTTTCTTTTTCTGTTTGTCTTATCCATTCCACTGTGCCGTCCTTGCTGCCGTTGTCAATAAATATTACCTCATGGGCCACGGGGGTGTGCTTCCTTATGTTCTCGATACATTTCTTAAAATGTATGGTATGAGCGGATAAAGGTATAATAATACTGACGGTGGCAGGGTTGCATTTTTTCTTGAACAGAACCTTGGAACTGTCCCCACTCTTGGTTTTGAGCTGTTCATAATGCGCTACGACTTCCTGTACTTCGGTATTGCCGGGCTGTTTCAAATTTGCCAGGCGAACCACAAACTCGGCGCGTTTTAAATCACCCTGTCCGAGAAAAAGTCCGGAGAGGAATATCAAAGACTGAATGTGGTGCGGATCTATCCGGAGCGCGTGCTCGACTTGTTTTATCGCTTCAACCGTCTGATTATTTTCCTTGGCAATGCAGGCGAGCTGATACAGGGATTCGACAAAGGTAGGATCTTTGATCAAATCGTCCTCGTAAATGGCGATCGCTTCCGCATATTTTTTTTCTTGAACTAATTGTTCCGGCAGGGGATGGGTATCATAGGGATGATTAATGCACGGTACGTCAGAATCTACGATGATGTCGTTGGCTTTGGCGATAAAATAGCCTTCTCCGCGTACGCGTCGCTGCAGGAACCAGAACAGATCCTCATCATTTCCGCTTTGTCCCAGGCCCTTTATCAAAGGCCGGATGAGTTTGCTATTGATCACACAGAGAGACAGATCTGCATACTGAATGATCTCGACGTTTTTCCCCTTCTTTGTTTTGTGTGCATGGGTGGAGGGGGCGTAGTTGCCGATGGGGACCATAACCGCAACATCCGGGTAACAGAGCGCTGTGTCAATAAGCGCCCGGAGTTTTTCAGGAGAAGGGACAAGGCGTTTATCGACGAGAACGATGAAATCATAATCTCCCTTCATGATCGTTTCAATCAGCCGGGTTTTTGTCAAATTGCCGCCAATGGTAACAACTTCCCCTTGACAGGAATCCGCCAAGGCCGCATACCGGTTTAGTCGGTCCGCTGTTTCAGATACGCCGGTATTGTTTTCGGCAATACATATCCTGGGGGGCCGCATAATTGTATTCTCGGCAATGGGGATATGATCGTCCGGCCCGTAAGGTTTTAAGGTGAGCTCTCCGTGCTGTCCGACTGCCACGCGGTCGTTTTGCCGCAGCTTTTGCAGATATTTTTTTTTGTTAATATTCTGGGCGGGCCCGAACAGGTCGGGTCGGTATTTGCTGACCGTAACACTGCCGAAGTGGTGGATAAAGACATCATTGGCCACAACCGACTTGTATCCTGCCAGGCGAAACCGCAGAGAAAAATCGTCATCACTGAAACCATAACCGCCGTCTCTGCCATTGGTGGGAAGATCAGGGTCCCACCCGCCGATCCGATTGAAAATTGATTTTTTTATAATCACAGCCATGCCGACAATACGGTCATGGACAAAATTTTTTCCTTGATGTTCCTTGCTCCATCCGGCAGCAAATGTCTGGTATGCCTCAAGGGTATCATATCCAGACTGCATAGCCTGGGGGCCGCTTACATTGTTTGAACGTGGCCCTACAATTCCTATGTCGGGAGCAGATTCAATTTGAGTGATAAAATTTTTAAGCCAGCCATCATGCACCAGGACGTCATTGCAGACACCGACACAATATTTTCCTCGTGCAAGTGAGAAAACATAATTGGCGTTTGCCTCTACGACCCGGTTCTGATAATATCTGATGACACGGGTATGGGGATGAAAAGCGCTAACAGATTCAAAATACTCAAACGTGCCGTCTGTTGAGCCATTGTCCATAAGCAACAATTCATACGGGCCCTCGGTGTAATGCAGGATGCTCTCAACACACTTCCTCGTGTACTGTAGCTGGTTATATGCCCCAACAATAATACTGGCATTAATCTTTTCGCTGTCTTCCCGGCCAATCGATGGCAAAGCTGCATCATCAGCCGAAAGATCTCCCGCGGAACTTGATGAAGCTAATTGTACAAAAGGTGACGGTGTGACCTGCGGCAGAGGCGAGGCAACAGCGTTAAATCCGATGTGCTTAAATATATCAACAAGCCTGTGTGTCCACGTGTGCTCGGCAAGTGTTCGCTCATATCCGCGCCGGGCAATTTCTTCCCGTTCACCTTCATGGGCAAGATAATACCTTGATTTGTCAATCAGTTCCTCTAATGAGGAGGCAATTACCACCTCCTTGTCAGGTTCATAGTACTCTTCAAGGTTGTCCACAGGAGTTGTGACTAAAAATCCATGACATCCGGGCACTTCAAAATTTCGCCTTCTTATTGGCTGCGTGGTGATGGCGGATGAATTACCGAGATTAAGATTGATCCTGGATTGATTAAAAATCCTCACCATATCATAAAAGGGGATATACGAGTCTTCATTCCAACCGGCCCCGAATACATCAACAGGTAAACCGCTTTGTCTTATCTTCTCAATAAGTTCTAAACGATTGCCCTTTCCCGCGCCGACAAAGCTTACGTCCCTTGCCCCGGGAGCCGGTGTCGGCTGGTAGGTGAACGGGTTGAAGGCCCACTGGCTCTTGATGATTTTTGGGCCGAAACCGGCTCCGTGATATTTGCCGGCGGCTTTGTGTGAGGTCGTGATGATATGGTCGGCACAGGTCGCCCATAGTAGTGCGTAATCATCAAAGCGCAGATGGTCATCATTCATCCAGATGATTGTTTGTGTGTCAGTGTGATCAGTTATAGATTTTAAGCTTTCATGAAGAATATCAGCCTGCAGATCGGAAGGACTGTACAAGAGCAAATCAGGCTGTTCTTGGCGGACGATCTCCACCAGGCGGTCCGACATGCCCGCAACCCCACGCTGCTGAGCCTCCGTGGCATAATCAAAAAATTGCACCTCTACGTTCTCAAAGTGGTGCAGAGCATTAAATATATTCCACCACCCGTAGTCATATCCTCTTCGCGCATTGCCGGAGGAAAATTTGACGCCTGCAGCCAATACCTTTATTGACGGTTTCTTTCCGATCAGGAAGGACTTATGGTCTCGCTCTGCAGCATCGACAGGCCTCCGTGCATTTGAGTCCAGTCGCTCATTGATGATTTTTCCGTTTCCCGGCACGGGCGGCTTTGCTTTCGATAAATGCTTCCAGGTCCACATCACTGGCACGCTTATGAACTTCCAGTTCCTTGCCGTAGGTGGAACGGCTTTCCCTTTGGTCCATGTCTTGTCGCCGGCAAATAACATCTCCGGCGATTTTGATGAAGCTGCGGCGCACAGTGCCGCCAGTGAATCATAGAAGGGGAATGATGAATATTTTCGCAGATTTCCACCAGTGACCCATGCGTCAATGGCAGCAACATGCCGCTCGTAATCTTTATATGACATGCACCGAAGGTACTTGTCTAGTTCCCCGAGGTTGTCAAATTGCCGGAAATCAATAAAACAATTTTCAGGAATATACTTCTCGATGTTTGAGGCGCCGAGATAAATCGGGATTGTCCTGGTTTCAAAGCAATCGAGGATTTTTTCGGTAATATAGCCGGCAGAGAGGACCGGATGATTGGTGTTTTCAAAACAGAGGTTGTATCGATATTGCTTCTGCACAGATAATTTTCGGCCTTCCGGGATCGCACCGCGGTAATTGGACAGGGGGAAAGGCGGTGTGCCGTATACATCGAAGGGGATGTCCGAGTTTTTGGAAAACCACTCTGCAACCTCAATGCGCTTTGAATAGAGCTCGCCGGGAACATGGGACCGCTTGTTGCCGCTGATCATGCAGATGGCATTCTTGCGGCATGGCAGAGGATAAAGCAATTCGCGCTGACTTTGCCGATCCGTTACCGGTTCCTCTTTTAATCCGGCGCGGGGGAAGAGTATTTTATGGAATTTATTGTCCCGCCCAATCAGCGCATCAAATAAACCAAATACATGGTCAAAGTGTTTCCAGATACCCTCATCAAATTCACCCGGCAGCACAACAGCCGGCTCCAGCATGAGCAAGATGTTTAAACCCGGGAGCCTGCCTCTGTAACTGAAGGCATTGTGATATACATAATGATCACACCCCTCTATTGGAAAACAAGACCAAATAATCGAGACATTCCCGCGATAAAAGGCCTTAATATCATTCTGAGGCAAATGTCCGTAAACAATATTTATGGTGAGCTTTTTTTCACCACCTGCATGCGGGAGTACAGTCCGCAAATTATACTTCAGTTCAAGACTGGCAAGATCCTCTCGTATACGGCCATCAAGAGTAGAGCAGAATTCTTTGCTGACGAAAATACCATTTGTGCCATTATCAAATACCAGGATATAATCATGCTGCTGTAAAAACTTTATGATATCGTCGCCCCCCACATTAATCTCCACAATTATCAATGCCGGTCGAAAGCGAGCCCAGTCATTGCTTTCCAGTACGGCAAGATCATACCCTTCTGCATCAACGGACATAAAATCAATCGTTATCCCCCCAAGGTGCGATTCAAAGATGTCAACTAATCTTACAACAGGAGTTGGTTCTTCTGAGACTAAGGTTGCGCCATAAAGTTTGCCCGCCTGAAGGGCGGCCTGCTTATTGAAGGAAGAGAGGGTATCTGCCGACATCCGATAAAATGTCATGGTCCCCGGTGCGGGGCCAACGCCAACCTTCAGGTTGATATCACGATCTCTCTTTGCGCAGAGTCCGGCATGAAGGTTCGGTTCCGGTTCAACATTAATACCCCGCCAACCCCTGCCATAAAACAGCTTGGTGTTGCTGAAAATATCGGGGTCATTTGCTCCGACGTCCACATAAAAACCATCACGCCTATGGGAGAACAAGGCATCAATAACTAAATCCTCCCTGTATTGACTATATGTTGCCAAAGATGAGTTTGGCCCTATTTTGGCAACCAACAGCTCATTTTCCAAAACGAATTCAATATCATCTAATGCGTGCCCCCCCTTCACCCGCCAGCGAACATCCATCTCCCAAGAATCCTCAGAAGGAGTTACCGGATCGATCCATAAGGCATCATATTTTTTCGATAAAAGCTGATTAAAATCTTTTAATTTACCTGGCGGTATCCCAAGATATCTTGTAGGTGTGTCATCGGGCTCGACTTCGCATTGAATTTCACGAATCTTCCCCTTTTGAATCAACTCAGTGAGTGTTTTTAGTACTGTCAGATCTATGCCCTGCAAGTCTGTTATCAACGTATCAATTTCCTGAATATTGTTACTGATACAAAAATCATAAAGATTTATTGTAGGTACTTTTATCTTTTTTTGCGCAGTAAGCAAACCACTTTTCATATGGCCAAACTCAGGATTTGGGCTCCCGAGAGAAGAAGCCGCAGTCCAATTCGTTGTAATAGTAAACTCAACTTCTTCCCCGCTCTTTTCCATCAATGCACCATAAATAAATTTGACATTGAGGTCATTTTGATAAAATTTTTCGGCTTGTTCAATTTTATCAGGATTGGCATCAAAACCATAACACAGGTCATAATACGGCCTGATACGATTAAAATTAACCAAATTATGAATTCCGCAATAAAATAATGTCTTCATGGAATCTGATTATCTCTCCTTGCATATTAAAATTTACATCAAACACAATTAGATCCATTTTTCTATTTTCTATGATTTTTAAAATATAGATTTTCGGATATTAAATTTTATCCTGTAGCGCAGGGCTAAAGCCCTGCGTCCTTCTGTTTGAATATGGATTGTGAAATTATTTTTTTGAAAATCTATAGCGGGGCTATTTATCTTTAACTCAGGGGTTGAATCAATTTCTGTATGATGCCGCCCTCCTCTATGCGGTATTATCCATCAGGGACTATATTACACTTTGTTATGCCGGGCCCCCCAGACCGGCGGCAAGGTTAAGATTAATGTTGATGATCGCTTGCAGTTTTTCAGGGGCCGGGTAAGTCATAGCTTCAAAAATACGCCCGTCAATAAATATGCTCAGGTTGAGTATGTCCTCTTTCAGTTTTTGAGGGAGTGGATTATCGGGCTTTATCAGCTCTGATTGAAAGAGACTCCATATCTTCTGGTTATATTTAAGCGCTTCATCCAATTTTGTATTTCGGTCTTCATCATCCCAGTTGTTTTGGCAATGCTTTAGTTTTAAAGCCGCCTTGGTGAGAACCGACGACTCTAATTCACGTCCGGTCATGGTAATCTTTTGAGTGGTTTTATATGCTTCTAATTGAGCTGAGTGCATTTTTAATCTCCTCCGATTAAAAATCTATTGAGAACTTACCCTAACCCGGACAAGCCGGAACCAAAAAGGTTTTAAAATTTTCTATCATAAAAAACACGAAACTCAGAACTAAGCGCTTAATGAATTATAGACATTCAGATAATTAATTACAAAAATATTCTCTCGAAATCCTCAACTTTAAAAGGATTGACCACAATAAAAAATAGTAATTAATTATTTGAAAAACTATAGACTAATGCATTGCTGAATCGTTTAAACGGACCACCCTTCCCTACCCTCCCATCGAGGGAGGAGGACTGAATAAAAGCCGGTTGCACGGAATTTACAGTAATTGTTTATCTCAATAATGCTGTTAATTGTGACTGCTTTTCCGTTATGCCCCTGATTACTTCTATAGTCAGGGCCTGTCTCAGTTCCACGCTCTTGATCTGCGCGGCAACCTCGTTCATGTCGGCATTTTTAATCTTTTCCGCTCGATTTCTATGAAAATTAGCTGTCCTGGTATTATGTGCCTGCCAACGGGCAATGCCGAACGCGTCAAATGCCAGTCCGGCGCGTTTTTGTTCGAGAGTATCCTTTGCCGTCCGAAGATTGGCGGCGGCATCGGCGATCTCGGCATCGGTTGGCTCCTCCGGCAGTTCCGGAATATCCAGGCCCTCGGGCCCCGTATGGACTTGTCGGCTATGGATGGTTTTCCTGACGCCGTTTTCGCCGACCATTACCTCCCAATCGCCTGCGCCGGGAACAACAGAAGGGTCCGCCATGATTTTTTTCGCATCTTCTTCCGGGGGGGGGATGGTCAACTGGTCGATTTGTTTCCGGAAGGCGCTAAAACCCTTCAATAATTCAGCCCTTTCCGGGCTGTCCGGAGGGAAGGGGGGATAATTTTTTATAATCCTGTCCAATTGACTTTTCATCTTTTCAAGATAATCGTCGATTGTGCCCATTGTTGTATCCGCTATCCTGATATTCATGGCAACCATGTTAATACCGGAGTTTATAGCCTGGAGACGGTTAAAAGCCGAATGACTGTTGCTCGCCGCTGCCCATGCGGAAGGATTGTCTTTGGATGAGTTGATTTTTTTCCCGGTGCTCAGCCTTTGGGTCAGTGAATCCATTGTCTTGTTGAGACCTTTAAGATTGAAGAGAGCCTGATTTATCCCAATCTTAATGCTTGGCATATCTTCTCCTTTCATGAAGAGTATACACATGAAGACATAACATTATTATCTATCTTCACACCCTAATTTCATGCCAACCAAAGCAACACTTATATATATTATCGGAATATTTAAAAATATCTTTAAGGTATTTTTAAAAATGCAGATATGCTGCAAGATTATCCATAATCTTTTGGGGTCGAAATAGGTATATATGCGGCTCCAGGTGGCTTGAGGCACAATTTTCGGGGCGCCCCGAATTTTTTTTTACGATTTAGTGAATTTTGACTGAAGTTTTAAAAGGATTGTCCGATAGAAAAAGCAGAGGCTGAAAAAATCAAGGTTAAAGGCTGAAAAATTAAAATCCGGAAGGAGGTGAAAAAAATAAGCACCTGATAAAAAAAAGTGATGAAAAAAGATTGAAAAAACCGCCGATGAAATCGGCCGAGCACAAAATCGGTAAAGTACAAAAACATTACCGGTAAGAATTACCGGTAAGAATTACCGAAAACAAAATTCCTAGAAAAGGAGAATCAGCATGGCTAACAACATCACATTATCCACCGGAATGCGCTCCAACTTAATGAGCCTTCAGTCGACATTAGATCTTCTTAACCAAACACAGAATCGCCTGTCAACAGGGTTAAAAGTCAATACCGCTCTTGATGATCCGACCGCCTACTTTACAGCCCTGACACTTACAACACGTGCCAGTAACATTAATTCACTCAAGGACGAAATGGGCCAGGCTATTCAAACAATAAAAGCCGCGGACATAGGCATCACAGCAATTAGCGACTTAGTCGATCAGGCAAAAGGTATTGCGAAGAAAGCGCAGGCAGTTGTGATCGTCAACGACAAACAGTACGTTACTTTAAACACCGTCGCGGCAGATGATGTAATTACCATCGGGGGCGCAATTCTTACGGCAGTTGCTGGGACTGCGACTGCCACCCAATTCAGCATCGACGGTACCGATGCGGAGGACGCGGCAGCCTTAGCGGCCGCAATAAACAGTGCAAGTATGTCAGTAGGGGGTGGGGCCGTAACCGCCGATAATGAGGGTGTCAAGGTATACATCGAGGCTGCGGGCGTCGATTTAACAACCGGCAGTATTGTAGCCGCTGGTACAATGGTCGAATCAGATATAATATCTGTCGCCAATGAAATGGCCACCCTTCAAGGCTCTTACAACGAGATGTTGGACCAGATTGATCATATGGTAATAGACGCGGGCTACAAGGGTAAAAACCTTCTCAACAGTGACAATCTTGAGGTAAACTTCGAAGGGGATCGTAAGATTACTATTGAGGGGTTCTCGGCAAGGGTTGCCGGTTTAGAGCTCACAGACGCTGACTGGACCTCGACCGCCGATCAAGACGGCAATCTCTCTGAGATCGAAGATGCTCTTACCACGCTGGGGGGCGAGGCATCAAAGATGGCCTCGAATCTGGGTATCATCACCACACGTGAAAAATTTTCAACTAACATAGTAAACCTCCTTACCGAAGGCGCCGATAAACTTACACTCGCCGACATGAACGAAGAAGGAGCGAACATGTTGGCGCTCCAAACCAAACAGGCCCTTGCGGCAACAGCGCTGAGCATGTCTGCTCAGGCGGCCCAGTCGGTGTTGAGGTTGTTCTGATAAACAAGATCAAGTAATGGATCAAAATGGGGGGGCTTGCCCCCCCATTTTTTCCAACTATCCAACTAACAAGCACCGGCCCCATGAATATAAATAACAGACGGATAAAACCCCCGATACAGCACATTTCAGACGATGGAGGCAAGCAAAAGCGACTCCTCTTATCCGCAATTCCAATTCTTCAAATAAAAGGTGTGTAAAGGTATGATTAATCAAAAGAAGACAAAAAGAGCATAAGAGAAAATGTCATTGAAAATATCATTAAAACCGCACGAAAGATTAATTATCGGCGGCGCTGTAATTGTAAATGCAAAGACCGGGTGTGATCTGATCGTTGAAAATAATGTCCCCATACTCCGCGAAAAAGATATCATGGCCGTAAAGGGGGCCGATTCACCATGCCGGAGGATTTATTTTGTCATACAGCTTATGTATGTGGATGGTAAAAATCTGACTGAACATCATAAAACCTACTGGGAATTGGTAAAGGACGTGATGGGTGCGGCCCCGAGCACCCGCGGATTAATTATTGAGATCAGCGAATATGTCCTGCACAACAAGTATTATCAGGCGCTGAAACTAACCCGCGGATTGATCGATTACGAGCAGGAGGCCGTCAGTAAGGCCGGCAAGGCGGCGGCAAGATCGCCGGGCTCTGTTTAAGGCATTCATCCAGGAGCCTTCCGGTCTCATCATTTCCTTTCCCGCTTTCGATAAGAGCTTCAAGCGCCCGTACGGCAGGACCTGTTTTCCCGAGAGCAACCAACCTTTTGCAGAGTATGTGCAGGGTATCAGCAATGATGAAGCCTTTTTTGAAGAGCGCCTTATAGAATATAACCGCTTTGTCTTTTTGTCCAGCGATGCCGTATGCCGCGGCAAGGAGCAATGATGCGGGAGGATATTCGACGGCCCGCTCAAGCAGAGGCTCAAGTTCTGAAATGACTTTCTTATAATCTCCGACGAGAAGCTCGCTGTAGGTATAATTCAGCAGGGCCTCCTTCATGGTCGGATCAATCTCCATCGCTCTTTTCGAGGCAAGCAGGGCCTTTTCGTATTGTTCAGTCTGCAGACAGCAATATCCCAGGTCGAAGAAAAATCTCGCGGCAGGTTTCTCTCCGGTAAGATCTATCGCCCTTTTCCATAACGCAATGGCCTCCTCAAACCTTTTAAGCTCCTGTGCCTGGATTGCAAGCTCAGAAAGTGACTTGACGTCATCCGGGCGCTCTTTGAGCTTCTTTCTGCCCAGAAGATAGTATCTTTCTCCCTTTGAAATGAGTTTGCCGGTGCTCATTTTGCCGTAGTGGTGGACAATAATCCGGCACTGTTTGATCTTGATGCCGGCCGTGATTATCGATGACTCAACAGTTTCATGCACATGCCCTTCAAACCGTATGCGGCCGTCATTGGGGAAAAGCCTTACCTTCACACTGGGGAACCAGCCCGTGCCGGTCTCCTCAAGCGGGTATTCGCCTTTATTGGGGACCCATCCCAACGACTTGATACCGCGGACATAATTCCTCGTGGCGATGTTATAGGCGGCGGGGTTGGAACACTTTTTCAGGATAATGCTTTTCAGCAGAGGATAGTCCCGGGAAGATATCACCTCATCAGCATCGAGGACGAATATCCAGTCCCCTGAAGCCTTGCTGAGAGAGAAGTTGCGGGCCCCGGAAAAATCATCCGTCCAGGGAAGCCCGAATACCCCGGCGCCGAAGGCCGCGGCAATATCTCTTGTTCTGTCCGCAGAGCCGGTATCAACCACTATCATCTCATCGGCCACGGGTTGAGCGCTCATGAGGCATTTTGCTATATGGTTTTCTTCATTCTTTACGATCATACAGACAGACAGGGTCCCGGACTTTTTTGATTTGTCTGTGCCCTCCCTGGCGCCTATTCTTTTCCTGATCTCAAGCGCGGCGGCCAGCATGCCGTCGTCTGTGCCGAAGGAAATCATGGCCCGTTCGATCTCCTGCATGGCGATTTCATTTTTGCCCTGCCGTATGAGGATATCTATCAAAAGAAAGGCGATTCTTTTATTCAAGGGATAAGATGCCTTTGCCTCTCGGAACCTTTGTTCGGCCCTTTCGAGGTCACCCACTGAGGTGATTGCGGAGTGATAGATGGATACAATGTCCGCGATCGTGGGGGACAGGATAAATCCTTTTTCCAGCAGGTTTACGGCATCTTCCCTGTCCCCTTGATCCCATTTCAGGATGCCGAGATTTGTATATGGTTCTCCATAACCGGGATCGCATTTGACTGCCTTTCTAAAATGATCGTCTGCGCTGTTTTTGTCCCCCTTTTTATAGGCCAATATCCCTTTTAGATTGAGGGCCGATGCGCAACCCGCATTTAACGATAGAGCTTGATCGGCATGATCGCCCGCTTCAGCATAAAGCCCCATGCCTTCTTTGCCATAACCTGCCAACGCATGCCGCCTCGCCTCTTTCTTTCCCTCTTCGGGCATGGACTTCAGGGCATCCATGGCATCATTGAAGCGTTTAGAGTCGATCAACATCTCGGCCAGACGATAGTAAATTGCCTTATCATCCGGGGAGTATTTTATGCCGTCGATAATCGTGGGAATAGCCTGATCAATCTGCTGCCGCTGGTAAAATTTCTCGGCCGACTCAAGTTTGTTTAAGACGGCAAGTTTTTTCCCGTGTGGACTTGAAACATCTATGTTGCGCCATTTTTCATCAAAAATTTTCTTGTCCTTCCCTATAGATGAATTGCAATGTATTTTGTTTCCGATAAAACTTACGCTGCCGTAATGATGGATAAATACATCCCCGGCAATAAAGTTCCTGTATCCCTCCAAGGTCGCTCTGAGACAGAAATCATCGTCCTCGAAGTTGCCCGAGCCAAAACTCTCGTCAAGCAAGCCGATTTTTTCCGCCAGTTCACGCTTAAAAAGCATGCAAAATCCGGCTATTTTCCTGGAAGGTATACGACGGTATCGATTTATTTCTCTGAATGTGCGAGCATATTCATCCAGGAGGTTCATTGAGGCATAATTGGCGTTTGCTACTTTCTGTGGTCCGCTGATGTTATTAGTCATGGGGCCAACAATGCCGGCATCAGAAGTATTGCTCAAACATTCAAGCATTCCTGAGAGCCATCCCTCTGAAACAACCACGTTATTATTCAAAAGGAGGATGTACTCACCTGATGATTTAAGTATCCCTTGGTTGCAACCCTTAGCAAAACCAAGGTTCTTCGTGTTCTCAATTAATCGGTAATTAGAATTTTCCTTGATAATCCGCCTCAACCACTTGACCGTTCCATCGGTAGACCCATTGTCTACAAACACAATTTGATGCGGTTCGGGGGTGTGCCTTCTAATGCTTTTAATGCATTCCTTCGTATATTTAAGCTGGTTGAAGGTGAGAATTGCCATGGAGACAAGCCCGTTGACAGGTCCCTTTTCCTCAAATAAAACTTCAGGCATTGCTCCCATTATTTTTTTCTCCGTGGCGCCTCCGGCGCAGCCGATTTTCAATAGTGGTTTTGCCGGGGGCCCATTTTTTTCAATACAATATTATACGAACTCAGATGCATTAGTTATCTCCTTGTATAATACTATTTCAGAGATAATGAACTATCATAGAAAAAAAATGCTTGAGGGAAATTCAAGTTGGATTACACTGGTTTTCTTATCGGTATTACAATGAAATACTTCGGTGTTTAGGTATTAAACACCTTCCCATTCTCTTCCTACTAAACGCTCATGAAAAGCTTTTTTTACCCCCGAGGATGAAAAATTTAACTTTTTCAGTAAAGTCTATTTTTCAAAATGCGTTTTCATGGTAAAAAAAAGGATAAAAATAAATAATGCTATTTATATTTTTCTTAATGTTGATTGATTTGTATAGTTCATAGGGAGAAAAATGAAGATAAAAGCAAAAAAAAGATTTTGCCAACAGCGCCGCCCAAATGGCGTTTTCCAGACAAAAACGAAGAAAGAACCAAATATTGCCGAAAAAGTGTATGAATCCTTTTTTTGTTTCTTTTCTGACTAAACTATCTTAATTTTAACCAAGGGCATTCATTTTCATATTTTAAAATAGGTAATAAAGACCCAAAATCATCCCCGAGAAGAGGTAAATTTATATGATAAGAAAGGAAGTTGTCAAGGTTTTGCCAAATGAGACCTTTCAGGAATCGGAAATTTTCCCCCTTTTATATTCCATCATCAATTCCAAGATAGATACCATATATAATCTCGATAATTTTTTACAACTTATTGTAGATGCCGGGGCTAAAATTGTTTCGGCCCGAAATTCTTCATTAGTAATTTTTAATGAAAACATAGATTCTTTTCTTTCCGAGTCAACAAAACAGAAAAAAGAAGAAGAATTTTCTCCTTTTCGTAATGTGCTTAGGTCGGAATCTCATATAACTATTCCTTTAAAACTTCGAGAAGTGAAAGATCCCTTTGGCTATCTGCGGGTTGAGGGCAAATTGGATCAGGAGGATCAACAGAAGTTCGATTCCAAGGATTTATTTTTACTTCTTCTTTTAAGTCGCCAGGCTACTCTGAAAATCGAAAATGATTTTTTGTATAAAAGTGTGCATCGAAACTTGACCAATACTTTGGGTATTATGGTTAATATGTTGGAATCCAGAAATAAGTATATACATTCTCACTCACAAAGGGTTACTGAGTTAGCTCTGGACATTGCTGAAAAACTTTCTCTTGATCAAAAAGAGAGGGATGCCTTGTCTTTAGCCGGCTTATTGCATGATATCGGAAAAATCGGGATTCCCGATTCCATTTTGGATAAAAAGGATCCTTTGAGTATGGATGAGTTTGATGTGATTAAGAAACATCCCGTGGTTGGGGAAGATATGATTCGACCTTTGGAATTTTTAACCCTGGAAAAATCGATTATTCGTCACCACCATGAAAGGCTTGACGGAAGCGGATATCCCGATGGATTGCAAAGCGAAGAAATACCAATGTGCACCAAAATTATTGCCGTGGCTGACTGTTTTGATGCTATGACCTCTAATCGACCTTACCGAAAAGCTAAATCATCTTTGGACAGCATAAAAGAATTAGAGTCTTTGGCAGATGAAAAATATGACAAAGATGTTGTATATGTATTAAAAAAGAGTTTTCTTTCCCATTAGGGGTAAAGATAGATGCGCGAAGATAAAGAGAGGAGAAATTTTTTGCCGCCTAAGTCATCCTCCGAAAGAAGAAAATATTATAGAATCACAGACACCACGGCTATTGAGTATCAAATTATGTCCGCCAAAGAGTATGAAGCGGAAAGAAAGGTTTTTCGGGATCAGGTGAGCGGCATACGAAATCTTAAGAACAAATATGCCAATTTCGTGCCCAATGAGTTGGATGTGGAAAATTTTAAAGGTGGAGACGTTGATACTCTTCGCGGATTGTTGAAACTTATCATTAATATTAATGAAAAAATAGATCTCATAATATCATATATAGAGAAAAAAGAGGATTCGAGTATATATCAAAAAAATCCGGAAAGAATTACCTTGAGTGCAGGGGGAATCAGTTTTTTTATTTCTAAACCTATTCCTGCCGGCACCTATCTAAAGCTGAGGATGCTTTTACCCCAAAGCCCAAAAATTTTGATGACAACTTTGGGCAAGGTTGTCCGGATAACACCTCAAGATGCAGAGGGAATAAAAATGTTTGAGGTGGGAGTTGACTTTTTGGATATTCATGAAGATGATCAGGAAGCAATCATAAAATATATCTTTATGCGACAGCGCGATATGTTGCGAAAGCAAGGTGAACGATAAGCCGGCAGCACATAAAGATGAATAACTATATCTGCTGAGTTTTGTTATTTCTTGATAATCTGATTGTTTTTATCTACGTTTATTTTAATAGGGGAAAAATTTTGACATTCTTTATCCTCTATAAGAGCAAAGGCGGCAATGATAATTAAATCGCCGGGTTCGGCCAATCTTGCTGCAGCCCCATAAAGAACAATCTTTCCTGAGTTCGGGGCCTCTTGAATGGTATAGGTTTCAAATCGTTTTGCATTATTGATATTGTAAATTTGGACCTGTTCCCCCTCTAGAATATTAGCTTCTTTGAGAATAGTTATATCCACCCCAATACTTCCCTCATAGTGCAGGCAGGTATCTGTAACCGTGGCTCGGTGAATCTTTGATGTTAACATCATTCTTTGCATAGTATTCACTCCTTAGAGGCAAATTTATAAAAAGCAATTGTCAATAAGTCTCGTTTTACCAATGTGTACAGCCATAGCCAACAGGGCCCTATCCTCGATATACTCAATGTCTTGAAGGGTTTCGGGGTGGCATATCCGGATGTATTCAGGGCGAGCCATAGGTTCGGCGGATATGATATCCCGAATGGCTGAGATGATTTTTGAACATTGGGTTATCCCTTCTTCTTTCATTTGCTTGGCTCGGCATAGGGAATTATAAAGGCAATGGGCGGCCTTTCTTTCCCTTTCATTCAAATAGGCATTTCTGGAACTCATAGCCAGGCCATCTTTTTGTCTTACAATTGGTAACCCTTTGATTTGAACTTCCATATTGAGGTCTGCAACCATTTTATTGATAACTATCAACTGCTGATAATCTTTTTGTCCAAAATAGGCAATATCAGGCTTGACAATATGAAAGAGTTTACATACGACAGTGGTAACGCCCTGAAAGTGCCCAATTCGAAATCGGCCGCATAAATTTTCAGACAATCCCGGCACAGCAACCTGCGTTTGGTAGCCTCCGGGATAAATGTGTTCGGCATCCGGAATAAAGAGGATATCTACGCCGGATTTACCGGCTAATTGGCTATCATGTGTTAGATCACGCGGATAGGTATTAAAATCGTCATGGGCCCCAAATTGAAGAGGATTTACAAAAATACTCACCACTAAGGTTTGGCACTCCCGGCGGGCAGCTTCAATGAGTGACAGATGCCCCGCGTGGAGAAAACCCATAGTCGGAACAAATCCAATACTTTTCCCCTCTTTTTTTAATGTATTGGCTGTTTTTTGCATCTGAGAAATATCTTTTATTATTTCCATATCCTATCCTTAGTTCTCAACGAATCCTCAAAACTATCAGCAATTTGTATCATAGCCTCTATTCGAACGAACGTTGCAAAATGTTTTTTCGAATAGCATAGAAATTTTCATTTTTTTAGCACAGGATAAAAAAAAGAATCTAATAAATCCTGTTAATCCTGTTAATCCTGTCTAATTTAATTTAGTAAGTATATTCCTTTGATGGAAATTTCCCCTCAAGGACCTCTTGTTTGTAAGAATTTATAGCCGACAGCATCAAGGGATATAATGAAGCATATTGTTTGACAAATTTAGGTTTCGGGAATTCCGAAAGTCCCAGTAAATCATGAGTAACCAATACCTGTCCATCACAGTGGGGGCCGGCTCCGATCCCAAGTGTGGGAATGGATAATTGCCGGGTAATTTTTTGAGCCAAATTACCAGGGACCCCTTCCAGCACCAAGGCAAATATACCCATCTCCTCCAGTCGTTTGGCTCCTTCAATAAGAATATCTGCGCTTCCTGCATCTTTCCCTTGGACCTTGAACCCCCCCATTTGGTGCACCATTTGAGGAGTTAAGCCGATGTGCCCCATAACAGCAATACCTGCTTCCACAATAGATTGAATGGTTTTAAGGATGGGCTCTGTGGCCCCTTCCAGCTTAACTGCTTCGGCACCGCCATTTTTAATAAAACGTCCTGCATTCTTAATGGCATTTTTGCTATCCACATTGAATGATAAAAAGGGCATATCTCCCACAATTAATCCTCGCCTGCAGCCTTTTTTAACTGCCCGCGTGTGATGAAGCATCTCTTTCATGGTCACAGGAAGAGTATTTTCATACCCGAGCATTACCATACCCAGCGAATCCCCTACCAGCAAAATATCAATACCTGCTTTATCCAAAAGAAGCGCTGTTGGGTAATCATAAGCCGTTAACATGGTTATTTTACACCCTTCCTGCTTCATCTTTCTTAAAAAAGGAATGGTTATCTTATTAACAGACATATTCTATATTTCTAACCCCCTTTCGGTCCCGGCAGGTGGAAAAAAGTTCTTTAATTGTCCTGGATAACCTTGGGTGTTGGAGATTTGGGGCAATTTGGGCTAAAGGACGAAGAACAAAGTTTCGTGCGTGTAAAAGGGGATGGGGAATGTGAAGATCAGCTTTAAGGACTTGCTCATTGTCGTAAAGGAGGATATCTATGTCAATGCTCCTGGGCCCCCGGGTAAATTTTTTATTTTTTCCAAGAGCTTTTTCTATTTGCTGAGTCTTGTGTAAAAGTTCTCTTGGAGTAAAGTTTGTCCGGATTTTTACAACCAGATTGATAAACCAGTTTTGTTTTTCATAACCGAAAGGTTCAGTTTCATAAAAAGAGGACCGCTCCATTACCATGATAGATGGTGATTGATGAAGCAGGTAAATGGCTTGATAGCATTTTAAAATTGGAGATTCTCGATTGGCCCCTAACCCAAGATAAGCTTGCCGCCAAACTCTGCTTTCCTTGTTCCCCGTACTTTTTTCTCTCATAACGCTCAAATTACCCCTACAGCACTTTTTTCATTCGCTCCACAACCTCTGAGATCCTTTCTTTGGGAATGGTCAAGGCCATGCGGATAAATCCCTTTCCATACTCGCCAAACCCTGTTCCAGGGGTGCAAATGATACCGGCTTCCTGTAATAATCGCCTTGTGAAGACTTCGGAGGTAAATCCTTCGGGAACCTGAATCCATAGATAAAAGGTTGCCAGAGGTTTTGTTATCTTCAGTCCAAGGGATTGCAGCCCTTGGCAGAGGAGATCTCTTCGCTCTTGATATATATTTTTCATTTGCCGCACACATTCTTGATCTGCGGTCAAAGCCTCAATACCGGCTATCTGTATGGCCTGAAAAATTCCGGAGTCAATATTGGTTTTAACCTTGCCCAGGCCGGCAATGATTTGAGGATTACCAACGGCAAAGCCGATACGCCAGCCGGTCATGTTATAGGTTTTCGAGAGAGAATGAAATTCAATGCCTATCTGCTTAGCCCCTTCTACTTGCAGCAGGCTTGGCGCTTGATAGCCGTCGTAAGTCATCTCGGAATAGGCGGCATCATGGCAAACAATAATATTGTATTTTTGCGCAAAATCAACTACTTTCTGAAAAAATTTCAAGTCCGCTGTAGCCGCTGTTGGATTATTCGGATAATTAATAAACAGAAGTTTTGCCTTTTCCAAAACCTCAGGATCAGAAATTGTATCCAAATCCGGGAGAAATTGATTTTTTAAAAGCAAGGGCATATTATAGATGCGTCCCCCGGCCAGAGTGGTGCCGGCCTGATAAACAGGGTAGCCCGGATTGGGAACAAGGCAAATATCTCCCGGATTTAAAAAAGCAAGAGGTATATGGGCTATCCCCTCTTTTGATCCAATGAGGGAAAGAACTTCGCTTTCAGGATCAAGACTTACGTGAAATCTTGTTTTGTAATATCTGGCGACAGCTTCTCTGAAGGACTTCATTCCTTGATATGAAGGATAGCGATGATTTGCACTGTCTTTTAAGGCCTGTTTCATTTTTTCTTGGATGTGGCCGGGAGTTGGTAAATCCGGATCTCCAACTCCAAGATCAATGATGTCTATTCCTTTTTTTATAGCTTCTGTCTTTAAAGCATCAATTTCAGCAAATAAATAGGGGGGAAGTTGATTTAATCTTTCAGCAATAGAAATATTCATATGGTTAATGTCCTTTTTTTTTGACGGTATCTTCAATTAACTCATCAGTAGCTGATGAATGAGTTAACAATTATCAGGAACCGGAAAAGACCTATAATTCTGAGTGTTTTGGGAAAGACTATATAAAAGGATTTGGTTTTCCTTCTGTTTTTATCGGCAGGGTAATAGTAAAGGTAGTTCCTTCATTCACTTTGCTTTGAACCTGAATTGACCCCTCATTTTCTTCAATAATGGCCTTGACAACATATAAACCCAGTCCATTCCCTTTTTCATTATTTCGGGTAGTGAAACAATATTCAAATATCTTGCTCAAATTCTTTTCAGGGATACCAACGCCAACATCACTAATAGCAATGAACACTTCGTTATGAGTATCTGTATTTTTTTTCATGCTGGTTTTCAGGGTTAGCGTCCCTTCGGTTGGCATAGCTTTGACGGCATTGGTGATAAGATTTACAAAGGCCTGAACCAATTCTTTGCTTTTGCCTGTAATGTGGGGCAGGTTGGGGTCAAGATCTTTAAGAAGTTCCAGGTGATGCAAGGGAGTCTGAAAATGAGCAAACTCTATAGACTTCTCCAGTAATTCATTAATATTCATCAGGCTGACCTGTGAAGAAGGTCTGGAATACCATAATACTTTTTTGACTAGGTTAGCGATTCGATCCACATCTTCTTCCACCTTAAAGAGATGTTCTGAAATTTCACTATAACCAATTTTTTCTGTTTTATTAACCATAAGCTCGGCATAAGCTAATATGGATGATAATGGGTTATTAATATCATGAGCCATGCCCGCAGCCATAGTGCCTAAAGAAGCCATCTTTTGCATATGAATGATTTGGTCCTGAAGATCGCGCTTTTCAGATAAATCCCTGGCAATACATGATAAACCAAATACATTATTATCAGAATTATCAGAGTCCTTGATCCAGGATAAACTCATGGTCACCGGAATTTCTTTTCCCTCCCGATTAATCATGGACATTTCCAGATTTTTAACGGAACTGCTTTCTTTTACCCATTCGAATAAGTGAGCCATCTGATCATGCAGAGACTGAGGTACGAGAATACCCCATTTTTTGCCTATGGCTTCTTCGGCAGAGTATCCGGAAATAATTTCCGCCCCCCTGTTATACGTAACAATAGTTCCGCTTAAGTCAAAGCTGATGATGGCATCAGGAGAATTTTCCACCAGATTGCTCAGATACCTTTGGGTTTTGCATAGTTCTTGTTGCAGGGTAAGCCTTTGGGTAATGTCATCTACGAGAATGACAGCGCCGCGTATTTGTCCATTTTTTCGAATGGGTGAAATCTTATAAGCGCAATAGATATTTTCACCTAATGGATTAAGCCCTTGAATATGCCCAAGTTCTGTAGTTTCTCCGTTTTGAACCACCTGGCAGATACGCTGATACAGGTTATCCTCACGTAAAATGGGGATCAGAGAGAAAATATTTTGTCCGATAGCATCTTTCTCAACAATTCCAGTCAAATTTTGAATTTTTTTATTCCAACTGGTAATGCTAAACTGGGAATCAATAGTAAAAATTCCAACATTAATATCTTCAAGGATACTGTTATGAAAATCTACCAATTCTTGAAATTGTTGGGTTTTCAGAGATAAATTTTGGTTGGCGTCAACCAGTTCCTGACAAATCATTTTATTGCGAATCTTGATGTAACGAACTTTCAAGGCATTATCTATGGTAGTCAGAAATTTGCAGTCATCAAAGGGTTCAATGATATAATCGTCTACATTATTATGGATAATATTACGAATACGAGCTTCATTTTCTTTATTGATAATACAGATAATAAAGGTATCTTCATAATCCCTATGAAGATTTTCCAGAAGGCTCGGGTCATCCATTTGAGGGATAGAATAGCTCAATAAAAGAAGTTCCGGCGGATCTTTTTTAATATGCTCGATTATCTCTTCTCGCTTGGAAGCGGTTATAACATGGTAATTATTTTGGGTTAAGATATTCGAAAGCTTATGTAACGATTGAGGATCATTTTCAGCAATGAGTATTTTTTCCCGCATAGTGTCAACCACGTCTCTTCTCTATAAATTTTTTGCCCTTTAATGTATATTCAGCGAAGGCATAAGTTACTTTTTTTAGATCTTTAGCTTGTTTTAGGGGATCACTTTGGATAAAGGATATTCTACTATCCCGGTAGCGCCGCCTTTTTTTAATTCCGGAATAATGTCACGCACAACCTTTTCATCAATGATAACTTCCAGGGCTACCCAATCTTTATCCGCCAGATTCGATATGGTGGGAGTGTGCATGGCCGGCAAGAGGGCTACGATACTTTCCAGGTCTTTTTGGGCAATATTCATTTTTAAACCGACTTTTTTTTCTGCCCGCAAAGATCCCTTTAATAAACAGGCCAAGTTCTCAATTTTTTCTCTTTTCCAATCATGTTGCCAAGCCTTTTTGTTGGCCACGAGTCGAGTGGTAGATTGCATTAATGTTTCAATAATGCGAAGGTTGTTTTTTTTCAGGGTGCTGCCGGTCTCAGTTAATTCAACAATAGCATCAGCTAAGGTGGGGGCTTTTATTTCTGTAGCTCCCCAGGAAAATAAAACCTCAACATTGATGCCGGCTTTTTTGAAATAGTTTTTGGTAAAATTAACGAGTTCCGTAGAAATTCTTTTTCCTTCCAGGTCTTTTATACTATGAAACTCAGAGTCATTAGGAACCGCTAACACCCATTTTACCGGGGCCAACCCCTCTTTCGCATAAATTAATTCGGTAACTTCATGCACATCTGCGTTTTGCTCCATAATCCAATCTTTACCAGTCAAACCAATATCCAGCACACCATTTTCAACATAAATCGGCATTTCTTGAGCCCTGATAAGCATAGCTTCCATCTGGTAATCGTCAATTGTCGGGTAGTATGACCTGCGACTGACCGAGATGTGGTAACCGGCTTTTCGGAAAAGAGCAATGGTGGATTCTTGTAAACTTCCTTTGGGTATACCTATTCTTAATTTCATTCTCTCACCTTCGTTTTTGATATTTATATACAGCTTTATTATGTTCTTTTAAAGTGCGGGAAAAATGGTGTGTTCCGTCATTTTTTGAGACAAAATAGCAATAATCTTTTTTGGCGGGATAGAGCGCCGCCCGGATGGACTCTTCACCGGGATTAGCAATTGGTCCGGGAGGAAGACCATAGTTGCGATACGTATTATAGGGCGAATCGATCAAAAGGTGTTTTTTGGTTAGATTGCCATTAAAATTTTTTAGGGAATAAATTATCGTTGGATCGCATTGTAAGCGAATACCCTGTTGCAGCCGATTGTGATAAACTGCGGAAACCACAAATTTTTCTTCCCTTTTAGAGGTCTCTTTTTCAATTAAAGAGGCCAGCGTGACTATCTGATGAAGGGTAAAATCCATATCCCGGCACCTTTTTTTCCACTCCGGCCGAATAATACTCTTAAATCGCTGAACCATAGTGGTAATAATCGATTTTTCACTCAAACCCTTACTGAAATGATAGGTATCAGGATAAAGATAGCCTTCTAAGGTGTTCGCCTGAAGGCCAAATTCTTTTGTCATGTTTTGATCGCCGGCAAGTGCTATAAATTTTTCTCTATTCGCCAAACCCTGATCAGCTAAAAGCCCCGCAATTTGCCAAATAATAAACCCTTCGGGAATGGTCACCTTATGACACAGAATTTTTCCCTGCTCAAGGGTATGGAGAAGTTGAAGCATATTTATAGATGAAGTCAGTTGGTATTCTCCGGCCTTGATGATCATTCCCCATCGAATTTTGGTCAATAGCTTGAATAACCAAATGTTTTTGATTATTTTTTCTTTTTTTAAAAGAGAAGAAATCTCGTTAATAGTCATTCCTTTCGGGATTTCAATAATTTTTTCTTCGGGGTTATTAAATATCGGTAAATTTAAAGTAATGTATATATGAGTAACAAATAAAGCTAATATTGTCAAGAGAATAAAGGATACAACACCTCTACTTACTTGCCCTTTATCATATTTCATCGTCTAAGTAAACGCTCATAAACAAATTGTTCACCCCCCGAGGATGAAAAACCCAATTTTTTCAGTAAAGTATATTTTTCCAAATGCATTTTCATGGTAAAAACATAATTTATTGGAGAGTATTTATATTGTATTTATGTGGTTTCCTATGTGCTCAATACATCATCCCCTGCCCCTCCATTGAGAATGTGGGATAAACTCCAGCAGGGATCTAATGTAAGGTAAATCTTGACGTTTATGGCTAAATTATATCTAAGTTTTATTATTAAATCAATAGATGTACAATTTTTCCGGCCCTGACGCACATCTTTATCCCTGAAATATTGGCTGTCAATGACCTATGATTAAAAAGTTTGCGAAATTTTTTTTACTGATTACCTGCCAACCCTTGATATAATAGCAGCTAAAATTCATGCGTCATAGCTGCAATTTTTCCAGCAATTTTTATCGCGTTTGCTTCGTTAAGAAGCTTTACAAAAAGTCTCCCTATATCGCTTCAGCGAACATTTTGCCAACTTTCATTTTAATCGGGGCTATAATGAGAATTGCCGGGTTGACAAGCTTATATGTAGCCGATATGATATCGTTACGTTATAAATTATTTTACAAAAACTTAGGGTGAAAGTTATTTTAAAAGCATAGGAATTTTCATTTTATTTATGTGGTTTCCCAGCCGATCATTAATTCGTAATTAAAAATTATCTTAAAATAGCGAGATTATTGGTTCAAGGAGAATCTCTATGGGAAGGAAAACAGAAAATTCGGGACAACTGTTTCAAGAGGCACAAAGGTATATCCCCGGGGGAGTTAATAGCCCTGTTCGAGCTTTCAACGCTGTGGGCGGCAAGCCTGCTTTTATTGACAGGGCCATTGGATCAAAGGTTTATGATCTTGATAATAATGAATATATTGACTACGTATGCTCCTGGGGTCCTCTGATTTTAGGACATGCTCGTCCTGAGATTGTCTCTGCGATTCAATCTGCGGCAGAGAAAGGTTTGAGTTTTGGCGCTTCCACCAAAGGGGAAGTGGAAATGGCCAAACAGATTTGCCGGATGCTGCCTTCCATGGATCAAGTTCGTTTAGTCAACTCAGGAACAGAAGCTACTATGAGCGCCATTCGATTGGCCAGGGGGTATAAGGGCCGCGATAAAATTATTAAATTTGAAGGGTGTTATCATGGACATGTAGACAGTTTACTCGTAAAGGCAGGTTCGGGAGCCACTACGCTGGGTATCCCAACCAGCGGCGGTATCCCCAAAAGTTTGGCCCAACATACCATTGCCCTGCCCTTCAATGATATTAATCAGGTACGTCGAGTTCTTCAGGACCATAGCCGGGAAATTGCCTGTATCATCGTAGAGCCTATTCCTGCCAATATGGGAGTAATTCTCCCGCGAAAAAATTTTTTAGAAAATTTGCGGGAATTGACGGAACGCCATGACATTGTTCTTATTTTTGATGAGGTTATTACCGGATTTCGCGTTGCTCAAGGCGGGGCTCAAGGGTTATATAATATCAAACCTGATTTGACGTGCTTAGGGAAAATTATTGGTGGCGGTCTGCCGATAGGCGCCTTTGGAGGGAAAAAAGAAATTATGCAATATCTTTCTCCCCTGGGGCCGGTTTATCAAGCAGGTACCTTGTCCGGCAATCCTTTGGGGGTAAGCGCGGGCTTAAAGACCTTGCAGATCCTTTCGAACCAAAATATATATAAAGAACTAAAATCAAAAGCCGACAAATTAACTGAAGGCCTTCTTGCAGTTGCAAAATCTGCAGGAATACGAGTTACCCTTAACCGGATAGAATCTATGTTTACCCTTTTCTTTACCGGGAAAAATGTGGTTGATTATACCTCTGCCCTTAATTCGGACCAAGAACTGTTTGCTCGCTATTTTCAAGGGATGTTGGAAGAGGGAATTTATTTGCCTCCATCTCAGTTTGAAGCAAATTTTGTTTCCACTGCTCATACAGATGAAGATATTGAACGAACTATTGTTGCCGCTCAAAAGGTGTTTAATAAATTAAGAGCATAGACACAAATTCCTGGATATTGAGAGCAGGAATACTGTGCTAAAGAAGTTACTGAAAAATAAATTGACCATTATGGGTCTCATAATTATTGGGACATTGTTAGGCACAGCCCTACTCGCCCCGGTTATTGCCCCTTATCCTCCAACCCGGATAAATTTAGCCCATCGTTTGACCAAACCCAACAGGCAGCATATTTTAGGGCGGGATAGTCTCGGCCGTGATATTTTAAGTCGAATTATTTATGGGAGCCGGATATCAATATACGTTGGTTTTGTCACCATCGGTGTCTCCGCCCTTCTAGGTTTTTTTTTTGGCGCTATTGCCGGATTATATGGGGGGTGGGTTGATGAATTGATTATGCGCATAGTGGACATTTTGCTGGCCTTCCCGGGCATTTTACTGGCCATTGCCTTAATGGCCGTATTGGGCCCAAGTTTGAATAATGTAATTTTAACGCTTTGCCTCATTGGTTGGGTCGGATACGCTCGATTAGTTCGTGGGCAAATTCTTTTTTTACGAGAAACGGAATTTATTTTAGCTGCCAAAGCCCTTGGTATTAGTTCTTTTCGTATTATTTTTTGCCACCTTCTCCCCAATATTTTAGGCCCGCTTATTGTTCAGGCCACCTTTGGTGTGGCCGGCAGTATCGTGGCTGAGGCGGGTTTGAGTTTTTTGGGATTAGGAGTCCAACCTCCCACTCCCAGTTGGGGCGCTATGCTGAATGAGGGAAGATCAGTTATCTTACAGGCCCCGCATTTGACTACTTTTCCAGGGCTGGCTATTATGCTGGTCGTTTTAGGCTTTAATTTTGTTGGTGATGGTTTGCGAGATGCGGTAGATCCAAAATTAAAAATATTTTAGTATCTTAATCATAAATCCCGTGTTTTTTGTGGTAGAAAATTTTTAAAACCTTTTTGGTTCCGCTTTGGTCAGGTTAGGGAATGAAAATACATAATTTAGCGCTCAGAAAAAAAATCGGTAGTATGTTAATGTTTGGGTTCTGCGGGACCGAATTGAATGATTCAATCTATGAGCTCATTGGGGAGCAGAAAATTGGCGGCGTTATTCTTTTTTCAGAAAATATCGTTGACCAAAAACAGCTTCGGCAATTGTGTCAGGACTTGCAGAGGGTACATAAAGAGCAGGGAGGTGATGACCCATTATTCATTTCTGTCGATCAGGAGGGCGGCGGCATCTCACGCATTCCCTGGTTGAAGGATACGTATCCTGACCCTATTTTTCTGGCTGATGAAGGATCTCCCAAAAAAGCATTTGATTTTGGATATGGGTTAGGGAGGGAATTAGCAAGCTTGGGCATTAATGTAAATTTGGCTCCTGTGCTGGATGTTTTATCCAATCAGGAAAATACGTTATTGGCTCGTAGATGTTTGGGCGCTGATGCGCAAAAGGTGGCCGCCCTGGGCCAAGAGTTGATTCACGGGTTTCATCTTGGCGGGGTTTTAGCTGTAGGTAAACACTTTCCAGGCCATGGGGATGTGACGGCTGATTCACATTACAAACTTCCGGTTTCCCACTGTACCTTAGAATTACTTGAGAAACGAGAATTTATTCCCTTTATCCGGGCCATCCATTCAGGATTGGAGGTAATGATGACCGCCCATGTTAAATATACACAGCTTGATTTGGAGTATCCGGCTACGTTGTCAAAGAAAATCATCCGGAATATAATGCGCAATCAATTAGGGTTTAAGGGATTAATCATGACTGATGATCTGCTCATGAAGGCCATTACAAATAATTATTCATTAGAGGAAGCCGCACTTTTGGCTGTTAAGGCAGGGGTAGATATTTTGCTTGTCTGTCATAATCCGGATCAACAAAGAAGAGTCCGGCAAGCTCTTCTGGATAATTATCACGACCCTGAACTGAAAGTGAATATTGATTTAGCAAGCCAAAGAATTTGTAAATTCAAAGATAAATGGCAGAAAGGCCTTTTAGGGTGTTAACGCTTAAACTTCACTGAGAGGATTTACATAAGGCCATAGAGTTATCCTATAGCTTTTAGCGAGCATTTTTATATATACAAGGGCTTCAGCCTTGCAAGAAATATTTTTTGTGGGGGATTCGGCAGGGCTAAAGCCCTGCGCTACAGTGAGCATTGTAAAGCCGGGGTCCGGGGCATTTGCTGGAAATCATTTGCTCTAAAGGGATTTTTGTGATATTTTGTCGGTTTATTAATTTTTATATTTTTCATCATTTTGGGTGATGAAAAGTTTTTTCGCTTGAATTGAAATTTTTGATGAGACTTTTTACAAATTCATCATGCTTGACATGGCTAAAGGCAAAGCAGTTTTATACACCCACCCCGGAGGACATAAAACTTACAAAGAAAACAGATAAACTCTGTGGCCTTTGCGTTCTCTGCGGTGAATCTTACTGTGTCGAGTATATTAAAAAGTTATAGCGGAGCTGATTTAATATGTTTGTACCAATGCTCGATCTGGTTGGAGAATATAACAGATTAAGCGAGCCGATTCAAAAAGCTATTCACAAGGTCCTGGAATCAGGAAAGTTCATTCTTGGGCCCAATGTAGAAGCCGTGGAATATGAAATAGCTGCTTATTGTAAAACACGATATGCGGTTGGTGTTGCCTCAGGGACAGAAGCTTTGCATCTTGGCCTGATTGCTGCGGGTGTAGGAAAGGGAGATGAAGTCATTACCACTCCCTTTACTTTTATTGCTACAGCCGAAGTTATTTCTCACATAGGGGCTCAGCCTGTTTTTGTAGATATCAATCCCAAGACCTATACTATTGATCCGGCTCAAATCCAAAAGAAAATTTCAAAGCGCACCAAGGCCATCCTTCCGGTCCACCTCTATGGGCACCCTGCAGATATGGACATCATTCTTACATTGGCCCAAGAAAATGAATTGAAGGTTGTGGAAGATTGCGCTCAAGCTATAGGTGCAGAATATAAAGGGAAAAAGGTTGGTTCCCTGGGGAATGCAGGATGTTTGAGTTTTTCCCCCGGCCGGAATCTTGGGTGCTATGGAGATGGGGGCATGATAATAACCAATGATGAGGAAATTTATACGAAAGTGAAAAGGCTTCGCGTTCATGGCAGTGATCAAAAATATCAGCATTTGGTATTGGGATTTAATAGCCGGCTTGATGAATTGCAAGCAGCTATCTTACGAGTGAAATTCCGAGAAATTGATCAAGGCCGTAAATTGCGGATTAAGAATGCCGGCAAATATAATCGTCGTCTTAAGGGAAAGCTTAGTACTCCCTATAAGGAAAAGAGTGCCCTCCATGTTTATAATCAGTATACTATTCGCGTTAAAAATAGATCAAAAATTCAGAACGGCTTAAAAGCAATGGGCGTGGCCACGGCTGTTCACTATCCGATTCCTTTGCATCAACAGGAGGTATATCAACATCTGAACTATGCAGATACAGAGTTGCCTGAAAGTTCAATTGCCGGTAAGGAGGTTTTATCTCTCCCTATTTTCCCTGCCATGACCTCAGAACAAATTAATTACGTGTGTCAATGTTTGGAGGAGTTGTTATAGCAGCTCTAGCTCCGACCACTATTCTTATCGTTGCAGGTGAGGCTTCCGGAGATTTACACGGAGGTAATCTTGCCAGAGAGATCTTAGCTCTGCGTCATCACATTCGGATTTCCGGCGTCGGGGGATCTCAAATGAAAAAAGCAGGGGTATGCCTTCTCCAGAGCGTTGACGATATGGCTGTGGTTGGTATTTCTGAGGTTTTATTCCATTGGCACGTTATTCGGCAAACCTTCCGGACCCTTGCTCAATTCATCAAAACAGAACATCCGGATCTGGTGATTCTTATTGATTATCCTGATTTTAATCTTCGTTTGGCGAAAATAGCCAAAAAAGAGGGAATTAAGGTTTTATATTACATTAGCCCGCAAATATGGGCCTGGCGAAGCTGGCGAATAAAAACTATTGTCCGGAATGTAGATACTATGCTGGTGGTCCTTCCCTTTGAACGTGCTTTTTATGAGAAATCGGGCCTCGATGTGCGATTTATTGGCCATCCCCTGGTAGACAGTGTTGAGCCTAAATTCAACAAGGATGATGCTTATAGTCAATTTAAAATTGATCCGGGAAGGCCGGTTATAGGGATTTTACCGGGCAGCCGTCACGGCGAAATCCGCCATATCTTACCACAGATGATGGGGGCGGTAAAAAAAATTGTTCAAAACAGACCCGATACACAATTTGTTATGGCTTTAGCACCCACTATTCACTATGCTGAAATTGAGCCCTACCTCCTAGAATTAAAAGATTCGGCGCAGATTCATTGTCTTAAGGATTGTACTTATGATATTATCCATCTTTCCGATCTGGTTTTGGTCTGTTCCGGTACAGCGACTTTGGAGATAGCCTTATTAAATACCCCGATGATTCTTGTCTATAGAGTATCTCCATTGAGCTATATATTGGGGAAACTTTTGATTCGGGTCCCCTCTATTGGTTTGGTTAATTTAGTGGCGGGGAAAAAGATCGTCCCGGAATTAGTTCAATACCGGGCTAATCCCAAAGAAATTGCTTCATTAGCAGAAAAAATTTTGGAGAACTCGCAAAAGCAGAAAATTATGCGTGAAGAATTGGTAAAGGTCAGACAAAAGCTGGGATCTGCGGGGAGTTCAAAAAGGGCGGCAACTATCGCTTTGGAGATGCTGGACAGGTGATCCGGAAAAAAGAGAATTATTGGAAACAAAAGAGCAAAAAATGGAAGCGAAAATTATTTAATCTGGAGTTGTTTCCTTTTTTAGGTTTTTTGTTTATTCGGATTTTGGGCCTGACTATACGAAAAAAATGGATCGGTTTGGAAAGGCTTCAAAATTTTCGCCAAAAGGGCCAATTTGTAATTTTTGTTTTCTGGCATGGCCGTTTGTTAATGATGCCCTTTGTTAACCAGGGCCGAAGGACTGGAATCTTGAGTGGTCATCACGTGGATGCTGAAATTAGCGTCAGGATTTATCGATATTTTGGTTATTATTCAATTCGGGGCTCTACCTCTCGTGGTGGAATGGCTGCTTTGCGTAAATTGAGCAAAGAGATTAACAAGGGGTCCGATGCGGGCCTTGCTCCTGATGGGCCTCGCGGCCCACGATACCGAGCACAAGGAGGAGCAGTTCTTCTTTCTCGCCTGACCGGCTGTCCTCTGATTCCAATAACATTTGGTACTTCAAAGGGAAAATTTTTTCGAAGCTGGGATCGATTTTTAATTCCCTATCCTTTTTCCCAAGTTGTTTATATCATCGGTGATCCGATTTGGGTTGGTAAAGAAGAAAGCCGGGAGGATCTGAGGGAAAAACAGCAGTTGTTGGAAGAGGAGTTAAATAAAATCACCAGAAGAGCGGATGAACATTTTTTAACAAAAGGAACAGGTTGATGAATCAGCAAAGGGGGGGATCAAATAATGAGGCTATTTATTGGCTTTATGATCCCTTATTATTTGGATTTTGTCTTGCTCAATTACCACTTTTTTTAAGCGAATATTTTACTACCAATAAGTACCGGGAAGATTTTAGGCAGCGATTTGGTTGTTATTCCCCTGAGGTGAGACACCAATTTTGTCCGGGCAAAACAGCTTGGGTTCATGCGGTTTCTGTTGGTGAAGTGGTAGCTGCCACCCCGGTAATTAAGGAACTAATGGCACTGCATCCTGAACTTTTATTTAACATTTCTACGGTTACCAGGACCGGCCGGGAAATGGTGGGAAAATCTTTTCATTCACTGAATAAGAGTCTTTTTCTCCCTTTTGATTTCCATTTTATTACCGAACGGGTTATGGAGCAAATGTATCCCCGTTTTCTTTTATTAACGGAAACAGAGATTTGGCCGAATTTAATTCGATCCGCATCCAGACGTAATATCCCGGTTATGATTATGAACGGTCGTATTTCTTCACGCTCCTATAAACACTATTTTCTGGTAAAGGGATTGCTTCGTTCGGTTTTATCCCGGTTCAGCGTTTTTGCCATGCAGTCAGGCCGGGATGCAGACCGCATTATCAGCCTTGGCGCAGACCCAAGGCGAGTTTTTGTTACTGGAAATTGTAAATTTGATCAGGCAAAGACAATAATTTCGAAAAGCGAACAGGATCAACTCGCCGTAAGGCTCGGTCTTTCCCCGAAAACTTTGGTTTTGATGGCCGGTAGTACCCACAAAGGAGAAGAGAAGCTGATTATTGAGACATATAAGAGGTTGCTTAAGCATTTTCAAAACCTGGTGCTGTTCATTGCTCCTCGCTATTTACCTGAAATTCCGGATATTGTAGTCAAATGCAATCAAGAGGGGCTTTTTTCAGAAAGAAAAAGCCGACTTTGGGAGGGTAAATCTCAAAAAGCTTCGGCCAACCAAGCTGGACGGGTGATTATTTTGGATACTATAGGGGAATTGTCTAAAATGTACAGCTTGGCTACTCTTGTTTTTGTTGGTGGGAGCCTGGTGCCGGTCGGAGGACATAACCTGCTGGAGCCTGCTATGTATGGAAAACCCGTTGTATTCGGGTCTCATCTAGATAATTTTCGGGAAATTTCTCGATTGTTGAAAGAGCATGGTGGGGGCTTTGAGGTGAAAGATAAGAAGGAATTAGAGCATAGATTTAAAAGCCTTTTGCAGGACAGGGATTTGAGGAGAATATCCGGAGAGGCGGCTTTTCGGGCAGTAGAAGAAAACCGTGGCGCCACTTGCAAAACTCTGGAACTTATTGAAACTCACTTATTATGAAACTCACATATCCGCTATGACCACATTCATAGGCTGATGTAAAATGAGATAATTATTTTTTCATCACACAAAGACACAAAGAGCACAAAGAATACAAGAATACAAAAAAAGGTTTTCTCGGACAGTCTCCTAGCGAAAGGATAAGTAAAAGAGGTGAGGCGGGGGTAATTTTTACGTGAATGCGAGCCTTAGGCCACGAGGTAATACATTGAGAAAATGGCTTCAGGAGCTTATTGAAACAAAAAAGTATTCATGGCTGCATAAGATATTTCTATCGCCTCTTTTTGGCCTTTCCCTGATATATCTACTCATTGGGCGATGCCGTGAGATGGCGTATGAATATGGTCTATTAGGGAAAGCTGTGCTCCCTTGCCGGGTTATATGTGTAGGTAACATTACTGTAGGCGGAACCGGGAAAACTCCAACAGTGGAATTAGTGTGCCGAACTTTGCTGCAGAAGGGAGTGAGGGTCGGTATTATCAGTCGGGGATATGGAAGACGAACATCGACGAAATCAGGTGGGGATACCTTCGTTGTTTCTGATGGGGGGAAAATTTTTGCATCTGCGCAAGTGGCTGGAGATGAGCCGGTTATGTTAGCTAAAAGGTTGGCCCATGTTCCGGTTATTATAGGGAAAAATCGGTATCAGGCAGGCCTTAAGGCTTTTAAAAAATTTAATGTACAAGCGGTCATTATGGATGATGGGTTTCAGCATTTGCAATTAGCGAGGGACCTTAATATAGTGGTGTTAGATGGACAAAGTCCTTTTGGCAACGGGTATGCTTTGCCTGTGGGCAGATTGCGTGAATCACCCCGGGCGCTGAAACGAGCGGATATAATTTTATTGACCAAGATTACCGATAATGAACAAAAAAATCGGGTAGTACAAAAGATTAGAAAATACAATCAAACAGCTCCAGTGGTGATCGGCCGGCATAAACCAAGAGATGTTATCTCACTTAAAGGAGATAGACTTTTGGCGCTAGAGGCCTTGCGGGGAAAAACCATTATAGCTCTCTCCGGGATCGGTGACCCATCATATTTTTTAACTACCCTGATGGAATTGGGAGCCAAGGTCACAGCACATATGGCCTTTCCCGATCATCATTGGTATTCGATGGAGGAAATCCGACATGTTGAGCACAAGGTTTCTTCCGGGAAAAGCTGGGGTATTGTAACCACGGAAAAGGATGCGGCCCGTATTTCTCATGTGCCTCGGTGTCCGGTCTGGATTCTCCGTATTGATATGGTGTTGATGGAGGGAGAGCAGTTATGGGAAAAAGCCTTGGGATAGGGGAAAAGTACTTAGACCTTTGCTTATACTCGATAGCCATTAGCCTGATAAAATTCTTTTATTTATTTCCCTTTTCTTTTGCTTGTAGAGTGGGTGAACTTTTAGGGATGGCTTGGTTTTATCTTTATCGACGGCATCGAGTAATTACCCTGGAAAATTTGGAAAAGGCCTTTGGTCAAAAATTTTCAAGAACCCAACGAGTTTCTTTGGCCAAAAAAACCTATCAGAATTTTGGCCGGATCTTTATGGAATGTATTTTTCTTCCCCGGTTTACTGCTGAAAACATTAGGAAATTCGTCTCGATCACAGGCATTGAGAATCTTCATGAGGCGGATAAGCAGGGAAAGGGGCTATTTTTTATAACCGCTCATTTTGGTAACTGGGAATTACTGGCTGTTGCTTTAGCGTATTATGGATTTTTTTTGTCAGAGGTGGCCAGGCCCTTACCTTTCCCTTCGCTTGATAAGTTATTAGAAGGTCACCGGACCCAATGCGGTAATCGTGTTATTGCGAGAAAGGGCGCGGTGAAAGGAATTTTAAAATGTTTGCATAAAAGGGAAAGGGTTGGTATTCTTCTGGATCAGAATGCTTACGGCAGGGGAGCGGTATTTGTTGATTTTTTTGGTCTTCCGGCCTCTACCCTTCCGATTGTAGCAGCTCTCAGTCAAAAAACCGGTGCTCCGGTTGTGCCTGTTTTTATGGTGCCCAGAAAAAAGAGCAAGGGATATATTATTGAAGTTGGAAAAATGATAGATTTGATTAAGAGCGGTGATAAGGAAAAAGACATTATTTTTAATACTGCTCGGTATACTCATGTCATTGAGGAATATATTCGAAAATACCCCCATTACTGGTTTTGGATGCTGCGAAGATGGAAAACTCGTCCTAACACACAATTACAGCAATGGGGGAAAATCCGACAAATGCGGGAACCCTCTTCCTTCAATATATCATAGTGCTTTTTTTAGACAGGATTAACAGGATAAAATGAAAAATTCAGATCCCTCTCTTTGAAATGACAACAAGAGACTTTTCGGACAAATTTTTGGGGAAAAAGGAATTCATTGAAGGATATTAATTATTTTGGAGAAAAAAAATGAAAGTGGTTACCGCCAAGCAAATGCAAGCCCTGGACAAATTTGCGATTGAGGAAATCGGCATTCCCGGGGTAGTTTTAATGGAGAACGCCGGTCGCCAGGTTGTGGCTAAAATGCTTCACTCCTTTCCAAATTTAAGGAATCAAAGAGTGAATATCATATGCGGCAAAGGGAATAATGGGGGCGACGGGTTTGTGGTGGCCAGATGTCTATCAGCCATGGAGGTTGATGTACGGCTTTTTTTATTGGCTAAAACCGAGTCATTGTCTGGTGATGCCAAAACTAATTGCCAGATTTGTCAAAAACTAAACCTTCCGGTAGCAGAAATTCTCTCCTCAGAAGAACTAAAAAAGTATATAAGTCTTATATTGGAAGCGGATATTTTTGTTGACGCCATTTTTGGCACGGGTCTTACTCCGCCGGTGCGAGGAATGGCTTCTGAAGTAATAGAATTGCTCAATAAGGCGAAAAAAGCCATTGTCTCAATCGACATCCCCTCCGGCTTAAGCGCTGACTCTGCTCACCCCCATGGGCCGCACATCACTGCCTCCCTGACGGTCACTTTTGCTTTGCCCAAGGTGGCTCATGTGCTTCCGCCGGCCTGTCTGGAAGTGGGGCAGTTAGAAATTGTGGATATCGGCATTCCAAAAGAGGTTATTGAACAGGGGGATATTAAGGTCGAAATGATTGAGCAGGCTTTTATTCGGGAATGTTTGCCTGCCCGCTCCCCTGACACGCACAAGGGGACTTATGGCCATTTATTTATCTTAGCCGGCTCCCCCGGGAAAACCGGGGCTGCCTATCTGACTGCTCAGGCAGCAGCTCGTGTTGGGGCGGGTTTGATCACTCTGGGTATTCCGGAAAGCCTCAACAGTATTATGGAGGGTAAGCTTACTGAAGGCATGACCATCCCTTTACCCGAAACAGATGTTCATACCTTCTCGATTAAAGCAAAAAAAACCATTGCCCAACTGTTACCTCGTTTTTCTGCCTTGGCTGTGGGGCCGGGTATTTCCACACACCCGGAGGTAAAGGAGCTTATTTTATGGATTATTCAGCAGGCTGAAATCCCCATAATATTAGATGCTGACGGGATCAATGCCTTGGCCGGTCAAGCTCATGTCCTAAAAGAGGCTAAGCAGCCTATTATCTTAACGCCACATCCCAAAGAACTTTCCGGATTGCTGGAAATCGATATGTCCTCAATTCTCCAGAATCGGTTGGCAGTGGCCCGGAAGAGTGCCATAGATTTACATTGTCATCTTTTACTCAAAGGATATCGATCCCTGGCGGCTGATCCCGCAGGAAGGGTTTTTATTAATCCCACGGGTAACGCCGGCATGGCTGCTGGTGGGACAGGGGATGTTTTAACAGGGATAATCGGGGGGCTTTTAGCCCAAGGCTTTTCACAAGAAAAAGCCTTACAGGCAGGCGCATATATACATGGGTTGGTTGGTGATAAGGTTCGTCAACAAAAAGGAGAATATGGACTTTTGGCCACAGATCTTATTGATAACCTGCCGGTAACCATTAAACAGTTGTGATGGCTTTATGTAATGCCTGGCTGAGGTTTTCTATTTTGTATGGTTTGCAGATAACATCTTTAAATCCGTATTGTCTGAATTCGGACATAAGGGGATCATGAGAGTAGCCACTTGAAACAATTGCTTTAACCTCGGGATCTATCTCTAATAATTTTTTCATGGTCTTTTTCCCTCCCATCCCTCCCGGCACGGTTAAATCCATAATCACCGCTCTATAAGGGAGCTGCATTTTTTTGGCGTTTTTATAAAGGTCAATCATTTCGTCGCCATCCTTGGCTAATTTTACTTCATATCCGAGGTGATTAAGCATCTGCCGGGCCATGTCTCTAACGCTTTTTTCATCATCCATAAATAAAATTTTTCCTTGACCGAAATAGAGTTGGTTTTTTTCATCTGATATGGTCTGGATTTTTTCTTGAGAGGCGGGAAGATAGATAAAGAAAGTTGTTCCAACTCCCAGCTTGGATTCTACAGTAATATGTCCACCATGTTTTTTAATAATCGAATAGGTGGTTGCCAATCCCAAACCGCTCCCTTTCTGTTTGGTAGTGAAATAGGGATCAAAAATTTTCCGAAGATGATTTTTCCGAATGCCTGTCCCCTGATCTTTAATGCTTATTTTGATGTATTTTTTTTCTTTTATGAGAGGCAAGGTATCTTCCGGATCAAGACTTACTTCTTCAGCGATTACCTTAATTATCCCCCCTTCAGGCATGGATTGATTGGCATTGATTATCAAATTATTGACAACCTGGCTTATCTGCCCTTCATCTATTTCGACCGGACAAAGATCATGGGGCACAGAAAATTCGCATCTGACATTGGAGCCCCTTAAGGCAAACCTGGCTGTGTCTTTCAGCAATTCTGAGATGGGAAGAATTTTGGTGATTGGCGCACACCCTTTGGAAAAGGTGAGTAATTGCTGGGTCAAATCCCTGGCCTGATGAGTTGATTTTTCCGTTTCACTTAATAATCCAAAAGCCTTTTCTTCTGGTTTCATATAGAGCTTGGCTAAGGAAAGATTGCCTATAATGGCCGTTAAAATATTATTAAAATCATGGGCAATACCGCCGGCCAAGATTCCGATTGATTCAATTTTTTCGATTTTTTGCATTTCATCTTCAACCTTTTTCCGTTCTGTGACATCCCGTACAATGGCCATTATAGCAGGGTTCTTTTGATATCGGATCATCCCAACAGATAATTCCACATCTCTAGTAGCTTCATTTTTATTTTTTATTTTTATTTCATAAGCAGAAGGGGCATTTTTTTTGCCCCTCAAGCCCACGGCATATCTTTGGCTGATTAGCTCCTTGTATTCAGGGGCCACTATATCCAAAAGGGGTTTGCCCACTATTTCTTCCTTGGTATAACCACAAATTTCGGACGCTGTCTGGTTAATAAAGGTAAAAACTCCATCCTGCACAATAACTACGCCATCCTTGGCTTGCTCTACCAGTGTTGAGTATTTTACTTCTGATTCCTTTAGGGCTGCTTCAGTGCCCTTATGTTCGTTGATTTCCTTCTGCAACTGTTCATTGGCAAATAAAAGATCATTTGTTCTCTCATCCACCAATGCCTCAAGATGATTGCGGTATTGCTGCAATTCTTCTATGATTTGTTTGTTTTTGGTGATGTCAACCATAACCTGGACAGCACCCTGGAAATTGCCGGTCTCATTCAGGACAGGATATGAGCATAAGCGGAACCAATGATCATTCATTGGCAGATCAAAAGTCTCACTTCGGCCGGTTTCCTTGAGACGGCCAAAGCAGGACCCCTCCGGATCAGTAGTATGGCCGACAAGTTCGCCCGGAGTTCGACCAATAATTTCATTGAATGGTTTGTTGAGAAGGTTCATCATGGCCCGGTTGCATTGAAGGATTTTTCCTTGCCGGTCCAACAGGCAAACACCCTCAATGATGGCATCGAAGGTGGTCTGCCATTGCCGGGATGAAGCTAAGGCCTTCATTTCTGCCTGGTACATACGGAGCAAGGTTTTTACCGTGCCGATTAATACAACCGGTTCTACCGGATGCGTCAGGTAGCTGTCCGCCTCACTTTCCAGTTCCTTCATCTCGGATTGGCCGTCAATATAAGACGCTGATAAATAAAGAACTGGAATGTTTGTAGTAACAGGATTAGACTTAATACACCGACAGACCTCAAATCCACTGATATCCGGGAGATGGAGGTCGAGGATTACCAGGGCGGGATTTTTGGCAGCCATTTTTAAAGCTTCTTGGCCGCTGTCCGTCTCTTTGACTTCAAAACCCGCCTGTCGAAGTATCCGGCTGATAGTGCCCCGATGGTCATTATTATTATTTACATTTAAAATGGGAGCCTTAAGTACGTTAAACATTTGTCTTACGTCCCACCCCCCTTACGTCATTTAACTAATTTTATCTATCAGCACTTTTATGCTTGGCAAGGCCATAAATTGTGATTATGAAAAAATGCTAATTAAACCACAGAGCACGCAGAGTTCAGTAATAAGATTTAAAAGTCTGTGCTCTCTGCGGTGAGATTTAAAAGCCTAATTTGTATTCTTGCAGAGTATAATTTTGACCTAAGGTGGTGGTTACTATGATGGTTAATATAATAAATCTAAAATTTTACCCGCCGCTGATTTATTATATACTTTTTAATGTATTTAATTCAAGAAAAAAAATAATATTTTAATTATTTATATTTAACTAAAAATATCTAGAAGTATTTTTAGTACTTTAGTACTAATGGAGTTTTTTAAGATTTTTTTTCGGGTTTTACTTTTTTTATCCTCACACAGAGCCACAAAGATCACAAAGATCACAAAGAATTATGCTTTATATTAAGGATAATGAATTCGTAAAAAGTTATTTTTTCAAAATTTGGATTACATAAATTCAATAAGTTATGTTGTGCGAAGTCCCCAATTTTGGACTTTTTACAAGACCAAAAGGATGATGCCGTTTACCCTTTCTTTGTGGCTCTATGTTTTTGTGTGAAAAGTACTTAGCGAAGCGAATTTTTGTCAACGTTTCTCTCCTTTTTATAATGTGAATTGCGGGTTAGTATAGATTGCTTATTGACAGGTGAAAGAAAATTTTTATAGAATGGCCTGTTTATGATAGTAAACTGATAATAGCGATTTTTGTGATGGTACACTAATCTTTAAAAGAGGGGAAATTATGGAATGGCCGGATTTAAATATCAAAAGAGGGGAAAAAAAACGCTCTGACCAGGGAGCAGGGGGCCCTCCTGAATTTCGATTGCCATCTTTGGAGAACCTCCCTTCACACTTAATCTTTTTTGTGTTGGCCGGGATTTTTTTAATTTGGCTGGCTACAGGCTTTTTCACTGTCGGACCGGATGAAGTGGGGGTGATTCAAAGGTTTGGTAAAGTAACTGAAATTAAGTCCCCCGGCTTACATTACCATTTTCCAATACCCATCGAAAAGGTAGAACGTCCCAAAATTAAGGAAATCAAACGATTGGAGATTGGCTTCAGGACTATAGACCCCGGACCACCGGCTCGATACAGAGAAATTCCTCTCGAAGCCTTAATGCTGACCGGTGATGAGAATATCGTTAATATGAAATTTATTGTGCAATATCAAATTCAAGACCCCCGGTTTTATTTATTTAATATTCGAAATCAGGAGAAGACTATCCGGGATGCAGCAGAATCCGCCCTACGCGAAGTAATCGGTAAAAATAAAATAGAAGATATTTTGACTGTTGGAAAGTATCAGGTTCAGCAGGAAACTCAAAAGCTGTTACAGTCAATACTGGACCTTTATGAAAGCGGTTTAAAAGTTGCCACCGTGGAATTGCAGGATGTTCATCCCCCGGATGAGGTGATGGATGCTTTTAAAGATGTAGCCAGCGCTAAAGAAGATAAAAATAAATTGATTAATCAGGCCTATGGTTATCGCAATGACGAGCTGCCGAAAGCTCGAGGCGAAGCGGCCGGCATAAAGGCGGATGCCGAGGCCTCGCGTGATGAAATTGTACGATATGCTGAAGGGGATACCAGCCGTTTTCTTCAAAACTATGCAGAATATAAAAAGGCCAAAGAAATTACTCGGAGGCGGTTGTATATTGAAACCATGGAAGAAGTATTACCCAAGGTTCAAAAGTATATTCTGGAAAAGTCCGGGGATCGATTAATTGAGGTCCTGCCCCTTGGACAAGGTATTCTTGGCGGTTTAGGGGAAACTAGATAAAAACATTTCCGAAATAGTACAGGAGGCAGTATTCTTATGGAGAAACAAAAAATTGTGGTTATTGGCATTATCATCTTGCTGGTAATCATTATAGGGTTACCGCAAGTTTTTTTTATTTTGGATGAAACGGAGCAGGCGGTAGTGGTCCAAATGGGGGAACCTGTAAAGGTAATTACTATGCCTGGATTAAACGTAAAAAAACCTTTTATTCAAAATGTGCTAAAATTCGAAAAGCGATTACTTGAATATGACTCTGCACCTGCAGAAATTTTGACCAAAGATAAGAAAAATTTAGTTTTGGATAATTATTGTCGATGGAGAATTGCCGACGTGCTTAAATTTCTCGAATCCGTGGGCACGGAAATAAAAGCACAGGCTCGATTAGACGATATTGTCTATGCAGAATTGCGAGTTCAACTGGGGCTTAACAATCTGGTGGAGGTTATTTCAAGTGTTCGTGAAACCATGATGAAGAAAGTCACTGAAGCCTCAAATCAAAAAGCGCAAAGGTATGGTATTGAAATCCTGGATGTTCGTATCAAAAGGGCTGATCTTCCACCGGAAAATGAAAAACATGTTTTCGGGAGAATGATAGCGGAAAGGGAAAGAGAAGCCAAAAAGTATCGCTCAGAGGGAGAGGAAGAAGCCCTTAAAATTAGAGCCGGTACAGACAAGGAAATAAAGATTATTCTCGCTGAGGTTTATAAAGAAGCCCAGCAGATACGAGGTGAGGGAGATGCCAAGGCTGTAAAAATTTATGCTGATGCCTATAACCTTGATCCGGATTTTTATTATTTCACCAGAACATTAGAAGCCTATAAAAAATCCTTGCCGCAAAATACGAGCTTTGTTTCTTCAGCAGATAATGAATTTTTTGAATACTTGAAAGGCAGCTATGGAAACCGAGAGCAAAAACAAGAATAATCAAAACCGTGCTTTTTCTCAAGATTTTTCCTATCAGGAGGCAGGCGTTAATATTACCAAGGAAGAAAAATCACTCAAAATTTTTTTGAACTATATTACCAAGACCTTCCCCTTTATCTCCCAGGGGCCTGGACAAGTCTTGAGTTCAATGGGCTATTTCGCCAACATCATCAAAATTACCGAGGCTTTATTTTTAGCTGTATCTGCGGATGGGGTAGGAACTAAGGTCCTTATTGCTCAGATGATGAATAAGTATGATACTGTAGGTATTGATTGTATAGCCATGAATGTCAATGACATTATCTGTGTTGGGGCAAAACCTATTTCTTTTTTAAATTACCTTGCTCTTCAGGACCCAAAGGAAGATTTACTCGAGCAATTGGGACAAGGATTCCTGGAGGGGGCCAGGCAAGCCGGTGTTGCCATCCCCGGTGGGGAAACTGCACAGGTAAGAGACTTGATACAGGGGGTTCGGCCTGGGTATGGATTCGATGTGGCCGGCGTGGGAATCGGTATTGTAGAGCAAAATCGGATAATCGAGGGCCAAGATTTGGCAGATGGGGATATCATTGTTGGTCTGGCCAGCAGCGGCCTTCATAGTAACGGGTATTCCTTGGTCAGGCGTGTTTTCTTTGACCAGGGAATTTTTCAGGTAGACAGTTTTGTTCCTGAATTAGATAAAGTTTTAGGCGAAGAATTACTTACACCGACTACTATTTATGTGCCGGTTATTAATGAGTTATTATCAAAAAATTTACGAATTAAAGCGCTTATTAATATTACCGGAGATGGATTACTTAATCTTTTGCGCACAAAAACAAGCGCTATTTTTACTATTACTTCTTTGTTCGACCCTCCGCCAATTTTTCCCTTAATTCAGGAGAAGGGGAAGATAAGCGATGAGGAGATGTTTAGAGTGTTTAATATGGGAATCGGTTTTTGTCTTATTGTTCATCCTGATGATGTTGTATCAGTTAAGAATGTCTGTAACCAATTTGGCGTCTTAAGCGCGCAGATTGGGCATGTTACACCCTCGTCTGAAAAAATGGTACATGTTATCCCTAAACAACTTAAGGGGATCGGCAGAGCCTTTTATAAGGCCTAGGAGTTTGTCCGAAAAAATCTCTTTTTGTCATTTCGAGGAGTGAAACGACGAGAAATCTTATAACCAAACGTTAAAAGATTTCTCACATTCGTTCGAAATGACAAAAAGTGTAAACTGGAAAATGAAGGATGCCTAATAGCATAGGAATTTTTATTTTTTTATACGGCTTGTCGAATTCGTAATTCGTAATTTAAACTCAATCTTCACCTGATCATACCAATCTTTTCATTTCCTATTATCCCAAATTTCATCCAATAATAATTTATCATCAGTGCGAGTATAGCAAGCAATCTCTGATTATAAATGCCAAGGCGCTTTGTTCTCCGCAATGACATTTTTCATCGTTTGAACGTAGCTTGGTATTACCTCATTTTAATTACAGATTAATTACAGAAATATCTGAGCGCAATCAATTTAAAAATCCCGATAGAAATTTAAAGGTAACCAAATCCTTTTTATTTTGAATCAGTCCCTTTTTTTCACACAAGGAGAAAAAGGCAGGGGTAAAAATGAATTGGAAATGGTAAAAATAGAATAAAATAATGAATGTTAAAGGAGTAAATAATGAAAACAAAAATTCGGCCGTGGGTGAAAGGTTTTTTTATCCTGGTCTTAATTTTATTATCATATGTGATGCTTATAGCCAAAACCTGTCAGGCAAGAGAAGACTATGATTTAATTGGTTTTATGAATGAATGTCAAAAGATGTCTACCGACCCGGGTATAATAGCGATAGTTCAATGGATCCCTGACGAATGGTGGCAACTGACTTTGGAAAGGGCTGAGGTACCTGAGGAGCGGATCAAAGAAGTTCTGGAACTTTTTGAACCCTATACCGCCTTTATTGTGATCCATGGCAAAATATCTTCATTGGGACTTCCCTCTTTTAGTTCAGAAGTAAATATTAGGCAGCATCTTTTACTTATAGATGAAGCCGATGAGTTTTACAGGCCTATTGAGGATGAAAATATTTCGTCTGGTGTTCGGAATGCGATTATCATGATCAAACCAATATTTTCAAATATGCTTGGACGTATGGGCGAAAATATGAATTTTTTCTTTTTTACCAGTAAAACTAAAAAAGGTGAGAAAATATGTCAAGCCAAGAAAAAAGGTTCGTTTTCCATTTGTTTTAAAGATATGCTCGAGGTAGAGGACCAAGTTTTTAAATGGACACTGCCGCTGAATTCATTAGTTCCCTTTACATTGTGCTCTAAATGTACAAAAGAGTTGAAGGGGGTATGGAGCTATTGCCCATGGTGTGGGACTCCCCTCGGTTCAACAGAAAGGCAGGTAAAAAAATAAAGATCAATACACGATTAAATGCCCATATTACTCAAGATATCGATTACTTGTTTTAAAGCTAAGGCAAGCTTGGGATGTGATTTTTCAAAGTAATGAATAGCGGCTGTTAATTGGTTGATAAGCGTATGGTGCTGCTCCGCTCCATATCCATCGGATTTATTGAGAAGCTGTTGAATATCATTTTTAACTGTATAAAGGAGTTCACTGGTACTTTTATTTACCGAATGACTCTTTTCAAGCTCTTTATGCAATTGTTCCAGCATTTGGTGAAACTTTTTTTCTTCCATAAGCAAAATCCTCATTTATGACTCTGTTGATTTAGTCCAAAATTGTGTGTTTTTTGCGAAAAGAGCACTCATAACATTTTGTTTTTATTAAAGTACAATTTCGGCAATTTTATAAAATCATAGTAAATCAGCGGAGTCATTTATTAATATTATAATAATATTATTTAGCCATAAATTCAAGATGCTTCCAAATATTTACCGCAATTCCCCTTACTTAGGCCCTTTAGGTGAATAAACGTTGGCAAAAATTCGCTTCGCTAGACGGCCGTCTTTTTTAAGCTTCTAAGCTTGCCAAAGCTAAATTGCCGAACTCGCTTCGCACAGACAGCGGCAATTTTTTCATTTTTGTTTCGCTAAGCAGCTTTACAAAAAGCCTCCCTATATCGCTTCAACGAATATTTGCCAACTTCACTATATAGATTATAGAAAGAGTAAATGGAATCATCTTTAACAATAAAGCATAATCCTTTGTGACCTTTGCCCTCTGTGTGAGGATAAAGACTATGATCCCTTAAAGCTCTTTAAGGCCTCTTCAACAATCAAGTGATAGAAGCCGTGATAGCGAGGAGAAAAATGAAAGGCAATCAATTTTTTGGCCCCAGCATCTCGAGCCAGCATACCTGCTTGATAAGCTGTCAAATGATAACGCTGAGCTGCGAGCTGGCAATCTTTTTCCAGAAAGGCCGCTTCACAGAAAAAATAATCCGCTCCTTGGGCTAAAGCTAAAATTTTTTCTCGGTTGCCTGCATTATATACACTGTCAACTACATATACTATTTTTTGCCCATTGGAGACAGTGAGGATGGATTTAAGTTGAGATAAAGGCATAGGACCTGAGGGAATAATAATACACGTATCTTCAGTCTTTTCGGCTCGGACAGCTTCTTTCAGGTCTTTGAGCCAAGGCCCTACAGGCAGCCCCATTTTTTCCAGTTTTACCTTGTTTATATTAATGTGTTTTTTTTCCTTGAGGCAAAAAGCCAGGCAAGGGGTACCATGATCCAAACAAACAGATTTTATTTGAAAGGATAAGGTGTCTAGCAAAAACTCTTCTTTGGGTAAACTCTCGGGAGGTCGAGAGGCCCTGAAACCTTCTTTGCAAGGGAAAATACTTCGCACGAGATGATCAGCATGTACCTCTGTTACCTCAAAGCTGAGTTCAGTTTTATAATTGCCAACCAGGTTCCAGGTATATCCCTGTAGTTTACCGGAAATATTCTTTATAATTCCTGGTGGGCCAAAGACACGAATATATTTTTCTCTTCCCAGTAAAATTCGTAAAAGATAATCAAAACCGTAGAAGTGGTCCATATGAGTATGAGAGATAAAAATATCCGTCAAGCGAAGGAGGTTTTTAGGTGATATGGTAGAGATATTTCCCAAATCAAAAAGAATTGCTCTGCGGTCAAAAAGAAAATCGATATATAAAGCCGGGTCTCCGCTGACCTTATTAACCAAATGGGGATGAAAGATTGGTTTCATGATGCACTAATTTCCTTACCAAAGTTGGTTTGAAAGGTAATGTGAAAGGCTTAATAAAACCGATATATATGAAGATCGAATATTAAATTAATTATCAGAATACATTAATTGATCGATTTTGTCATCTAAAAATAGCCATTTAGAGTTGGCCAATCCGAGAAAATCTTGACAAAGAGCAAAGAAATTGATATATATAAGTCCATGTTTTTTTTCTCATAATTCATCTCAGGGAGAAAGTCGATGCATAAAAAAGATTATCTATTTACTTCCGAATCTGTCACTGAGGGACATCCTGATAAGATAGCGGATCAGATATCTGATGCGGTCCTTGATTTTATCTTATCCAAGGACCCGAGAGGGAGAGTAGCCTGCGAAACAATGGTGACTACCGGATTGGCGTTTGTGGCCGGGGAAATCACCACCACTTGTTACGTTGATATACCCAAGATAGTTCGTAATACTATCCGGGAAATTGGATATACGGATGCAAGTTATGGATTTGATTGTGAAACCTGTGCAGTGGTTACTTCTATTGATGAGCAATCCCCTGATATCTCCCAAGGGGTGGATATTGGAGGCGCCGGTGATCAAGGGCTGATGTTTGGCTATGCATGTAATGAAACCGAAGTCTTGATGCCTATGCCCATTTTTTTGGCCCACCAATTAGTCCAAAGGCTGACCGAAGTTCGGAAAAAGGGTATTCTTCCATATCTGCGGCCAGATGGGAAAAGTCAGGTTACTATGGAATATGTAGATAATAAACCGGTCAGAGCGGATACAATAGTTATCTCGGCCCAACATAGTCCTGATATTGATAACGACACCCTCAAAGAGGATATCATTAATAAGGTTATCAAAGAAGTCATAGATCCGTCACTTATTGATTCGGAAACAGTTTTTCATGTTAATCCTACCGGGCGCTTTGTTGTGGGTGGCCCCCAAGGTGATGCCGGCTTGACGGGCAGAAAAATTATAGTTGATACCTATGGCGGACTGGGCAGTCATGGGGGTGGGGCCTTTTCGGGGAAAGACCCCAGTAAGGTAGATCGTTCAGCTTCTTATATGGCTCGCTACATAGCGAAAAATATTGTGGCCGCCGGTATTTCCGATCGATGTGAGGTCCAACTGGCCTATGCTATCGGTGTTGAAAAACCCATCTCAATTATGGTAGATACCTTTGGAACAGGCAAAATTACCTTAGCGAAAATCAGGGACCTGATTTGGGCCAATTTTGATTTGACCCCCAGGGGAATTATTAATCATCTTGACCTTCGACGCCCCATCTATAAAAAGACGGCTGCTTATGGCCATTTTGGAAGAAATGACCCTGAATTCACCTGGGAAAAAACCGATAGGGCGGAGCAATTACGAAAGGATGCAGGGTTGTAAGTCAGTAATTACGAATTACTGATTATGAATTACAGGTTGCGGGTTGCGGTAGATTTTCAATCCCGGCCCATTGATAGGAAGGGGTGATAGTTTATATTTTTTAAAAAAATAATTACATAATCGTTATTCAGATAAAAGTAGTGCAGGGTTTTAGCCCTGCTCTTTTGGCAGGCTTTAGCCCTTGCGCTGCACTATAAAACTAATCTCCTCTTTTTACTCGTGGGATGGAGGGGGAGGGGAGATGTAAAAATGGAGAGAAATGAGGTTAAGGTATGGATTATGATATTAAAGATATTCAGTTAGCAGATAAAGGACAATTAAGAACTGAATGGGCTGCAGAGGATATGCCCGTTTTATTCGACATCCGAAAGCGTTTTGAAAAAGAACTTCCCCTAAAGGGAAGACGAGTAGGGGCGTGTTTACATGTAACAACGGAAACGGCAAATTTAATGTTGGCCCTTAAGGCGGGAGGAGCAGAAGTAACTCTCTGTGCATCAAATCCTTTGAGCACACAGGACGATGTAGCTTCATTTCTCGTCAAAGAAGCGAAAATTCCTGTCTTTTGTATTAAAGGCGAGGATAATCAAACCTACTATAATCATATCAAGGCCGTTTTGGACCTAAAACCGGAATTCACTATGGATGATGGAGCTGATCTGGTTTCAACCTTACATACCAGCAGAAAAGACTTGATAGGAACGGTAATTGGAGGAACTGAAGAGACTACAACAGGGGTCATACGGTTGCAGAGCATGGCAGCCAACGGGGTATTGGAATATCCTATTGTAGCGGTCAATAACGCCGATACGAAACATTTGTTCGATAATCGGTATGGTACGGGCCAAAGCACAATTGACGGGATTATCCGGGCCACCAACCGTTTGGTGGCCGGCTCAACTTTTGTGGTAGCCGGGTATGGATGGTGCGGTCGCGGCCTGGCTATGCGCGCTCGAGGAATGGGGGCCAATGTTATTGTGACCGAGGTTGATTCGTTGAAGGCCTTAGAAGCGATTATGGATGGTTTTCGGGTTATGCCGATCGAAGAGGCGGCCCGGATAGGAGATTTTTTTGTTACCCTGACCGGGGATATTCATGTAATCCGCAGAGAGCATTTTGAAAAAATGAAAGATGGAGCTATTGTAGCTAATTCCGGCCATTTCAACGTGGAACTGGATTTAGAAGCGCTTAATTCATTGGCCGTCAAAAAACGAAAATTTCGAGAATATATTGAAGAGTACACCTTACCTAACGATAACCGAATCAATGTGCTGGGAGAAGGCCGGTTAATTAATTTAGCCGCTGCCGAAGGGCATCCCTCCTGTGTTATGGATATGAGTTTTGCCAATCAGGCTCTTTGCCTCGAATATTTAGCTAAAAGTGTCGGGACCATGGATAAAAAAGTCTATGATGTGCCGGTGGAAATCGATAACCTTATAGCTCAGCTCAAACTGGAAAGTATGGGTGTCAAAATCGATACCTTAACCAAGGAACAACACGAATATTTGAATTCCTGGACTGTGGGAACGTAAAAATTTTTAAAGATGATGAAGAAATGTCCTTTAAAAAGGGAGTATTTATCGGCTTATCAGTAATCTCGGCATCCATCTTTTTTATTTTTTGGCTGCAAATGAAGCAACAAGTAATTAAACCGCCCGTCCCGAAGCCGGATATTGGGAAGGCTGATGTTACCTTAAAGAATATGGAATTATCGGAAACCAGTGAAGGGGATCTAGCTTGGAGACTCAAAGCCGAAGAAGCTGAACTCTATGAAAAACAAGGGATTGCTTATTTAACAAAGGTTGTTTTATCCTATTCAGGGGAAGAAGGCCAAGAAATTGTACTTACCGGAAATCGGGGAAAAATTGATTTATCGGAAAAAAATGTATTTTTGGAAGGAAATGTAAAAGCTTTTTCCAACCAACTTTATCTTAAGACAAACACCCTTTCCTGGTTGCCGAAAAAAAGGATAGTATTGACTGAGGACCCGGTCTGGTTAAAGCAGAATAATATACAAATTACCGGTCGAGGAATGTCGGCTGATATTAATTTGAGAAAAATTAAAGTTAATAAGGACGTAAGAACAGGTATTTATTAACCTTACACCATGGGAAAGGGCTGAAGGGTTGGATAAGAGATTTTTCGGGATGAAAAAATACGCCCTTTTTTTATTTCAACTTATACTAACAGGAGGGGTTTTTTTTTTAGCAGGAGTATCTAGTACAAGATCTCAAGAGGTATCCCAAGAAAATTTTGGTGAAGAAATTAAAATTTTGATTACAGCCGATCAGGTAGAATTTGATCCTCAAAATAATATGGCCACCTATAAAGGCGGGGTGACGGTAAAACAAGATAATACTTTTCTTTATGCTGATCGTATTGAGGTATATTGGGCGGAGGGAGAAGGAAAGATTGAGTTGATTAAGGCTTACGACAACATTAGAATAGTTAAGGAGGATAAAATTATAACTGCCGAAGAGGGTATTTATTATCATCAAGAGCGTAAGGTAATTCTCACAGGGAATCCAATGACCAGGCAGGGAAAAAATTGTATATCAGGGGATACAATAACCTATTTCTGGGATCAGGGTAAGGTCCTCATAGAGGGAAACGCGAAGGCAACAATTGCCGTAGAGGAAGAAAAAAAGAGCAATTCGGAGCGAGAAAAGATTGATTGAAGCTAAGGGCCTCCTGAAAAAGTATAAGGGTCTTGTTACCGTAAATGATGTGAGCTTTTCCCTCAAAAGGGGAGAGGTGGTTGGTTTACTGGGGCCTAATGGAGCGGGGAAGACGACGACTTTTAGAATTATGATAGGTTTAATTAAACCGGAAAAGGGGCAGATATTTTTAAATGGTCATGAAATCACCCACTTAGCCATGTATAAGCGGGCCAATTTGGGCATCAGCTATCTTCCTCAAGAATCTTCGGTATTTAAAAGATTAACTGTCGAGCAAAATATTATGGCTATTCTGGAAGCTCTTGATCCGGATACTGAAGAAAGGAAGCGTCGACTAAGTTCATTACTGGATGAACTTGGGTTAACTAATTTAGCCCACCACAAGGCAGATACTCTTTCCGGCGGCGAGCGGCGCAGGGTAGAACTTGGCCGAGCGTTAATTACTTCACCGTCTTTTATGTTGTTAGATGAGCCGTTTGTTGGGATCGATCCCAAGGCAGTGTTGCGTATCCAAAAAATCATCAACACCTTTAAAAAAAAAGGTATCGGCATATTAATTACCGATCATAATGTTCGCGAAACCCTCACTATCACGGATCGGGCTTATATCATGTATAATGGTGAAATTTTACTCTCCGGTACCACGGCAGATTTGATTAGCGATGATCAGGTTAAGGATTTATATTTAGGCGAGACTTTTCGTATGTGACCCTTGACAGATTTGATTTATTATGTTATTGATTAATTGAGAATATTAACTTATCTTATAAGACGAGAGGAGGATCTTGATCAATGACTAAAGCCGATTTAGTGGTGGAAATTTCAAAGTTAACGGATTTAACGAAGAAAGAAACCGAAACAGTAATTAAGACTATTTTTGGAAGTATTACTACTGCTTTAAGCGAAGGGGACAAAGTGGAGTTGAGGGGTTTTGGAAGTTTCCGTATTCGAGACAGGAAAGCCCGACAGGGGAGGAACCCTAAAACCGGTGAAACGGTAAAAGTCCCCGCAAAAAAAGTCCCTTTTTTCAAAGCCGGCAAAGAATTACGGGCTTTGGTTGATTTTAACTGATTTTGATCAGGTAAAGAGCAGGGTTTTTTGTTGGATGTCAGATAAAATGAAAAGTTGTTTTCTTACAAGACACTTCACAATTCGCAGAGAGGTGCGGCTATGGCGCTAGAGTTAAAACACAGTCTAAATATGAAGTTGACCCACCGGCTGATGATGGTCCCGATGTTGCAGCAGTCTATAAAATTATTACAACTGTCCAAACTTGAGTTAACCAATCTCATTCATCAAGAATTACAAGAAAATCCAATGCTGGAAGAATTACAAACGGACTCTTCGGATCATGATACTGAAGAAATAAAGCAAAAAGAGGTAAAAACTGAGGATGTGCGCTTAAGTAATGAAGAGGATAGTTTTAAGAATTCGGAAGGTGAAATGGATTGGCAGAATTTTATTGATGATGATATTGGAGACACGAGTTATAATCGTTCTTTCGCCCAAGGGGATGAGCGGGAACTTCCCCCCTTGGAGAATATTCTGACCAAGCCGCAGTCACTTCAAAATTATCTGCTCTGGCAACTGAGGATGACATCATCTCTTGAGGATGACGAATTTCGTATAGGAGAGATGATTATTGGCAATATTGATGAAAATGGTTACCTTTGTGCAACAGTTGAGGAAATTACCGAAGTCCTTGGGTTAGATGATATAGCCAAAACGGAAGAAGTATTGGATCTGATCCAAAAATTTGATCCGGCCGGGGTCGGGGCCAGAACACCTCAAGAATGTTTGCTGTTGCAAGTAAAAGAGAATGAACCTACAGCTTCGTTAGTTAAGAAAATAATCCAGGATCATATAGCTCAAATGGAGGCCAAGCAATATCATACAATTGCCAAAAATATGGGCCTTAGTCTGCTTAAAGTAAAAGAGCTGACCAAAATTATCTTAAGCTATGATCCCAAACCGGGGCGCAGATTCAATCCCGAAATCTCTCACTATATTGTGCCGGATGTATTTGTTTATAAAGTTGTAGATGATTATATTATTACTTTGAATGATGAGGGTCTACCACAACTTCGCGTGAGTAATGTATACCGGAAAATTTTACGAAAAGGGAAAATGGTCCCTGAGAATACGCGAAAATATGTAGAGGATAAATTGCGATCTGCTGTCTGGTTAATTAAAAGCATTCAGCAGCGGCAAAGAACTTTATATAATGTATCCAAGAGCATTGTTACTTTTCAGCAAGATTTTCTGGAGAAAGGGTTGGCTCATTTAAAACCCTTGACCTTAATGGATGTGGCTAACGACATCTCAATGCACGAATCAACCATTAGCCGTGTTACCACCAATAAATATATGTATACTCCCCAGGGAATTTTTGAGCTGAAGTTTTTCTTTAATTCGGGATTAAAGAAAAATAATGGCGATTATATATCTTCGGTAAGAGTAAAAGAGATACTCCGTGAACTGATTAAAAATGAAAATTCCCGGAAGCCTTACAGCGACACACAAATTTTGGGATTATTAAAAAAACAAGGAGTAGTTATTGCCAGACGCACTATAGCCAAATATCGTGATGAATTACACATTTTACCTTCTCAGAAACGAAAAATGGATATTATTTGACCTATAAATGGTCAACAGACAAAACAGGCTCATTATCATTATTAATCATAAGAAGCTGCGCCTTCCTTTTACTTTTCTCTTTATGAATGGTAGTGTATTCCTTCCGAGGGAACAAAGGTCAAAATAAGTAAGCACAGGTTATTTATTTAATCATATATGCTGTGAAGGAGGCTATTATAGATGCAAGTACTAATTACGGGCAGACATATGGAAATGACTAAAGCTTTGCAAGATTACGTGAAGAATAAAGTAGGACGTGTTAATAAATATCTTGAAAATATTAAAGAGGCAGATGTTATTTTAAGTGTTGAAAAATATCGTCATTCAGCCGAAGTAACCATTAAGGCTAATGGGATTACTATTAATGGAGAAGAAGAAACTGATGATATGTACTGCTCAGTTGATCGGGTAATGGATAAAATTGAGCGGCAGGTTAAAAAATATAAGGAAAAAACCCGGCAACACAAAGCACGACAAGTATTAAAAGAAAAAAATACGATCATGGATGTATTTACGGCAGAAGATAAGGAAGAGGCGCCATCAAATTTGCGGATAATTAAACCAAAAAAACTGATTGTTCAGCACATGAGCCTGGATGAAGCAATTAAGCAAATGGATTTATTAGGGGAAGATTGCTTTATATTTGCCAATATAGCCTCAGATTCTTTAAGTGTGATTTATCGACGCAAAGATGACAAATTGGTGCTTATTGAGCCGGAATTCCAATAAAAAGTTCGCGATTGATGGAGGAAATTTTATGAGGATTTTGGATTATTTGCCCAAGGAGTGTATCGAAGCAGATTTAAAAGCCGAAACCAAGGTGGAGCTTTTAAAGGAGTTAGTTCAGGTTTTAGTAAAAAGTAATCAGATAAAAAATGCTGATAAGGCATTAGGGGCTTTATTGGCAAGAGAAAAAATGGGGAGCACCGGAGTGGGGGATGGGGTGGCTATTCCCCATGCCAAATTTAACGAGGCAAATCTTGTAGCGGCTTTTGGACGAAGTCAAAAGGGGGTTGATTTTGAGTCCCTCGATAATAAACCCGCTCATTTATTTTTTTTATTTTTGGCTCCTGAAAATTCAGCAGCCTTGCATTTAAAGATTTTGGCGAGAATTTCCCGGCTTCTTAAAAAACCGGATTTCCGACAGTCTTTGATGCAAGTCAAAGACCGGGAGGATATTTATCGGGTTATTGCTAAAGAAGAAAAAGAAATCACAGGGTAAAAGCTAAGAATGCTTACCCGAAGATATTTAACTGTTCAAGAGTTATTCGATGAACAAGCCGAGCGATTGAAATTAGTAATAATAGCTGGGAAAGACGGTCTCAACCGGAAGATTAAATCTCCCCGCATTCAAAAGCCTGGCTTGGCTATGGCAGGATATTTCGCTCAGATACGCGCTGAACGAATTCAGGTACTAGGTAATACCGAGATATCTTTTTTACAAACACTTTCCCATGCACGCTGTCAGGAGGTTTTAGATGCTATCTGCCGAGCATCTATTTCCTGCTTTATTTTAACTAAAAAATTATCCCCTCCTCCGGAACTAACTCGACAATGCAATAAACATAAAATCGCTGTTTTGCAATCCGCCTTACAAAGTTCAGTATTTATTCGGCAAATTTCAACCTACATGGAAGAAAAATTAGCCGCCCAAACAAGTATCCACGGCGTTCTAATGGATATTTACGGCCGCGGTGTTCTTGTGCTGGGCAAAAGTAGTATCGGGAAGAGCGAATGCGCCCTGGATCTTATTGTTCGAGGGCATCGTTTAGTCTCGGATGATATGGTCAACATCAAATTGGTCCCACCTGATGTATTGATTGGCAGCGGCCCTGATTTAATCCGCTATCATATGGAATTGCGAGGATTGGGAATAATCAATATTAAAGATCTTTTTGGGGTGGCTGCTGTACGGTATCGAAAAAAAATTGAACTGGTAGTCATGATGGAGGAATGGAAAACAAGTATTGAATATGAGCGTTTGGGACTAGATGAGAGAACAACAAGGATTTTGGGAATTGATCTGCCCTTGATTAAAATGCCTGTAGCTCCCGGTCGAAATATGGCCATTATTATAGAAGTTGCCGCCCGAAATCAATTATTAAAAGAAAGCGGCTATTATTCAGCTCGAGATTTTGATCGAAAGGTTGGTGATCAGTTAACAAAAAAAGCTCTCACTGGTTATGAAGGAGATATTCGAGAATAAGCGTCTCTAACCAGGCATCCCTTATTTTCAAGGGACCAGGGGATAGAAAGTCAACGAGTGAATTTAGCTGATTTTTTTAACAGGTGTTAATTTGGATAAGAGAATAAAAAAAAATGACTAATAAAAACAGTGAGTCCCAAAAAAATGATAAAGATAGTATAGTCGGGGTGGTTATTATTACTCATGGAAATGTAGCCAAAGCTTTACTTGCGAGCGCAGAACTTATTGCCGGCCCATTAAAAAAAGCGATTGCCGTTTCAGTAGACTCCAAAGAAGGGGTTGATAGAGCGCTCAAAGATATTCGACAGGCCATTGAGCGTGTAGATTCCGGCTCCGGTGTGTTGATTTTAACGGATATGTTTGGAGGAAGTTCATCTAATTTGAGTTTGTCTTTTTTGTCTGAAAAACGAATAGCCGTCGTCACAGGGGTGAATCTTCCAATGTTAATAAAGCTTTCCTCTTATCGTCAAGGGCATAGCTTGGAAGAAATTAAGGAAACCAGTTGTACCTGTGGCCGAGAAAAGATTATTATAGCCAGCGATTTGCTTAATAAAAATCATCTGTAACAATATGTGCCCGATATAGTTATTGCCACAAAATTGATGACTCGTTACTGCATGGATAAGTACTTGTAATAATATTAAATTTTATGCATTAATTTCTTATAAGGTAGCGAAGGGCTAAAGCCCTGCGCTACTTCAAACCCCCTAGTCTGATGTATACATAAGGGGATCAGGACATTCTGTAAGGTGTCGGGGGTTATTTTTAGTGGGGACAAATATTGGAAAAACAATATCTTATTTTAGGGATCCATAATCATCAGCCAGTAGGGAATTTTGATTTTGTTTTTGAAGAATGCACCAAAAAGGCCTATTTGCCTTTTTTAAAAGTACTCAAGGCACACCCCCGCATTAAGATAAGTCTTCATTATTCCGGGAATATGTGGAACTGGTTTTTGGAAAACTCCTCTCCCGTTTTAGATCTTTTGCATGATATGGTGGCCAGGGGGCAGGTTGAACTTTTAAGTGGAGGATATTATGAACCTATTTTAGCTATCCTCCCTGATGAAGATAAAGTGGGGCAAATAAAAAAATTGAACCGGTTTCTGTCCGAGCATTTTCAGGTAGGTTCTCGAGGCATGTGGTTGGCTGAAAGGGTTTGGGAGCCTCATCTGGTAAAATATATTTGTGAGGCCGGCATTGAATATCTGGCTGTAGATGATCTACATTTTAGGGCAGCCGGACTTCAAGAAGAAGATTTAAAGGGGTATTACCTTACCGAAGAACAGGGTAAAATTTTAAAAGTCTTTCCCGGCAGTAAATTTTTGCGCTACAGCATTCCCTTCCGAAAGCCTCAGGAAACAATTGATTACATCCTGAGGGAAAATAGGGGAAAGGGGAATTTAACCCTCATGGCTGACGACGGGGAAAAATTTGGTGTTTGGCCGGGTACCTTTAAATTGACCTATCAGCAAAAATGGCTGGATAAATTTTTTACCTTGATTGAGAAAAATTATGATTCCTTAGAAATTCTTACCTTTTCCGAATATTTAGATAGATTTTCTCCCTTGGGTAAGATTTATTTACCTACCGCCTCATACTCAGAAATGGAAGAATGGGCACTCCTTCCCCAGGCTGCGGAAGAATTGAATACAATAAAAAAGGTGATTAATACCTCGCAGGAATTTACGGACAAGGAAAAACCTGTTATCAGGGGAGGCTTTTGGCGTAATTTTTTAACGAAATATTCGGAAAGTAACCATATATATCAAAAGATGTTATGGGTGAGTAATCAAATCGAAAAATGCTTCAAGAATCAATCCGACTCCTCACTGCCCCAAAAATGGATGGAAGAAGCCAGAGATGAATTATGGAAGGGACAATGTAACGATGCTTACTGGCATGGTCTTTTTGGTGGTCTGTACCTTCCTCATTTACGGCATGGAGTATATACGCATTTGATTCAGGCAGAAAATATTTTAGATAAAAATCTGCGCCCACCCGGCCATTGGATTGAGTGTTCACAGAATGGTTTAGACGACGATAAGGAACAAAAACTTATTATAAAAACACCTGTTTTGAATTGTTGCCTGGATGCTGATTCGGGAGGAACGATTACAGAATTAGACTATCGACCAAAATCATTTAATGTAATTAATTCCTTAATGCGCAGACAAGAAAGCCATCACCAAAAACTACGGCAGGAAGAGACAATCCAAAACCCGGCAGATGGTTCAGATGATTCAGAGGTGAAAAGTATCCATGATATTTCAGTCAGCAAGGAGGAAAATCTGTCCGGATTGCTGTATTATGATTGGTATGCACGAAATTGTTTAATTGATCATTTTCTTGCTCCCGGCACAACCTTACAGGAATTTAGCCGATTGCAGTGTCTTGAATATGGGGATTTTGTTACAGGAAGGTATCAAAAGCAGATTCAATCAACAAAACAGATGACCCAGGTTACTTTTTCTAGGGACGGACGTTTGCAGATTAAAGGAAAAAGTATTCCCTTTCGAGTAGAAAAACAAGTGAAAATTGAAGCGGATAAGTCAGAATTAACTTTTCAGTATCAGCTTATTAATTGTGGGGGTGATGTGGTCCGCTGCACCTTTGGGATAGAATTTAATATTAATCTGTTAGGCGGACGGTGTGAGGACAGATATTATCGGATTTCTAATGTTGTCCTGGAGGATCGACAATTGGCCGGCCAAGGCATTGTAGCGGATGTGAAAGGGCTTCAATTGGTAGATGAAGCTGTGGGCTTAATGATATCTTTTGATTTTACTAACCATCCCACTTTATGGAGATTTCCCATTGAGACAGCCTCGAATTCTGAAAGCGGATTTGAAAGGGTCTATCAAAGTTCAGTAATTTTTCCCAATTGGGATATAAAGCTGAAGCCAAGAAGTTCGTGGGCTTGTGATTTTCGATTAAAGATCAGCGATATAACAGGATAGATTTTTTTGTTTATTCAGGCGGTCTTTTAGCCGACCATTTTGTTGGAGCCGCCGCCCCTCCTTAATTAAATAGCATAGGAATTTTCATTTTATTGATGCGGCTTCCCAGCCGATCATTAATTTGTAATTTGTAATTCGTAATTTAAATCTTTTATGCTGATTATTCCTGGAGCAATGATCCCGATTGTGATAAAATGTCCAAAGAGTATATCAGGAAAAAATATCATTTAACATTTTTTTTGTTTTTATAATCGATGCGTTTTTTGAGGAAAAGATGCCGAAAAAAGTTGTGACAATTAAAAACAAGTTAGGATTACATGCACGAGCTGCCAGTCAGATTGTTCAATTGGCCAATAAATATGCATCTGAAGTGATGATTCATAGTAATAATATGAGCGCAAACGGAAAAAGCGTACTTGGAATACTGACTTTAACCGCCTCATTAGGAACGGAATTAATCTTTGACGTGAATGGCGACGATGCCCTAGAGCTTTTGGATAAATTGGCAGAGTTAATTGATAATAAATTCGGAGAAGATATTGAGGATTGAACCCTTTTTATTATTTTTATGCAGCCCCGGGCATTTTAATATATTTATGTAGTGCAGGGCTTTAGCCTTGCAAAAAAGAAGAAAAGATAGCATAAAAGGTTAAAGAAAACGCCTTTTAATATTTTATGTAGCGCAGGGCTTTAGCCCTGCCAAAAGAAATTGGTGCCGCAAATCCCAGGATAGGGGAGGTTGATTTTAGATGCTTAAAGGAGCAGGGGTTTCACCGGGCATTAGCATTGGCAAAGTTTTTTTACTCGATAGAAGGAAAATAAAGGTAGAAAAGTTTACCCTTAGTGCCCAAATGGTAGAGAAGGAAATTTCTCGATTTAGGGAAGCCCTGGATAAATCCCGTAAACAATTAATGCAAGTAAAAAAGAAACTTGTTCATGATCTTGGAGATAAGGGACATGCCCGTATTGTAGACGTTCATATTCTCATTCTTGAAGATGAAGCCTTGATAAATGAAGCCATAAAGATTGTTAGAGAAGAAAGAGTCAATGCCGAGTGGGCGCTCAGAAAGGTATTATCCCGTTTTGCCAAAATTTTTGATGAGATCGAAGATCCTTACATGAAAGAGCGCAGAAGCGATATTGAACATGTAGGCCAGCTCATTTTACGAAATCTGGTAGGCGAGAAAATGAAGAGGTTTGATAAATTTGAAGAGGATGTCATTATTATCGCCCATGATCTGTCACCTGCGGACACCGCTCAAATGCATAAAGAAAGAGTTATAGGTTTTGCCACGGACTTAGGTGCCCGTACTTCCCATACAGCCATTACCGCCCGAGCATTAGAAATCCCGGCAGTGGTTGGTCTTGAAAATATCTGCAGTTTTGTTAAAACCGGAGATCCGATCATCATTGATGGGACTGATGGAGTAGTAGTTGTTAAACCAACCCCCGAGGAATTCCGGGAATATCTGGAAAAACAGAGAAGATTTAAATATGTTATCCAGGAACTGCTGAAACATAGCGATCAACCTGCAGAAACCTTGGACGGATATAAAATCGAAATTACGGCCAATATAGAATTTATCGATGAAATTCCCCATGTGCTGAGCAGGGGAGCCGAGGGTATTGGCCTTTATCGAACCGAATTTTTCTATATGGATACGCCAAATTTACCTACGGAAGAAGACCACTTCCGCATTTATAAACGATTAGCCGGACAGGTGAGCCCCCACCCGGCCACCATTCGTACTCTGGATCTGGGGGGAGATAAAATTCAATCAAAGCTTCATGTAGCAGACGAACCCAATCCGGTTTTAGGACTGCGGGCGATTCGATTTTCTTTAAAACATACTGACTTGTTTCGTCTCCAACTGCGAGCCATATTGAGGGCTAGCGCCTATGGAAAATTACGCATCATGTATCCCATGATTTCCGGCATCGAGGAATTGCAGCAAGCCAATCTCATTTTGGCTGAGGTAAAGGATGATATGGCTTCAGAGGGAGTATATTATGATGAGGATATTCCTGTTGGCGTAATGATTGAAATTCCCTCTGCCTCCCTTACTGCTGATCTTTTGGCTAAAGAGGCGGATTTTTTTAGTATTGGCACCAACGATCTTATTCAGTATTCCATTGCCATTGACCGGGGGAATGAGCATGTAGCCTATTTGTATGAACCATTACACCCGGCCCTTCTTCGACTCATTAAATTTACCATAGAGGCAGGGCATAATGAAGGTATCCCCGTAGGCATGTGTGGAGAAATGGCAGGAGATCCTCTTTCAAGCTTAATTTTGCTTGGATTGGGGTTGGATGAATTTAGTATGAACCCTGCCGGGATTCCGGCGATTAAACAGATTATTCGTTCAGTTCGTTTGGAACAGGCAACGGAATTGGCGTATAAAGCCATGAGCTTTTCTACTGCCAAAGACGTTGAGGCATTTGCCTATAAGGAAATGAGCGCCAAATTCCCTGAATTTTTCTAACCTGAATACTTCTAAATGGAATGGGATAAAAAATGGAATCAATTATACAAGAAATGAAGGAACTGCTCCTTGATCTTGTTGTGGAGAGAGCATTTCAGTACAATGAGGAAACTCCTTTTAGACTATCCTCCGGCAAAACGAGTAATTATTATCTTGATTGCCGGAAAATAACCCTTATCCCTGAGGGGATGGAATGTATTGGACGTCTCATTTTCGAGAAAATAAAAAATCTTCACATCCAGGGTATCGGCGGATTAACCCTGGGCGCTGATCCCATTGCCTATGCTGTTATGGGCGCAGCTTATCAAGAGCGCCAATATATCAAAATATTTATTGTTAGAAAATCAGAAAAAGATCATGGCTTAAAGCGAAAAATTGAAGGAGATCTGCACGCCGGAGACAGGGTAGTGGTAGTGGATGATGTACTTACCACCGGCCAGTCAACTATTACGGCTATTGAAAAAGCAAAAGCCAATGGTTTTTTGGTGGAAAGGTCAATTGTGCTGGTTGATCGGCAGGAAGAACAGGGGTTGCAAAAGGTTCAATCTACAGGTATTCCTGTGGAGGCATTGCTCAGCAGGGATGAAATTATGGCCCGCTATCACCAAACACGATAACTATAGTATTTGTCAAGCGCCGGCGTAGCTCAGGGGTAGAGCAGCTGATTCGTAATCAGCAGGTCGCGGGTTCAAATCCCATCGCCGGCTCTTTTAATTTCAGAGGGTTACAGATGATGCTGTGACCCTTTCGGTTTTTCTGTGAGTGAATCTGTGAGTGGATTTTTCTTTTCTTCACCCTCAAATTCAGCTTCAAAAATTTCCATGGCCTCTCGTTCTGCTTCACCAATACTATGCAGATAAATTTCAGTAGTGGTCCTTTTTTCATGCCCGAGAATGCGCTGGATAGATCCAATGGGAACATTTCTTCTTTCCATGATAGAAGCCCCGGCATGACGAAGCGCATGAAACCGGAAATATTTGACACCTGCTTTATGGCATAAGCCCCGCATAACCTTTTTTCGGTCCTGGTATGGCCCCTCATGTTTTTCCCCTGACTTACTGCTCGTATAAGTATGCCAGAATACCCAGGGCTTAGTTGTATTCCGCTGTGAATATCTATAAAAAAGCACGCTATAGAGTCTTCTGGTCATGGGAATTTTTCTTGGGGTCAAATGTCCGCCCTTTTTCTTTCGCGTAAAAAGCACCACATACCGTTCATCAAAATTCACATCATCCCAGATAAGCCGGTTTATTTCACTCATCCTGCCCATACTTTCTTTGATTGTCCATAGATAATCCTGAGTATCAGGAACTGCCGCCACAATCACCTTAAGAACATCTTCTTTTGAAGGAATATATTTTATTTTTTTCCCCTCCATCCCTTCCCTTCGCGGGCAAGACGGTCCTTGTCTTCCACATCGCCGAGAATGTTCGGTCACGCAAACCGGTTTACCTTGACGGCGATATTCGCCGCACCTTTTTACGCAAAGGCGGTGGTGACTACAGAGCCCAAATGCAAGACATAGAGCGGATGCTCCGGGACGCTACCGCTGATCGTTGGGATGGCCAGGTATTTGAGAGAGTTTCTCTTGATGAGGCGTTTAACAAGAGTAGCCTTACCTGGTATCGTAACCGATTTCACCAGTATAACAGCGGTTTTAATCCTGAACAAGCTCATCACGATTTCCTGTATCAATGGGGCTATTTGGTGAAGGATGGCCAACAATTTAAACCCACGCATGCAGCCATCATGTTCTTTGGTTCATCTCTTGCCATACACCAGTTGATTCCTCGTCCGACCCTCGATGTGCAGTTTTTGCCTTACGGATCAAAAGATGATCTGCCGGAAGTGCGATGGATAGACCGGTATGTGTCGGAAGATAATATCATCACTACCTGGCAACAACTTGTGGCTAAGTACCTTTTTTTCATGCCCAAACCCTTCAGCGGCATTGATCCCCATACTCTGGCCAGGCAAGATACGCCACCCGGCTATCGCGTCTTCAGTGAAGCTGCTGTCAACCTGCTTATTCATCAGGATTATGGTGATCATTCCCGCAAAGCAGTCATCAAGTTTTATCAGGACGGTATACAGCTCTGGAATCCGGGAGATGTTTTTGGCGATGATAGCCGCCTTCTAGAGCCGGGGGAAAAGGAGGTACGTAATCCTGCCATTGTCGCAGCTATGCGCCGTATCATCCTTTGCGAGCAAGCGGGAACCGGTTTCAGAATGATGCTTAACCAATGGAAAAAATTGGGACATCCCGAACCGAAATATACCAATGACCGGGGCTGGAAAGCCTTTGAGTTTTTTCTTCCCGGACTGGAAGCTGACATGGACGGCACTTCCAGTCTGATGCAAGCTATGTTTGCGAAGGAAGCATCAATTGAACGACCAGGGGTAGAGTCAGGGGTAGAGTCGGAAATGGCACAGAAGATTCTTCGTTTGCTTGAGAAAGAAGATCTTGGGAAAAAGGAACTCGCCCAAAAAATTGGAAAAAACAAGCAAAGTCGCTACCTGAATGATCTTGTGCGGCGGTTGTTGGATAAAGGCCTAATCGAATATACCATCCCGGAAAAACCACAAAGTCGTCTTCAGAAGTACCGCTTAGCGGAAAAAGGCCATGGCTGAGAATGAAGACATCCAGCTAAACTGACATTTGATAAGATGAATAGAATTGTTATAAAAATTTAAAAATTACTCAACTCATTTCCATATTTGAATGAGTAACCTTCATTTTCAGTAGATCTTTAACCTGTGTATCAACTATATATCTATTTTTTTCCATTTGAAGAATTACCTCATCCGGCAAACATTCATGGAATTTATAATGCTTAATCTCTTTTTCAAAAATGAGATGTATAATTTCTGTAGAAATATCATGAACTTTCGTGCGAATCAGTTTTTTGATATCACTGTTTGATAAAGACTTATCCAACTTTATGGATAAATTATCACCAAAAGCTCTTATGCCTAAGATCTTATAAATTAATGCAGAGAGATTAATATTGATGAGTTTCCCTGCGAAAGTCCACCACGTATAGTTGTTTTTACTATGGCAAATGGTCGTCGAGTCACCCCCAACCCAATTAAATATCAAGCGAAGATTGGTTATTTTTTCAGTGGCTCTCCTTGACCATTCATTCATGGCTTCCTGCCCAACTAATAGTAATTTAACAGATTGACAAAGTTCTGTTGACCAAAAAGGCCCGGCTCCGAGCCAACGCGATTTCCCATGAAGTGTCGTAGGTTCTACATGGGCCATCTTTTTATCTCTATCGATATGTCTTACTTTCCATGCACGTCCGCCAAGAAGAAGCACTTGTTCTACATTACCAGCGAAAGTGATTTCATCCACATAGCCGATTACATTTTTGCCATATCTAACCATGAATAATGGAGGGCTTGTAAAGATTGAGCATAGATTCATAAAATTTCGAAAACCATAAAGCTTTTCACCTAAGGGACCGAACCAAATAATACCCTGGTCTTCTGTGATGATCCCCGCAGCAAGCATGTAATTGAAAATGCGCCTAACTGTTTCATCCGGCATTTTTTCAAAAGCCGGCACTCGGCCGACCCATTTTTGCCAGGTTTTTAAGCCAATGCCTTTTTCCTGTAATAAAAGGCTTAAAATTTGTTGCACAAAAACATGGTAAGGCGCCGGTGGAGGGGTGACAGGTTCCACATAACCGCTAGACCATAAGTGAATGAGTCCAGCCGCCTGCAGCAATGCCTGTTCTGAAGTTGCGAGAAATATACAGTTTTTTTTAATCCCTTCTCGCCTGCCGGTTCGGCCGAGCCGCTGGAGAAAAGAAGAGACTGTTGCCGGTGCATCGATTTGAATTACCCTGTCCAGATCACCAACATCAATACCTAATTCTAAAGCGCTAGTGGCTACAATGACACAGTCTCTTTCATTACTAAAAGCATGTTCAGCTTGCCTGCGCTCATTGACGCTCAATGAGCTGTGAGATACATAGGTTTTTATTCCATACCCTCGCAGCTTATGTGCTAATTGTTCTACACGGCTTCTGCTGTCACAGAAAACCAACCGCTTCTCTCCACGATGAAGGCGTGCAATGACAATGGCTGCATTTTCCAAGTTTCCGACAAAATCTAGTTTGACATCAACATCAGCACATTTTTCCGGGGCTGGCAATAAGATAGCCCTCTCGCCTATGCAATGTTTGGAGAGCCAATCTACAATAGAGTCGGGATTTCCCACAGTTGCTGATAGACCTATTCGCTGAATTTCTCGGTTGGCAATTTTTGTGAGCCTTTCAAGAATTGCAAGCAAATGCCAACCGCGGTCATCACCGGCAAGGGCATGGATTTCATCAACAACAACCGCATGAAGATTTTCAAAGAACACCATATGGTCGCTTCTAGTTGATATTAATATGGCCTCTACAGATTCGGGTGTAGTCAGCAGACAATCCGGCGGATCAGCCAATATGGCCTTTCGATCAGCATCTTTAGTATCGCCATGCCATACTTCTGACCTTCGCCCTAATAACGTGGCGTATCCTCTTACGCGGACATTTAGGTTATTCAATAAGGCTTTGAGCGGACATATATAGAGAAGGCTCAAACCAGACCAATTTTCAAAAAGCATGCGGGAAAATAAGGGGAATAATGCAGCTTCGGTTTTTCCGCCGGCAGTTGGCGCCAACATGACCATATGTTTGCCGGAAAGGATGGCCTTGATACTTTGTTCTTGCAAAGGCTTCAAGTTGCGCCAGTTTAATGAATTTACAATATGGTGCTGGAGTGCGGGGTGAAGTAAATCAAAGGCCTTCATAAATCAAGCTCAATTGTGTCTACATCTTTGGCGGCATTTGCATTACGTTCAATTTTGGACATTTCCGAATCAACCAATGTTAAGGCATAATCTATTCGAGGATCAAAATCCGGGAATTGATCAATCCGGTCAAGCACGTCACCCACTAATTTTTTTAAAAAAAGGCGGGGAGTAATGCCGATTTTCCCACCTAGATTGCCGGTGATTGCCTTGGCCAATGATGCGATATATCTGTCATCAGCCTTCATTTTAATTTCTTCGGCATTGTTTGAATAGGCTGCATAAATGTCACGAATTCTGATCCCTAACTGCACCAATGTTTTGAGGTCAAAGCCTTTCATTCGGATTTGGATCGCCCTCGGATTGTCAAACCGTATGTCTGTTGAAAAATCCGTATAGAGGCGTTGAGATAGGGGCGCTAATCTTTGTACCCCCTGAGGGCCGTCAAAAAACATGGAGGTGCCGGTAATCAAAAGATACAACCCGGGGAATCGGCCCGCATCAATTTCGTCTATTAACTGTCTGAGGGAATTAAGGCCCTTATCACGGACATCGCTGCGCACGCGCTGCAAAGTTTCGACTTCATCCATTACCAAAACTAAACCCGGATGACCGGAATCCTTTAAGATCAATAATAATCCTTGCAGAAAATTTAAGGCTGTAAAGTGGTCCACTTCTCCTTTAATGCCTGCCTGTCTTTTGATTTCTGCTGTTACGTGAGGTTGGCCGCTTAACCAGGCCATGAGACCTTCGGCTAAAACAAAATCATTTTCAAGCGTTGCCTTCCGATATCTACGCAAGACCCCGGCAAAAGCTGGTGCATGTCTTGTAATCGATGCCAATCTTTGCTCCATCAAATGATTTGTCTTCTCTGCCAGTTGAATTTCATCATGCCCTTCAACAGCGTTTCCGGCCAGAATGTCTTCCTCTAAAGTAAAAAACCATGAATCGACAATGTTGCGGAAGGCACCGGCTGAAACACCGCTGATCGCTAAACGTTCCATTGATCTTCTGTATATTGTTTCAAGTTTGTGTAATGGCGTATCCGTTTCAGAGATCTGGACCTCAGATGTCGAAAACCCTTGCTTTTTGGCACGTTCCTGGAGCCAACGTGAAAAAAAAGTCTTGCCACTTCCATATTCACCCCTAACAGCCTTAAAGACACTTCCCCCTTTGGCAACTAAATCTAGTTCACTGTCAATCGCATCGATGAAAGGTCCCATCCCCATAGCGAATGCATCTAATCCCTTTTGGGGCACAGTTCCTCTCCTCAAGGCGTCAATTATCTCTCGTTGTTTTTGCTGACTGATTTTATCCATTAAACACCGATTTTCACACCTTTGTTAATCGTCATAATTATACCCAATCGTCAAAAGCATGGACTGTATTATTATAAATAAACTGGAAAGCCCAGCTCAAAACCTTCTAAAATAGGTAATCTTATATGCACGTTTATTT
>DAOURK010000015.1 GCA_030625085.1 Pseudomonadota bacterium
ATTTAATTCCTTATATATCAAAGACTTATACCGAGTTCCAAAAAATCCCTTATATCAAACAGCCCTTGAAAACCCTTGCCCTGCAAGTGATTCCAGGCGGGGCAAGTTCCATTTTTCGCCTTATATCGAAAACCCAGTTAAGTTACCTATATTTTGGTTCAGCCTTCATGTGTCTTGGTGGACTTCATACTGAGAGAAATATTTTCCGGGAAAGATAAAAATTATGAAATTAAAGCATCAAGGGGTATGATTTAATCACGCTTTACCAGAACTTGCTGACCAGGATATACAAGACTTTTTATGTTCAACCCATTTAAGGTCAAAAATTCACTTAATTTCATATTATAATTTTTAGCAATATTAAAAGGGCAATCTCCTCTTTTAATCCGATAAATTTTAACCCGGGTTGAAGGAGTCTTTTTGGTTGATGCATAAACCCTCTGCTTTAATGGAATACGCAATTTTTGTCCGGCGCGAACGCGATTAGCCTTTCTAATCCTGTTAGCTCGCATAATAGAAGAAACAGAGACCTTATATTGTTTTGCTAAATGAGAAATAGTTTCTCCTCTTTTGATTCGTACGGTAATATATTCTCGTTCCACGGGAACCCATTCAGGAATAGATTCCACACAAGCTAAAGCCTGTTCTCGAATATTAGGCGGAATTTTTAACTTGTACTCATAATTTGGGATAACCTGATAGCGAAGTTCAGGATTTAAAAGAGTCAAATCCTTTTCTTTTATGTTTAATTTGTCTGCCAAAGTTTTAAGATGAATTTGTTTATTTATAGAAATTTCTTCATACTCCAGGGGGGGCAAAGGCTCAACCAATTCAATCCCGAATTGGTCCGGATTTTCGATAATATGGAGAGCAGCGAGAAATAGAGGCACATAGCGAGCTGTCTCCAAGGGGAGGCTTTGATAGAGATCCCAAAAATTATCCAAATAATTGAGATGCTGCTTCCTAATCACCCGTAAAACCTTGCCTTCGCCACAATTATAGGCAGCCAGCGCCGTAGTCCAGTCACCAAAAATTTTATGCAGTTGGGTAAGATATTCAATGGCCGCCCTCGTTGATTTTTGGGAGTCCATTCGCTCATCTACCCATTTATCTCTCTTAAGACCGAATTTATACCCTGTCGAAGGAATAAATTGCCATAAGCCTAAAGCCCGAGCTCGAGAAAGGGCCTTTTCCTTAAATCGACTTTCAATTAAGGGTAACCAGCAGAGTTTATCAGGGAGGCCTGCTTCACGTAATTCTTTGAGAATCATGGGGAGGTAAAGGCCAGACCGCTTATAAGCCTCTAAAAAACATTTTCTTTCCCCTCCCAAAAAGTATTTAATTTCCTTTTTTACATGCTCATTCATAATCAAAGGAATTTCGTTATGATTCCCATTTACTACATTTTGGCGAGAAGCATATATTTCGACAATACGTTTAGAAATTAAAAACCGAAGATCATCTTTTTGTTGCAATAGATCAACATCATCATCGGGACCCACATAGACCATAAATTCATATGCCCGATCAAGGCTTTCAATGGCGTCATCGGGATTCCCTTCTTCCCATTCCTTCTGGGCATCCTGACAAAGTTGTAAAGCAGCATCCAGAGTTTCCTGTCTTCGGTCCGGTTGAAATTTTTCCATTAAAGAAAAATTTGTTGATTCCATTCCTTTTATGCCCTCCATGGGAGATAAGAGAGATGAAGAGCTTTGATCCCCTGAAATTAAAGATGAAGAAGCATGTATTTCTGTTTTGGCTTGTCTGGTCAAGGGTTGATCAATTGTTTGTGGATAAGATTCTAAAACATTTAACGATGGTTCACGATTCGAAATTTCCATTGTCTCTGAAGAAGTATTGTTTTCATCATGTTGGTGAAGGTCAAGGTGATTTTGGGGGGGTAAATTTTCTGCAGCCCCTTCAAAGATTTCTTCCCTATGGTTGGGATGGGTCTTTGAGGCCAACGGCGAAATCCTGGAACATCCGTTTATAATCAATAACAAAAAGAAAAAAAAAGTTGCCCCTAGAATATGGGGCGCTTTTGTTTCCATAATTTATACCTTACCTCTGCTCTTAGCTCTTATTTATAAAAAAATTCCCATGTATCAATGTAATTAATGTTAATTGTCCTCGTTGCTCAATTCAAAATAGTGTTACCCAGGCAATTAGTGGTTCTGGCAAGTTATGATAAATTTTTTGATTAACTTGATTTATATCATGTTTATCCTGTTGTCCTGTCAAATATTTTTTCCTAGGGTGAAAATTAATTATGATAAATTATTTTGCTCCAGGAATCAATCTATTATGAAAAATTAAATCTTTATTGAGAAAAATTATTCCTATTCTTTCAATGTAACTTTTTGTTTTTATTTATGATTTATCGAGGTCCATGAGGCCAAATAATTTTTCTTTAGTAACCAAATATTCCTCTATTATATCATTTAGGTGCTTAGTTCTGAATTTCGTGATTTTTATGATAGAAAACTTTAAAACCTTTTTGGTTCCGGCTTGTCCGGGTTAGGACATAGGGTTATAAAGCCTAAGAAGAGAACTCCATATATTGAAAATATTCTTCTTTTGCAGATTAAAGGGATACTTCACAGCTATCTAACTCTTTTTCTTCAAAAGAGCTAACTATATTTTTTCCTTTTTGTTTAGATTGGTAAAGAGCTTTATCAACTTTTCTCAGCAGACTTTCAGGTGAGTCCAGGTCAAATCCGGGCTACTCCAATGCTGACTGTGATCAGGCATTTTGGGAAATCTTTCCGCTTGAGGAGTGAATTTTTTTCAACACCAAGCCGAACCCGTTCTGCAAAGATCAAGGCTCCATCCAACTTGGTATTGGGTAATATAACGAGAAATTCGTCTCCTCCATACCTCCCCACAATATCGATGTTTCGGGAACTATCTTTAATAATTCCAGCCACATCTTTCAAGGTAATATCACCTGCTTGATGGCCATATGTATCATTCATGGTTTTAAAATGGTCAACATCGATAATGGCGATAGAAAATGATTGTCCGTAGCGGGTTGATCTTTTTATTTCATTATTCAAGGATAAATCCAATTGACGACGATTATAGACACCTGTCAAAGTATCAATTATAGCCATCTGAGCAGTATTTTGAAATAATCTGGCATTTTCCAGAGCCATCCCTACATTCACCGCCAAAATATCCAATACCTTGATGAGGTCATCAGAGATAAAAACATTCTCCATAGGATTATCAATAAGAAAAAGATCCATAACCTTTTTGTTCGTCTTAATGGGAACAAGAAGTAATTCGTTACTCGATAGACTTTTTAAAAGACAAGAAGCAGGAGTTACATCATCATTATAATATCTTATATGAGATATTTTTTTATTTTTAGTACAATTAAATAATGCAAGCCCAATTTCGTCATCCAATTCATATCCGACTGTAACAAGGGTTTGGTTGTCTTCAAAATTACCACAAACTACTTCCGGTATTATCATTCTTTTGTTCATGTTTATAGAAAACCAGATAAGTCTAGGGAAACCAAAACCCTCATTTAATCCTCCTAATACATTTTGGATAATCTGAGAGGGCTCCATTATCTCACGAGTTTTACAGATGATAGTATTTAAGGTATTCAGTTGCTGGACATGTTTCTCCAATTTTTTCTTGGTATTATCGTAAAGGGAATTGATCCTGCCCAGTTCAAAATTAGCTTTTTGGATGGACTCTATAAACCCTTTTAAGTCATCTGCTTGAAAATTAAACATTTTTGCATTCAAAGTAAGGTCCTTGTTCATTTCCTCCATAATAGGCCCAATTTTCAAATCTTTTAAATTGATGATCTTTTCTATCTCGGGAGCCAGGGTAGGATGGAAAAAAATCTTAAATGAACCCAGGGCCTGCGTCCAGCAAATAAAATCAGCTACAGAGACTATCGCCGTCAGCTCATTAATCATTTCACTATCTTTTTCTTTTGTTCCATGATGCAGTTCAACAGCTTTCTGTAAACTTTCAGGAAGGTCCCATTTCTCCAAGGCCAACTTCCCAATCAAGGCATGATTAACAGAAAGGTATTCATCCTCAGACTGGGTAGACATAATTGTTGGATTTATAGTTAATTTTTTCAAATAATTCGTGTAATCTTCTCCAAGTATTTGCTCCATAATAATTTTCCCCACATCATGAAGAAGACCGGCCACATAAGCTTCATCCGGATGTTCATAGTGCAGGCCATGAGCTATGTTCTGGGCCACATTGGCCACAGCCAAAGAATGTCGCCAGAAATACGATTTGTTAAAAAGACAATTTGCTTTATCTTCTTGAAATATTGTATCGAATATGGAGAGACTTAAGAGTATTTTTTTAAGGGTTTCAAGTCCCAAAATAGCAAGGGCATGATCCAAGGTACTGATTTGCTTTGGCAAGGAAAAGGCTGCAGAATTGACAACTCGCAGAACCTTGGAAGTTAACGCACTATCTAAGCGGACAATTTTTGAAATGTCTTTGATAGAACTCCCTTCATCAAAAATAGTTTTTAAAATGCGAGTTACGATAACAGGTAATGTTGGAAGATCTCCTTTAATTTTAGCAAATATTTCTTCTCTTGTAATCATTTTTCCCCTCTCTTTATGTAATATACCTGCCGGAACTATTCATTTCTCAAAAAAAATCCCTATATCTAATAAACAACCCCCTCAAATAAAAGCCCCCTTAAGCGACTTCATATTTAAGGCATGGTCTTTGCATTATATATGTTTTTATTTTTCTATGATAGGCCTCTCGAGCCCAAGATAACGTCAAAGTCAGGTGTAACTATTTAATTTTACAAGTTTTATAAATTTATGGGGTCATCACATAAGTTATTGAAAATTTTGTATTTATGATTAACTTTGACGTGATCCCGCTCTCGGCCCCGAAGCATTTCTAGCAAACATTTGACTACAGTCTGATCTAATTTTCCTTCATCTGCTTCCTGATAAAGAATAGCCTCGGCTTTCTCTTTAGACATTCCCTCCCTATAAGGCCTATCAGTGACCAGAGCATCATAGATATCCACCACAGCCATGACCCTGGCCACCATAGAAATCTCCTCTCCTTTTAACCCATCAGGGTAACCCGAACCATCAAGTTTTTCATGGTGATGCCGTATTACTTCCAAGGCTGAGCCTAAATTATTTTTTAAGGGAAGACATATCTTATACCCTACATCAGGGTGAGTCTGTAAAACCTCCCACTCATGGGGATTCAGCTGGCCGGGTTTATTTAAAACCTCAAGAGGAATGCCGATTTTGCCAATATCATGTAAAATGCCTCCAAGCCTTACTGCTTCTATCTCCTTTTCAGAAAGATCCATTTTTTTTGCCAGTGTTATCGCTATATTCGCAACTCTTTGAATATGCCCCTGTGTATAATTGTCTTTCGCTTCAACCGCATTTGCCAAAGAAATAAGTACATTTTCAATACTGGTCAAATGGTCGTTGAGGATTTTTGCTTTAGTCAAAGATTTTATTCTGGCCAAAAGCTCTAATTTATTAAGGGGTTTGGTGATGAAATCATCAGCTCCTGCTTCTATCCCTTTAAGCTTGACATCTCTATCATCTAAGCCGGTAATCATTATGACCGGGATCAATCGGGTGACTTCACTCCCTTTCAAACGCCGGCAAACTTCATAGCCGTTCATGCCGGGCATGTTAATATCCAACAAAACCAAATCTACATTTACCTTGTTAATATAAGACAGGGCACTTTCTCCACTGGATGACCTTAAAACCACATAATTTAAAGGGACAAGCAATTCTTCCAACAGTTCTGTGTTAGATGGTTGGTCATCAACAACCAATATTGTTGATTTTTGATCAACTAATAGTCTTTTTTCTTTTTCAAAAAATTTAATCCTATTTTTCCCTTCAATTTTAGCCTGCAATAAAGCTTCTTGTGCCTTTTTAAATAAATTTTCCTTATTTGTCGCATCTTCAGGGAAAGCAACAAGACCTATACTTACTGTTAGAATCCCATCGGATAGCCTTTCAACAGACTCCCTAATTTTTTCCACAGCTGATAAAAAAGACTTATGATCACACTTAATCAGAATAACAGTAAAAATGTCAGCAGAATACCTGGCTGCCAAATCACTTCTTCGAATATTCTTCTTGATCAATTTGGCTATTTCCTTGAGTGCCCTGTCTCCCTTCAAAGGACCGTATCGCTTATTATAAATAGAAAATGAATCAATATCTATTATGGCTAAAGTGAAAGGGGACCCGTATCTTAAAGACCTCTCTATTTCCCTATCTAAAGATATTTGAAAGAACCCATGGTTGAATAAACCAGTCAGACTATCTAAAAAAAGCGCATTGGTTTGCTTTTTGTATTCTTCTTCTAATTCTAAATATGCTTTCTGGGAAATTTTAGAATTATCCTTCATTATTCACTCATGAACTGGTTTTATAAATGAATACCTCGTATTTAAGGATTCGCCAATTTCTCTACTAAAAAGATAAACCTGTGCCTACAAAAACTAATTAATATATTATTCGACATTTTAAGCTCGTATAAACGGAAAAATAAGGGAAATTTCACGGGTAGTGCGAAAACATATTTAAGAAATGATCTTGCCCTCTGATTTAATTTTTCGAAGGCCTGATTCAATATTGCAGGGTTTAAAGCCGATAAGCTGAATAATTTTTTCACTATTAAGAGAGCAATCCGCAGCTCTTTTGGCTCGAGCAGGCGCATCTCGCATGGAAACGGGTTTAAGCAGATCAGGTGAATAGCCGAAAATAGAGGCAAATTTTCTGCCAAACTCATATCGGTTAATATTTTCCGATCCTCCCAAATGAAACATTCCCGTGTCTTTTAATCTGCTTAACTGTAAAAGTGCTTGAGCCGTATCCTGAACAAACAAACAGGTCCGATATTGATCAGTAAATAAAGGAATAATTCTATTCTCCTCCAGATTTCGAAACATCCAGTGCAAAAAAGAGTTGTTAACCTCGTTACCAGATCCATACATTAAAGAAGTCCGGATTATAGAATAATTCCCATTCCAGGCCAAAACACGCTTTTCTGCTTCCAATTTGCTAAGGGCGTATACATTTAAAGGATTGGTTGGGTCAGTTTCTCTATACCAACCCTTTTCCCCATCAAATACCAAATCCGTAGAAATATCGAGTAAGCGTACTGAAAAATTGAGACAGGAAAGAAGATTCTCGGTTCCTGTAACATTAATATTATAAGCCCTCTCCGGGGCCTGCTCACACATATCCGGATGGGAGAGAGCAGCCGTATGGATAACCACGTCGGGTTTGATGTCTGCTATGACCCTTTTTACCGCTAAGGCATCAGTCAAATCCAAGGGAAAGGTTTGACATCCTTTGATCTGCTGGGAATGATAACAAAAGCTGCCGGCAAGTTGGAAGTGATCGCGAAAAATAATGGCTAGATTGGATCCTAAAAATCCACTAACCCCGGTGATCAAGGCTTTTGGCTTGGAAAAAGTGGCCAATTTTTATTCTCTCCCAAAAAATATAATCTTAATTGTCAATCTTTTATTATCATGATAGTATAATACTTTTTAGTTAATGATTACAGTTATTTTTCAGCAATTCTCGATTTTGACCCAAGTCGGTTACATTACAGGCAAAAGGTTTGTTAGGTCCTATAAAAAAGGGGATTTTTGTAAAGATTATTATTGCAGCCAATTAATCTCTATTTTCAAAATCAATTAAAATTGGTAACTATACTCAGCAAGGGCACAAATTACGCTTTTTAAATCTCACCACAGAGAGCACAGAGTTTTAAATCTTATTACTGAACTCTGTGTCCTCTGTGGTTTATTTAGCATTTTTTCATAATCACAATTTATGGCCTTGCCAAGTATATTTCCCCTTTCAAGGAAAAAAGGTGGTGTATGTTAAAAATTACTGAGGTTAAGGTCCTAAAATTTATGCAACAAAGCAATAGGGGACCTTTTTCCCTTCGTCGATTAATGGTCGCCTTGAAGGTGAACAGCAAAGAGCGACGGGAATTAAAAAACTTATTACAAAATCTGGTGAACTCCGGCCAAGTTATTCTTATCAAGGGAGGAAAATATGGTTTAATCCGGAAAATGAATCTGGTATCCGGTTATGTAAAAGCCCATCCTTCGGGTTATGGTTTTGTAATTCCTGACAACGAAAACCAGACTGATATTTTTCTTTCCCCAGGCAAAATGAAGGAGGTTTTCGATGGAGATCATGTTATGGCTCGAGTGGATCACGTAGATCGCCATGATCGAAGGTCCGGATCCATTGTTCGTATCCTCAAAAGAGCTCATAAACGAGTCATAGGTCGCTATGAAAAAACCAAACACATTTCTTTTGTTATCCCCAATAATCCATTTTTAACCCAGGATATCATTATTCCTAAAGGTAAAGGTAAGGGATTAAAACCAAAAAAGGGACAATTAGTGACCGTAGATATCCTGGAATATCCCACCAAATATCGTAATCCTACTGGTAAGATTATAGAAATTTTAGGGTGGCCTGATGATCCGAACCTGGATATAGAGATAGTTATTCGTGATTACCAATTGCCGGACCTCTTTCCGGAGCAGGTACTAAAAGAGGCCCAGTCTTATTCGGAGGCGACGGAAGATGCACTGAAAGAATATTCGGATTTACGAAATTTGTTGACTTTCACTATAGACGGGGAGAAAGCTCAGGATTTTGATGATGCCCTCTCTTTACAATTGCCTCATAATGGTAACATGCTTTTGTGGGTACATATTGCTGATGTAAGCTATTATGTAAAGGAAGATAGCGACCTGGACAAAGAAGCCTTTTTACGCGCTACAAGTGTTTATTTTCCGGATCGGGCAATTCATATGTTACCTGAACAACTTTCCCATAACCTTTGTAGTTTGAACCCTGGCCTAGATCGGCTGACAATTTCGGTGGGAATGGAGTTTGATTCTAAGGCTCGATTGCTGAATTACAAAATTATTCCCGGTATTATCAACAGTAATGAACGAATGACCTATACACAGGTACGAGATATCCTATCGCCCGAAGTTAAAACACCTCCTGAATACCTATATTTACAATCAGTATTAGAGGCTATGGGAAATCTGGCTATGCAACTCCGGAAAAATCGATTAAGGAATGGCAGCCTTGATTTTGATTTACCTGAACCTGAAGTAATTTTAGATTTAAGGGGTGATGTTCAGTCTATAATCCGGGCTGAGAGAAATTTGGCTCATAACCTTATTGAAGAGTTTATGCTGGCCGCAAACCAAGTGGTAGCCGGACATTTAGGGAAATTAAAAATACCCTCTATTTATCGAATTCATGAGGCCCCAGAGGAAGCAGACCTCATTGATTTTTTAGAGTTTGTTCATGGATTAGGGTGGGAAAAAAGGTCCGACAAAAAGCTGCCAAAGAAAAAATGCGGAGACCCTGCCCCGGATAAAATGTCTAAACAAAGGCTGGAGCACAAAGATTTACAGGAAATTATGGAATATTTTGAGGGGAAACCCGAAAAAGCGGTGGTTAATTTCTTATTGCTCCGCTCTATGAAACAAGCCCGATATTCGACTCAAAATGTGGGCCATTTTGGTCTGGCCATAGAGCAATATACTCACTTCACCTCTCCTATCCGCCGATATCCTGATCTTATAATTCATCGATTGGTAAAAAAAATGCTGAACAAAACAAAAGATGAATTATTAGAAGACCGGGACCTAGCCGAAAAGTTGGCCTTAATTGCTAATCATTCTTCCTTGCAAGAGCGCATAGCCGTGGAAGCTGAGCGAAAAATAATTAATATGAAAAGAGTTCGATATATGCAGAAAAAGATTACCGAAGAATACACCGGGATTATTAGCGGGATTACAGCTTTTGGCTTTTTTGTTGAGTTAGAAAAAATCTTTGTAGAAGGATTGGTTCATATCCGAAATTTGGGAGACGATTATTATCAATTCGATGAACAAAAACATCAGCTTGAGGGGCATCACACCAAAAAAAAATTTCATATTGGTGATAGAGTAAAGGTGCGCGTGGCTCATGTAGACTTACAAAAATTATTTATTGATTTCACTTTGCTCACGAAGTTGGAAAGCTTTTTAGACGAATAAAATAAATAAGGGCTAGATCTATTCATACCAAAAGCATAAAAAGGCCCTTCGGGTTATTTTAAATACTTCTTCAAATAGAAGGGGAAAAATGATTTCGCTTAGCAGATCTAAGAGGTTTTCATTACCCTTACCAAAAATCTTTATTTGCTTGACTATTATCCTGACAATAGCCTTTTTGGGCTGGGGGAAAAAGTGCTCGGCCGAAAATTGGCATGACGAAAAATATATACAATCCCTTCCAGACGAATCTTTTGCTGTAGTCGACACAACTCCTGAAGGTATTATGATTCGTCTTTTGCCCCATCATGATATCCACGGTAACGTAGTAATACCAAAATTAATGGAGTGTATAAACCAAGTCTTCACATTACCCCCTAACTATAGAAAAATAGCAAGAGAACATTTATTACAGGATTACTATGAGTTTGTATTTCCAAAATTGATGGGACAAAACAATCCAAATCCTTGAAATAAACCTTAACAGTAAGAGAAAGGCAGCTAAAGAGTATTTCTGATTGAATTTTTCTAAAAAAACCCTGGAATCTACTAAGCATGTTTGAATTTAGCGAGTTTAAATTCCTGCATCATTTAGACCGTTTTCGAGCTATTTGTCGTGGAGAGCTGCCACCGCCGGTTACTTTCGAGGTTGATCTAACTAATGCCTGTAATCATCGTTGTCCCTGGTGTGTAGACCATTCTTATAACTCTCGAACAAATACCACTCTCAAAGAATCTTCTTTTTTAAATTTTGGTGACGAAATTGCTCAAAAAGGAGTACACAGCATCATTTTTAAAGGAGGTGGTGAATCTCTATTGTATTATTCCTTCAGTAAAGTGGTTCAACATTTGGGAAGCAAAGGTCTTAAGCTGGGACTCATCACCAATGGTGAGACCATTGACCGTCATTTGAAAGCCATTCCTCATCTGAGTTGGCTTTTCGTCAGTTTGGATGCAGGTACAGCCAAGACACATCAAAAGTTGCATAAACCTTTTAAAAGCGATGCATTCCATAGTATCGTCGATAATTTATACCAAATTTCCAGCTCTGTTTTTACCGGGGTTGATTACATTATTCATCCTGAAAATATTCAGGAAATAGGGCTGGCAACCCAAATAGCCCGAGATGTAGGATGTCGCTGCATTGCCTTCAAACGTGTGATCGGTGAAGATAATAAAAAATTTACCCCAAAAATGTTAAGGGAAGTTGACGAGTTAATAATCAAAATGAAAGATGAACAAGAAAATGCTGATTTTCAAATTCTCGGCACTAGATTTAATTCTTTTTCACCGGAAAATAAAACATTACCCTATACTATTTGTTTGGCCCATCATCTCGTAGGAGTTTTAGGGTCAGATGGCCACCTCTACCCTTGTGGGGCCCTGCGTGGCGAGGTTGATTATTCTTATGGTTCCATCTACCGCGGCTCTTTTCAGGATATTTGGTATGGGAAAAAGCGGAAGGCTGTATTGAAAAAAATTATTCGGAAGGAATGTGCCGACCGATGTCTTGGCCGAACTTCCTATAGTCGATATGATCATTACAATAACTTATTGCAATACCTTACCACCAATAAAGAAAAAGTTGGGCATATAGATTTTCTTTAAGGCAGAAAGAATTCTGAAAAAAAATATTTTTTCATTTCGAAATGAAAAATTTTTAAAAAACCCTCCATAAAGCCGACAATAAATATGTTATATAAGATTAAAATAGGCAATACCGGCAGCGCCGATAATTCCGGAATTGTCTCCTAAAGATGCCCTGACAATTTTTACTCTTTTGGCCATCTCTGATAAGGCCCTTTTTTGAACTTCCTTGAGGGTAACCGGATAGATTATATCCCAGGCATTAGTCAAGCCTCCTCCTACCACGATCATCTCCGGGTTTAAAAGATTTATCAGATTAGCTATGCCAATACCTAAAAAGGTAGCGGTTTCGTTCATTATGTGTATGGCCAATTCATCCCCTTTAAGGGCAGCCTGATAGACCAAATCTGAAGTAATATTCTCAAGATTACCTTTTGCATAATCAAGAACCATAGTTAATTTTCCTGATTGGATGGCATTACAGACCCTGCGAACAATAGAAGAAGCAGAAGCATAAGACTCAAGACATCCATAATTTCCACAGTTGCACTTTAAGCCATCGGGCAGAACAGTCATATGCCCAATTTCGGCAGCCATGCCATCCGCTCCATGCCAAATTCGACCATTGAGAATAATACCTCCTCCTACCCCGGTCCCCAAGGTTAAACAGACCAAGCTTTGAACTTCTTTACCAGCCCCAACCCATTTTTCTCCAAAAGCAAAGGCATTGGCGTCATTATCCATAAAGGTGGGTATAGACAACTTCTCCTCAATCATATGCTTTAAGGGCACCTGTTTCCATTTTGGAAAATTTGGAGAACTGATAATTATACCGGACTGTATGTCGATGGTGCCGGGAGAACCTATACCTATGCCCTTGATCTGATTTCCCGGGACGATTGTTTGATTAATGACTTCCTGAATAGCTTTAATAATTCTTTCTACCACCTTGTCTAATCCGAGAGTTACTCTGGTTGGGAGTATGAGACGATGAACCATCCGGCCGTCAGAGGTGACCATTCCCACTCTCATATTTGTACCGCCTAAATCAACTCCAATTAATAATGTCTTATTGTCACCCACGTGCTGATTTCTCCCAGGTAATTAAATCTTCAAAAAAATTACCCTAACCCGGCCAAGCCGGAACCAAAAAGGTTTTAAAAATTTTCTACCGCAAAAAACACGGGTTTTATGATTAAGATACTAAAGCATCTATTCAAAAATTAAATGAAGCGCAGTCTAAAAGAGGCCTGAATTTATAACTGCTCGTAATATTTTAAATAATAGAGGAGAAGGAGTTAAGTAAACAAATATTTTCATTTACCTGAGTTGAATTGATTGACCAATCCAGCCACTCGGTTACCCAGAGCTTCACCCTGCCGAATAGCTTCTGCATCCGGTGCTCCTGTAGTAGCAGCCCCATAGTGTCCTCCCACTGAAATGGGATCTCCTACTACAATCATTTCATGTATTAACATAGCCTGGATAATTGAAAGGATGGTGGTTTCCTTACCGCCACTATGATGCCCGGCTGTAACAAATGCCGCACCAATCTTATCTTTCAATTGTCGCCTGATAGCAACACTTTGATCAAACATCTTTTTAATTGGCGCAGCCATACTGCCAAAATATACAGGAGAACCCACGATTATTGCATCTGCCTTTATAAGATCATCATTTGTTGTTTCTTCCACCTTTTTTAAAGTTACCTGTATATCCTCACTTTCAACTCCAAGAGCAACTCCTCGCGCTAAGGCTTCTGTATTTCCACTCTGAGAATAATAAATAATTACTATATTTTTCATTGTATTTTCCTTCTCAAAACTTAATTACTAACAAACAATTCAATAATTAAAAAAATAAAACATTTTTTTATTAATTACCATAGATCTCTATTCCTGTCAATTTCTTTGCCTATCTTAATAAAAATCTTTACCGCCAATTACATCTTTTTCAACTCTAATTGTTTAGTATTGTTGCATTATACTATTCTTTTTCCCTCTGTGAAAAATCCGGGAAATTCAAGTTATCCTTGACAATACTCACATCTCTGTGTTAAATAGTTACCAAATAAAAGGCTGTAATTGCCGGAGTGGTGAAATCGGCAGACGCACGGGACTCAAAATCCCGCGGGACTTAGTCCCATGAGGGTTCGATTCCCTCCTCCGGCACCATACAAATTAAAGAGTTACAAAAGAGCCAGCCCGTAAAGGTTGGCTCTTTTTATATGATACATAAGGGTATCCAATGGCAAAATCACCCAATCATCTGCGTAAAGATGCCTTAGAAAATATATGCTTCGGAATTTCGGCATTAAAGGTAACAGAATCAATGATAAATTCTGTCCCTGAACCCTTTTTTAAAACATCCTTAAAAACCATCTTCTTGGGATACCAACGATTCCCTATTTTTAAAACCTCTTGAATTTTAATGGTTTTAATAAGTTTACCACTCCTGGCAAAACGGTCTTCTCGTAAGGGCAGATATCGCTGCTGATCAATCCATAATTTTCTCGAATAATAGGCCACCTTATCTGTTTTAGTCGTCAATTCCAAAACATAACAAGGTCGGTTGTCTACTTTTTCTTCTCCTAGGATTTTTGCATCATAAATATTATTCAGTATGGGGTCTTCCGTAAAATCTTCATAAGATACATCAGATCCCAGAAGTGATTGCCTGAGCATATGACCAGCGATTTTAATGATACGGTCGGCAGATGGCGTCCATGTCCACAACTCATCCTTAATCTTCAGCATCTTAGTGCCCTTTTCACTGGCCGGTGACAGATATTCGGTAAAAGCCTTTTCTGTACCTTGTATCCAGGATTTAGATTTTACTCTTCGGGTTCCTCGTCGTCCTTTAATAATCATAGTGGAGGTTGAAATACGGTTTTGGGCAATAAAATTCTTATCAACCTTTTCTAATATATCCCTGCCGGAGAGCTGCTCCGCAAAGAGCGCATTGCAGTATATAATTAAGATAACAACTATAAAAACAATTATCTTTTTCATACTTCCAGCTCCTTAAATAATTGTGCTGTTTGTCTTCTATATATCCCAATGCCGGCCATTATGGCCCCCAAGGTTGGAGCGAAAAGACCGGGGACGAATCCGATAACATAACTTGTCTCAGTCACCCGGGCGCGCATGACATTAGATATAAGCATAGTAGAACTTTTCATTAAGTACCCCATATCAAAACCCCTATATTGAAAATAGTAGGAAATAGCAAGACCAAGCAATGTGCCCAGAATAGATCCGATAAACCCAATAAATATCGACTCATAGATCATGTAACGATATAAACTCCCTTTCGGCTCTCCCATAGCCAGGCGAACGCCTATTTCCCCGTAACGACGAAGATTATTCATCAAGCCCGAATTCCACAACACAATAGACATGGCCAATAAAAAAATAAAAATAATTACATTGACTCTGGATCGGGCTACATCAAGATATTCAGCCAAGCCGTTTTGTTCACGCAGACTTACCATGACAGGAGAAAATTCGTCATCTGCCCTGGAATAGTTCTCATTAAAATTTTGCGTTAATTCTTTCATAGCCCTCTCATCATAGAGCATATTTTTTGAATATCCCACAATCTCGCCGGCCCCATCAGGCATATCAAGGGCGGCCTGAATATCCTTAATACCAACTATGATGGCGCCTTTATCCATAGCTGTTATGCCAAAACATACAGTACCGGCAATGGTAAAATTATGCGTAGCCATAGCCCCGTTCATAGTTGAGCTAATCAAGGTCGCCTGCGCCCCTAATTGAATTCCCAATTCTTGAGCAAATTCTTCACTAATCAGGATTTCATTTTTTTGTTGGGGTAATTTCCCCTTTACCAGTGCCTTGGTGAGGTTTAGTATTTTTATTTCTGGAGAATTCTGACTGAGCAAATCCACGGCTAGGCCCATGACCGGGCCTTGAGTTCTTGTCTCGCCATTTTCATCGGGAATATCCAGTAATCCTCCAAAATGCGTACGCGGAGTCCATATCATTTTTTCTTCGCTGTTTCGCATTTGTTCCAAAACTTTATTAACCCCGAGAATGGCCAGGTCATTAGGCCTTTGCTGAGCAAGTTCCTCATAGGCTCGGGTCATTATTTTTACATGCCCTGTATTAAACTGGGCATTAGAGCTGACCATATCCCCCATCACCCCCTGCATCCAGCTATAAAGAAAAACCATAAGAAAGACACCGGCTGCAACTATCAACACCGGGAACAAACTTCTGGAGCGATCCCTTATTAAGCCCTTTATTAAAAATTTTATCACGATAATTTTCCTTTCAAAGCATCAGTCGGCTTTAATCTTGAAATCCTGCGGCTGGGCACAAAACTTACTATAGTTACTATCAGCATCATCAAAAACACGGTGCCTAAAACAAGGCTCAATGAATATGATGGGTAAAGCCTATCACTCAGGGCAAAACCGAAACTTTCAGTCGCCTGGGGTAAAGACAGGCCTTTCTCGGCAAATATGCCCAATAGCGGTATGCCATAGATAGCCGCGACACCTATGGCCAATATCCCATGCATAGCCCCTTCAAGAGTAAATAGAGACATTACCTGGCGCGGGGTCATGCCCATGGCAATCATAGTACCAATCTCTTTCCTGCGCCTGAAAATGGCCAGTACCTGCGTATCAAAGATGGCCAACATAGCTAAAAATATCAAAATCACATACATGATAGCCGAAGAAACCATCTTAGTCTTGATCAGTTCATGGATATCTTGCAACAGGATCTCATGATTTTTAAATTTCCAACCCTCAGCATCAACTTGTCCGCTTACATGGCGACCCACAACAACTAAAGTCGCCTCACCATCTAAACGAGTCATTTTCTGCAGCTCTTTAAGGGGAATCCATAATTGGCCGTTATCAATGCTTGGTACTGTGGTCTTCATAATTTCCACTATCTTACCTTCAACGGCATCAAAGGTACCGTTAACATCCCGCCAACGAATGGTTATAAAATCACCCATCTTCAGAGAAGCACTTTTCGCCATCCGGGTGCCGATCAAAACCGGCAATACTTTGTCTTTTACACCCAACTTAGCAGATGGTATTCCAAGAATTTGCTGGCCGGGATCAATACCTTTCAAAAGTACTGTTTGAATCCTGCCTTCAGGATAAATAGCCGCCTGTCTTATTAAAATTGGTGTAGCTTCTTTACTTTTTATCAAATTGTCTAATTTACCTGGTAGCCGGCCATGACTATCATCATAAGAAAAAGGGTCGTAAGGGTCATAATTCCTGTGCCAATATTGCCCTCCGCCTACTTCATCTTTAATCATGGTCCGGGAAGCCTGTTCATTCATTCCGTTAAAAATTCCCTGAGTGCCTATGATAATAATATAAACAAGAGAAAGGACGGCTACGTTAAGCCAAGTCCGCAAACCCGCTCCAATGAGATTTTTATAAGCTAATTTTAAGGACAACATCTCCGAACCTCTCTTTTAATTAACCGTCTCATCCTTGGCCACTCTGCCGTCAATCAGAAAAATTTTTCGCTTTAAATAGCCGATCACCTTTTCATCATGGGTAGCAAAGATAAAAGTAGTTTTTAATTCCTCATTTAATCGGCTCATCATTTTTAATATGTTATATGAATTATCAGCATCAAGATTAGCTGTGGGCTCATCAGCCAGCACAAGCTCCGGTTGTTTAACCATGGCCCGTGCGATAGCTACCCGCTGGGCCTCACCGCCGGAAAGTTGGGCAGGTTTTGAATCAGTCTTATCAGACAGCCCCACCCACTCCAAGGCATTAATCACTTTCTTTTTTCTTTCCCTTGACCCCATATGCATAAGTAACAAAGGAAATTCGATATTCTCAAAAACTGAGTATACGGGTAATAGGTTGTATGTTTGAAAAATAAAGCCCATATGCTCTCTTCGAAGGCGAGCGGCTTCTTGGGCCGAAAGCCCTTCCACTCCCTTACCCAAAACGGTAATTCTTCCTTCAGAGGGAACATCAAGTGAACCAATTATATTTAAAAGTGTTGTTTTCCCTGAACCGCTCGGACCTATAAGTCCGCAAAACTCACCCCTCTCGAATTGAAGATCAATCTCATTTAAAGCAGTAAATTCCCTCCCTCCAATAGGATACCGTTTGATCATTTTTTCTATATTTATCAATGGCATAAGTATTTCTCCAATTGTCTTGATTTTTTTCATCAATGGTTATAAATAATCATACACTGTATACCTTTTCCGCTAAATGGTGAAAAATCATTTTCCCGATGAGAAAAAACCATCAAGTTAAACTGCCAATTATCATAGGTTCGTTGCCAACCCATATAGTAAGAGGCCTCCTCTTGTGTATAGTCATAATATCCTATAGTATTGATGCTATCTATTAAGCCGAATCTATAATCCACTGATAAGGCTGAAATACTCTTTGTTTCATCCGATTGATCTATCTTAGGGCCGTATGATTGAATAAGATGCTCATATATAAGATGTATGCCCGACTCAAATGTATAATCAGCCCCGATGGTAAAAAAATTTTGCCACTTATCAGAACCACTGTCTAATTTTATCTCCTCTGCACAGGCACCAAACCATAAACCAATTCCTATATCCCAACTTCCATCAACAGCATAACGATTTTCAAGACCATCTGAAAATTGAGCGGAGCTTTTGCTTTCGATTTTTCTTCCGAAACCATTAGTATCAACATCAATAACATCCCTACGATGATAACTAAAGGCCAGCTCCCCTTTTGATAAGGGGAACTGGAACCTCCCCCCAAATTCAATCTTGTCTTCATCGGTTGCAAATGTTTCAGTTCCTTTTAGATCATTATTACCAAACAAGCCCCAAATCCATATATTCGCATTATTTAAAAAATAATAACGACCAAGAAAGGCCTTCACTCCTTCAGTAAGCTGTAATGGGTCTCGGATATCGAGATGATCAAACCACATTAGGGTGCGCAGAAGCCTGGCCGGCCCAAAATTTATCTTTTGTAAACCAAGTCTGCTTTCAAATTGGGCAGACGAATAACGAACCCACAGGCGGTAAATCTCCAGTTTAGCATTCTCTTCAAAGTTACCAGAAAAATTGAGCGGGGTAGAAGCGTAAAAATTAAGCGCTATCTCAGTATCAATTTCTTTATCATTCTCCAAAGCCTTTATTACTCTCATCTCGGGCATATATCGAAGACCAATCTGAGTATCCTCCAACGACTTATCATTAAAAGTAACCCCCCCGGATAATTGTCCTTTTATGGGGATATCCCCTGCCTGTAAACTGTCGATAAATAATACAGAAGATATAAAAAATATACAAAATATACAAAATATACAAATAATGATAATAAAATGTTTTAACATAATGATAATTATTCAGTATTTCTTAGCTTATAAAAGCCCCTAAAAAAATAACCCTTATTTTTTCTCATTTTTTTTCAATTCTTCACTATGATGAAGGAGGTTAGAGTTATCAGAATAATCGGCAAAATTATTCTCTATGAAATAATAGAGGATGTCAATTAAGCTTTTTCTTTACAGTATTGGACAATTTTTCCAAACTGACCGATTTGCTTTCCTCTTATATTCCTTTGAATATGAAGAGCGTTGGGATGTACCAAAGATAATTTCAATAATAAAATATACACTCTATCCGTCTTAATATTATATAAAATCGAAAAAGGATTATTGAAAAGGATAAAAAAATGTTTATGAACGCATGTGGAGCTATTTTATTAGGTATTATAACCGCTGTAGGTCTACAGATATTTATCGAATCGGCTTGGGAATTATATAAGATATCAAAGTCTGAGTAAAAAGACAGTATCAACTTTTATTATCTATCTGTATTTACGCTCCTACCTTTAATTTCTTAGTAAACTCACCGCCCGCACGGCGCTATCGCTTGCGCGGGTGGTTCGACTCCGCGATGGTGGCTTTAAACCACCACCTTGGCAAGGGGGATGCTGCGCCCCACTTTGATCCCCCAGCATAAGGTTCCCCCACTGAAAGTGGGGGCTTATAAATTAGTTAATTATATCATCAGGCAAACCTCTTTCTAGAATAATTTATACCATAAAAAATTATGTATTATGAAAAAAATAATCTTCTATGGCAAAAATTCCGGAAATCTTAGGGCTTTGGGTTCACCCCACTTCTTGATAAAATAAAAATAATAACCCCTTGAATTATGAATATTTGTGGAAAACTTCATCCAGATTATCAGACTTGGTGGTCTCTTTACATGTACCAGCAGATATGATATGATTTACTCATAATTTAATAATTAATTTTTTTTAAAAATCTACCTTTTACTATAATATAAAGAAACCAAAATGTTTATTCGAACAGGGATTATTATTATTAGTGACAAAGGGTCCCAAGGAGACAGAATTGACAAAAGTGGCCCTGCAATTCGGCAAGCCCTTAAAAATAAAATTTTTGTAGTGGAAGGTTATCAAATTGTACCTGACGAAAAAAAATCAATTCAAAAAGCTCTCCTTCAGTTTACCGACGACCAAAAATATGATTTGATTATAACGAGTGGAGGAACAGGAATCAGCCCACGGGATGTAACCCCCGAAGCAACAAAAGAAGTTGTAGATCGACTTTTGCCCGGTTTTGCCGAAGCCATGCGAATGCACAGCCTGACCTTTACTCCTCATGCCATAATTTCTAGGGCTATCTGTGGCACGCGCCAAGAATCATTAATTATAAATCTTCCCGGAAGCCCAAAAGCAGTAAAAGAGTGTCTGGACGTTGTCCTGCCCGCAATCCCTCACGCCATCGCCAAGCTCAAGGGAGATACGACCGATTGTGGAGACCATCATGGCCTTTAATGAAATCATCGGTCATAGTACAATCATTCGATCCTTGCAAAATTCCTTACGCAAAGACAAAATTTCCCATGCCTATCTATTTTTTGGACCTGATGGCATTGGAAAAAAACTTATTGCCTTTAGCTTAGCTAAAGCTATAAATTGTATTGACCAAGATGGGGATTTCTGTGGATTTTGTGATTCCTGCCGACGAATCGAAAATGGTGTTCATCCGGACCTTTTCTTCATCGAACCGGAAGGACAAAGCATAAAAATAGATCAATTGCGGGATTTACAGGCATCCACACGTTATAAACCCTATATGGCCAAACGTAAAGTATGTATCATTGATCAGGTGGATCGTATGACGGCTTCTGCAGCCAATTCAATCCTGAAAACATTGGAAGAACCTCCGGGAACAATGGTGCTCATCTTATTAGCTACATATATTGATCAAATTTTACCAACGGTTCGCTCCCGGTGCCAGCTATTGCAATTTTCTCCTTTATCAACTGGTGATGTGGAACGTCTGATTATAGATAAAATGGCTTTACCCCAAGACAAGGCACATCTCTTAGCATCCTTCGCCGCTGGAAGCTTTGGTAAGGCCCAATATCTTGATCCGGCTATTCTGGAGGAAAAAAATAAAAAAATTCTCTTCTTAATTGAGCACCTCTATACCTTAAAGATTGAGGAAATTTTTACTGAGGCAAAAAAACTGGCTGAAGAAAAAAATTCTGATAATCTTCAGCACTTGCTTGCTCTCTGGATATATTGGTATTATGATATATGGAAATATAAGCTAACCGGAAACGAGCAAAATTTGACCAATAGTAATCAAATAGGGCATATTCATCAACAATCCCAGCTATTGTCTTATTTGAAAATTAAAAAAAATATCCAATTAATTCAAAATGCTTTAAGTGCTTTGCAACGAAATGCAAATAAACAATTAACCATGGAAGTTATGTTAATGAAATTATCAACTCATGAAAATAGGATATCATTTGAGCTATGAAACTTGATGAGTTTATGCATCAAAAATTACTCCCTAATAATCTTATTAACAATAATAATAATCTCTCAATCGAGGGCCCCGAAGACGATAAATTAATTAATGTTATTGGAGTCCAAATAGAACTAACAGGAAAAATCTTTGATTATCTCCCAAATAATGTAAAACTCCGATATGGCGATTATTGTATCATTGAGATGGATAAAGGAATAGAAATAGGCAAAGTTTACCGCCCACCATTTACTATCACTAAAAAGCAGTACCGTAAACCCCTCAAGAAGGTAATCCGAAAAGCGACCCCGGAGGATATTGAGCAAAAAAGGCGAAATATCGAAAAGGGGCACAAAGGACTTTTAGTATGTCAAAAAAGGATCGCTGAGCGAGGGTTGCCAATGAAATTGGTCAAAGTACGATACTCTTTTGATGGAACTAAGGCGATTTTCTATTTTACTGCGGAGGGACGTATAGATTTTCGAGATCTGGTTAAAGACTTGGCCGGCCGTTTCAAAACTCGTATTGAAATGCGTCAAATTGGAGTTAGAGACGAGGCCAGATTAATTAAAGGTTATGGTTGTTGCGGTCGACCCTTGTGTTGTTCATTGTTTCTTCGTGATTTCGAACCGGTTTCTATTCGTATGGCCAAGGATCAGTGCCTAACTTTGAATCCGGGAAAAATATCCGGCATCTGCGGTCGATTGATGTGTTGTTTAGTTTATGAAGCCTCGCAATATGAAGAAATCAGAAAAAGGCTTCCAAAATTAAGCGAGCGAGTTAAAGTAAATAATGAAGAAGGAAAAGTTATCTCCTTTGACGTTCTGAAAGAATTAGTCTCTGTGGAATTTTCTGATGGAAGAGTTTTAAAGATCAAGGGATCAGAAATACAAAGAATTAAATCAGATAGTAATAAAAAATCTCCAAAATCGGCAAAATTAAATCCGAAAAATCACGTTACTAAGCCTGGCAAACTCTCCAATAGATAAAGTCTCACCCCGCCGCTGAGGACAAATAGAGGCCTTTTTCAAAAGAGCCTCCCATTGATCCGGGGAAATACCTAATTCCGGATGTGCCTTCAGTGCATTCTGCAGGGTTTTTCTTCGTTGAGAAAAAGCGGCCCGGACAAGACGAAAAAATAAATGCTCATCCTGAAGAAAAACTGGTGGATCTTCCAAAGGATGAAGGGCAATGACCTCAGACATCACTTTAGGCCGAGGGTAAAAAGCCTCAGCAGGAAGTAAAGCCACCTTTCGGACTTTGTAAAAATACTGCATGAAAATACTGAGGTCCCCATAGGCTTTTCCCCCGGGAAGAGCTCGAAAACGCTCAGACATCTCCCTTTGCAAGGTGGCTATTATAAGAGAAATCCGATTCCTTATTTTTCCTAGGCGAACCAAAATGGGGACCGCTACATTATAAGGAAGATTTCCTATTATTTTAATCTTTTCTGTTGGCCCGGAAAAATCTTTTAACATTTCTTCATAGTCACAGCGTGTTGCATCAGCCTGAATGAGGGTAATATTTTCAAAGCCTTTAAGCTCTTCTTTCAAAACTTTATATAGTCTTGGATCAAATTCCAAAGCAATTGTCCTATGAGCTTGATGGGCCAAAATACGAGTAAGTTGTCCCAAACCAGAACCAATTTCTAAGATCACGTCTTTTTCCGAAATTGTTGCTTCTTTGCATATTTTCCCAACAGCCTCATCGTTTATCAAAAAATGCTGCCCTAACCTCTTTTTAGGAAAGATTCGATACTTTCGCAAAAGATACAGAACCTGTTGATGCAGCTCATCTCTCATTTTATTTTTCCTGATTTCTTTGTGCCAGGTAGGCGGCAGTTTCTAAAGCAGCAATCAGACTGGAAATTTTCGCTCGCCCCTGCCAGGCGATATCATAAGCAGTTCCATGGTCCACGGAAGTCCTTATGATAGGGAGGCCTAAGGTAATGTTAACTCCTGTATCAAAGGCCAGCATTTTGAGAGGGATTAAACCCTGATCATGATACATAACCACCACAGCACCAAATATTCCACGTTGGGCACGATAAAACAGGGTGTCAGATGCGTATGGGCCCTCAACAGGGATATTTTCAGATTGTGCCTTCGCAATGGCTGGTGAAATACAGTCGAGTTCTTCCCTGCCGAACAATCCATTTTCTCCGGCATGGGGATTTAATCCACACACGGCAATATTAGTCTTTTGTGGATAAAATTTCGCTAACCACTGATAAGTTAAACAAATAGTACGATATACGCGATCTTGAGTTATTTTTGAAGAAACATCGCGAATGGCGGCATGGGTTGTTACTAATACTACCCGAAGGCTTCCCCCATCTAACATCATAGAATAATTATGTGTGTTAGTGCTCTGGGCCAGTATTTCAGTATGGCCGGCATAGTGAAAGCCAGCCAAATTCATGGCCTCTTTATTAATTGGGGCAGTGACCATAGCCTGCAAATCTCCCTTTTTACAAAGATCAATTGCCTTTTTAATGTATTCTACTGATGCCTTACCGCAAACGTCAGTAGCCCGGCCGATTTTTACTTGTTCCATTCGAATATTTTTTAGATCAAGAACATTAATAAGACCCTCATCAAACCGCGCCTCTGAAAGAGAGGAAATAGAGTAAAAATTGCTTGAAGGGTAAACATTTATACGTTTCGCTATTTCATCGAGAATACTCCTATCCCCTATTATTAAAATATCATACCCTCTATGAGGATTATTCTCTTGAAAATAGCGAACAATGATTTCGGGACCAATTCCCGCAGGGTCTCCCATAGTAATACCAATAATGATTTTTTTTCTTACCATGTGTTCCCCTTATGTATTCTAAAATACAAAAACCGAACCAGTATTGCATACTATGAATAGTATTTCATAGTTCTGGGTCATTTGTGAATAATTTTTCATACTTTAAATTGGCCATTTTATTTTTTCTTTTTATTTCAATATGATACTTTATGATATATTTCTATTTTTTTGGCACGACATTTGCTTTTTATTATAGCAAATTTTTAAAAACATTTATACGTGAAGATTTTTCGAAACTAACTTTACAGGGGGGAAAGTTTGTGGATAAGAAAAAGCTTTTAATTATTGGCCTGGTCTTTGTTTTTTCTATGGTTTTTTACTTTCTCAGTTCTATCGCCCACGCAGAAAATATTGCCTTCGATACTTTTGAATATTGGGATAGCCCCTTAAATCATGGCTGGCAAACATCCGACCCACCTTACCCGGTTTTTGGTTATCAAGTTGGCTTCGGGGGCGTGGAGACCCTGGTTGATTTTGCTGAGGGAAGCCGGGTCCTCCAAACAAATGGCCAAGCCTCGGTATTTAACCAACTAGAGCCCTATACACTTTTTAATTATAATCTTATTGATTCAGAAACTGAAAACTTTGTGGATAAAAAGGTCATATCATTTAAAATGCGGGCTCCCTTTGCTATTGAGTATTTTGACATGTTCCGATTTTGTGTTGTAGTCACCACCACTGATGATGAAACCAAAACACTTGTGTATCGTCCGGTGAAAGGTCCGGAGCCTACAGAAAAAGGTGATATTATTGAAGTATGTATTGGTCGTCAGTATCAGGATGGGACCTGGCACTTAATAGTTCGCAATATGGATGATGATATTGCGGCGGCAATTCCCGGTATAGGGTTAAAGGAAGTAAAAGGAATTATTATTAAGGGAAATAATTACCGATTGGACGAAATATTCTTTCATGATGATATGAGTTTTATGATGAATCATCCTCCTGAATTATGGCGTATCGGTCCACAATTCGCAACCCTGTTTACTCCTTTCCAGTACTTGCTGGCAGCTCGAGATCCCGATGGAGATTTTCTGCATTTTATCGTTAACATTGGAGGATATGGAGCATCTGGAAGCTCTACCCAAAACAATTTTGCCATCCGTCTGTTAGAAGATCCTAATGATCCAAACTCGGATATTGCTCCTGATATAGCTCTTATTCAGTTTATTCCCCAAGTATTGGAAGATTTAATTGTGACTGTCCGGGTAACTGACGGCCAATTAACTGACGTTGAAACCTTCCCCCTTTCTGTAGTTACCTATCCTGTTGCCGGGATGAATTATCCTCCGCTGTTGGAGGAATTTCGTGCCGCAGTTGCTTATGTTGGAGAAGAATTTGTCTATGATATTGAGGCTCGAGATCCTGATTATGGTGACATTCTTACCTTTTCAGCCACTATTAATGGCCTGCCTTCTTACCAATATGGGCCATGGAGTTTTAATATTATTAATCCCATTACCGGACGAATTAGTTTTACACCTTTCTTTGGAGGAGAATATAAGATAAGTGTAACCGTTCGGGACAGCCGGGGAATGTATGCTCAAGACATCATCCCTTTAACGGTTGTCAATCCGGGAAGCTGGTTAAATCATAACCCGGTTCTCGTTGAACATATTCAAAACCCGCAAGTTGCCAAAGCGGGTAATGTTTTTCTTATTCCGCTGGAATTTATAGACCCTGATGGGGATGAACTTTACTATTCCTGCAATATCGGTTCACTCGCAGAACGTACCGATGGGAAACAGGGCGCTGTATTCAGTTTTTTTACTCATTTCCCAGGACAATACCTGATCAACATTACGGCCTATGATGACCGAGGCGGATTGACTGATCAATCCTTCTTATTAGATGTACAACCATGGTGGTCACTTTAAAAATATTTATTCCTTACTAATTGAATCGTTTTTTTAGGCCCCGATTTCCGAATAATAAACAGGGCAAAATCGGGGCCTTTCTTTTGGAAAGCCTCATCTTTCGATTATAACCATTTTTCTGTTTTGATTTTCTGATTCTTGACAATAATTTAGGTAATAGATTATGATATATTCTTCTTATGAGGAAAAAAAATCGGAGAAAACCTTGTGGTTTAGAAGAGAAAAACAGCCAAAAGAAAAAATTAAAAATAAAAAACTTCAAATACCAGAAGGTATTTGGGTCCGGTGTAAGGGCTGCAAAGAGATTATCTATAAAAAAGAGATCGAACGAAATTATGACCTTTGCCCAAAATGCGATTATCATTTTTATATTAATGCCAAAAAAAGGCTCTCTTTACTATACGATGAAGGCAAATATACTGCTTTTGATGAAAATATGTTAGCTACCGATCCTCTAAAATTTCGCGATCGGAAAAAATATAAAGACCGTCTCAAAGAATATGCTTCCATCACCGGATTAAAAGATGCTATTTTAAGTACTGAGGGAGCTATTGCGAACAAACAGGTAGTGATCTGTGCTATGGAGTTCAAATTTATGGGAGGAAGTATGGCTTCGGTGGTGGGAGAAAAAATTGTCCGGGCTATTGAAAAATGCATAGCTGGAAATATTCCCTTTATCACTGTTTCTTGTTCGGGAGGAGCTAGAATGCAGGAAGGGATTTTTTCCCTGATGCAGATGGCCAAAACCAGCGGCGCTATCGGCAAACTGAATGAGGCTGGTATTCCTTTTATCTCTATTCTCACCGACCCTACGACCGGCGGAGTTTCAGCCAGTTTTGCCATGTTAGGAGACATTATCTTCTCAGAACCGCGAGCCTTGATCGGATTTGCCGGGGAACGCGTTATTGAACAAACTATCGGCCAACAACTCCCGCCTGGATTTCAAAGAGCAGAATTTCTTTTAGAGCATGGGATGATAGATATGATTGTTGATCGAAGAAAAATGCGGGATACATTAATTACATTATTGAATTTTTTTGATAAATCTCCCCAAAATACGCCCTTACCTCAAAACCAAAAATGAGATAAAATATTGATTGAAGTCATTCATTACTTCAATCGGTTCCTCAACGAACTTTTAATAATAAGCTAAAAATCATGTCATATGAGCAAGCCATAAAATATCTGTATAATTTACAACCCATTGGGATTAAATTCGGCCTCAATAATACCCTTTCTTTGTTGGCCCATTTTCATAATCCCCATCAGAAGATTAAAACTATCCATGTAGCAGGCACAAATGGTAAAGGTTCCATCTGTTCCATGCTTTCCTCCATTTTACAATCTGCCGGATATAAGGTGGGCTTATATACTTCACCTCATTTAATAGACTTTACTGAACGTATTTCCATTAATGGTAATCCCATTCCCCAATCAGAAGTGGCCAGCCTTACTGAAAAAATTCGTTACGCTATTAACGATGGGGATTTTAAGGCCAACCACCCAACTTTTTTTGAAGTGGTTACTGTTATGGCTTTAATTTATTTTTATGAGCAATACCTTGATCTAGCTATTATGGAAGTAGGTATGGGGGGAAGATTAGATGCCACTAATGTTATTCAGCCTCTCATGGGCATTATAAGCACTATTGCTCTGGACCATCAGCAATACCTGGGGAAATCCTTGGGACATATTGCCCAAGAAAAAGCGGGAATTATTAAAAGGGGTATGCCGGTTATCATTGGGGACTGTCACCCCGAAATTTTACAAATTATTAGCTATACTTGTCAAAAAATGGGTGCTACCTTAATTCAAGCACCTCCTCTTTCAAACGCCCATATTTTACATCAGGACCTTTCGTGTCAAAAGTTTGAAGTTCTCTGCCCAAAAGAAAGCCCAAAACAGTATTCCATCTCTCTGCTTGGGCATCATCAAATTCAAAATACCTTAACAACGTTAACTGCCGCTAAAAAATTAAATGATCTTCTGCCTCGACAAATTTCCCATGCCCAAATCTGTAAAGGGCTAACCAGTGCTCGATGGCCGGGAAGAATTGAGGTCTATCCTGGTTCTCCTTTAATTATTATAGATGGCGCCCACAATCCTGCTGCTGCCCATAGTTTATCCCGATTTATTAAAGAATTAAAATTTTTACATCTTACCCTTGTTATTGGTGTCATGAAGGATAAAGAAATTGATAAAATCTGTCAGGACCTGGTTCCTCTGGCTTTCCGAATCATTTTAACACGCCCTAACATTGCCCGTGCAGCCTTGCCGAGGGACATATTACACATATTGCATTCCCAATCCCTTTTGCCAAATTCAGTAAAAGTTTCTATGGTTGATAGCATCCCTGAAGCCATTACTCTGGCAAAAACCCAGTCCGGCTTAAAAGATATAATTTGTATTACCGGCTCACTTTACACTGCCGGAGAGGCTAAGGTAGTTCTTGATGAAAGGTAAATATCCAGTTATATTTTTAATTTGTATCCTTTACATTTTCTATTTTTCCTCCCTTGGCTTAGGCCTGGAAATTCAAGGCAGCGAAAAAATTTTGATTTATGCCGATCAGATTGAATTTAACCAAAAATGTGAACGAATCCAGGCCAAGGGAAATATCCACGTTCACTATCAAAACACATATTTTACTTCTGATGAAATAGATTTCCTCGTTCCCGAAGAAACCCTTTGGGCTTTAGGGAATATACGCCTTGCTGCTGATAGCCTCTATAAAATACAGGGTGATACCCTGCGGTTTAATACAAGATCACATCTTTGGAATATTGAAAACACCCAGATATTTTTTGCTCCCTCCTATTACTTCACTGCCCAAAATGCCGAACAGAAATCAAAAAAAGAAATTTTAATTTCTCAAGTTTCCTATACTGCTTGCGATCCGGCAGATCCCCCATGGGAACTTTCTTGTTCCCGAGGGACCATTGATCTTGACGGATCAGCCAAGCTAAAAAATATCGTTCTCCGGATAAAAAACAAACCTGTTTTCTTTTTCCCCTACCTCAGCTTTCCTATTAATCAAGAAAGGGCTCCGGGATTTTTAACTCCTGATTTCGGTCGGTCCAGTGTGTTGGGAATATTTCTTGAAAACACCCTTTATTGGCCAATTCGTGAATGGTCTGACCTTAAATTCCCTATAGATTATTATGAAAAAAAAGGCATCGGTACGGGAGTTGAATACAGATATGCTTTAACTAATCAAGATTTTGGCCGCCTCAGGGCATACGGACTTAAAGATCGCCATCAAAAAAAAAGTCGAGGCGATTTTTCCTTTCACTTTCAACAAAACCTTCCCCTGAAAACCAGAGGGATAGCGGATGTTAGTGTCGTGAGCGATAACGAATATTACCAGGACTTTCAACAGGGAATAGCTAAACGCTATAGTAATCTTCTGGAATCAAAAGCTTTTCTGGAAAAAAATACTGATCCCTGGAATGGCCGAATTTTGACCAATTATGTTAAACCCCTCAGAGACGAGCATAATGTTCGTTATCTGAAGGCCCCGGAAATTACCTTTTATACAAAGCTTCGATCTTATGCCCATCTGCCTGTTTTCTTTCGATGGGATTCATCCTGGACGCATTTTCAGATTCATGATCATGAAGCCTATCAGGGAGATTCTAAAACCCAGAGGATTGATCTTTTCCCTCAAATATTTTATTCCCATCCCGGACGATTTTTAAGCCTAAGTTCCTCACTTTCCCATCGGAGGACCTATTATCGTTGCCAAGAAGAAAAAAAGACCATTCTCAGAAATCTGTATGGCGGAAGTTTGGATATTACCGGACCTAAATTCTATCAAATTTTTTCTGGCCAGTGGAAACATATTTGGTACCCTCAAATATCCTGGGTCTATGAAACCCTTGATCAGGAAGAGAAAGAAATAAAAGAAATAAGAGGTATAGATTCCCTGGACCGGTTGAGAGCGGGCCGAAAAATAAATTTTTCGCTGATTAACCGGGTATGGCAAAAAAGATCTGTGGGAAAAAGTATTCAGAATAGCGAATGGTTGAATCTGATTATTCGCCAAAAATATAGTTTTCGAAAGGATGTTTCCTCATGTAGAGAAACACAAACATGTCCCGGATTCACCGATTTTGAAATTGAAGCCTCATCAAAACCTTGGAAAAATAATCAGTATACCTTAAACTATATTTATGACACCGATCGTGGTCGCCTTGAACTGACGGATTTTCAATGCTCCATTGGCTCTATGTCAAGTTTTGTTTTTGACCTTGGATGGAGATACAGCAGAGTTTGTGATACCACCTGGATATATGCCCCAGCAAAAACTTCTGAGATGAAGAAGGACCAGGAGCTAAATTTTTTACACTCAAGCCTGCGGGCTCCCTTTTATAACCGCTGGATAGGGGAAGTGGGCCTTTATTATGATATTAAAGACGGTTCCTCTGTTGAAAATCAATACACCCTTACCTATCGAGGTGCTTGTTGGTCAGCTCAGCTTACTTATGTTTATCGTTTCAATGGGCAGCGGTGGAATGTAAAGATCAATCTTGATTCTCTGGGAGGATTAAACTTTTAAAGAGGGCGGAAAAAAATGGCAAAAAAAAATGAGCCTAAATGGATAGATATTCATACTACCACAAATGAATACGAAGCTAATATTATTAAGGGGCTCTTAGAATCAGAAGGCATTCACTGTCTGATAAAATCTTTTAGGGTAACGCAGTTTCCTTTTAATATAGGCCATTTGGGGGAAATCAAACTACTGGTGCCCTCAATTGAAGCAGAAAAAAGTAAAAGGGTCATTAGCCAGCATCTATCTAATAAACACTCATGAAAAGCTTTTTTCACCCCCGAGGATAAATTTTTTGACTCTTTCACTAAAGTCTATTTTTCAAAATGCGTTTTCATGGTAAAAATAGTTCTCAATACTTTATGAATTCGTAAAAAGTCATTTTTGTAAAATTTGGGTTACATAAATTCAATGAGTTATGTTGTACGAAGTCCCCAATTTTAGACTTTTTACGAGACCATCATACTTAGATTAAAAAATTATTTTTTGGTTTATTTGCGGCTTTAAGTTAATAAAATGCTTGAAAATATTATTGACATACATGAGGAGATTCTATACAATAAAGAACCAAGAATATATATAGGCACGTAGCTCAGGGGGAGAGCGCTACCTTGACACGGTAGAAGTCGGCGGTTCAAAACCGCCCGTGCCTATTTAACTGCAGAATGTAGTTATAGTGTGAAATAGGCATTAGAAAAAAGCCTTGTGAATTCAAGAGAATAATTTTCCCTTTAGAATCGTGCTTATAACGAATGGAAAAAATTACTATTACTTTCAATAATCATCAGTCCACAGGACATGAAAAAGGAATACTTATTAAAGATTTTTTACTATCTAGTAATAGTTCCTTTAAAAATAAGGCTGTTGCCGCCAAAGTTGATGGCCAATTAGTAGACCTTAATTATCCGATGACCTCAGATTGCCATTTAGAAACTGTAGCCGCAGATTCCCCGGAAGGGATAGAGGTCCTTCGTCATAGCACCTCTCATATTATGGCCCAGGCAGTCCAGGAGTTATTTCCAGGTGCTAAATTGGCCATTGGTCCTGCCATCAAAGACGGCTTTTATTATGATTTTGATTTGGACTCGTCCATAACCCTGGATGATTTAGAAAAAATTGAAAAACGAATGCAGGAGATTGTTAAAGGTAATCTGCAATTTGAGCGAAAAACTGTAGCTAAGAGTGAAGCTATTGAAATATTCAAAAAACGAAATGAGCCGTATAAAATTGAATTAATTGAAAAAATCTCTGAACCAACTGTTAGTTTATATCAACAGGGAGATTTCTTAGATTTATGCCGTGGCCCACATATTTCGAGTACTGGAAGACTCAAATCTTTTAAATTATTGAGCGTAGCGGGCGCTTATTGGCGTGGCGATGAAAAAAACAAGATGCTCCAAAGGATTTATGGTACAGCTTTTAACAGTCCGAAAGAACTCAGGGCTTACGTAAATTATTTGGAGGAGGCCAAGAAGCGTGACCATCGCAGATTGGGAAAAGAACTGGATCTTTTTAGCATTCATGAAGAAGCCGGAGCAGGGTTTGTCATTTATCATCCCCATGGGGGAATTTTGCGAAGCATCCTGGAGGATTTTGAAAAAAAAGAACATATAAAGCGAGGGTATCAAATCGTCTACGGCCCTCAAATGTTAAAATTGGATCTATGGAAAAAATCCGGGCATTATGACCATTATCGGGAAAATATGTATTTTACCGAAATTGATGGTCAGCATTACGGCATAAAGCCAATGAATTGTCTGGCCCATATGTTGATTTACCGATCCCGCATTCGAAGTTATCGGGATCTTCCCATTCGGTATTTTGAGCTGGGAACAGTTTATCGGCATGAAAAATCAGGTGTATTACACGGTCTTCTGCGAGTACGCGGATTCACCCAGGATGACGCCCATATTCTTTGCCTCCCTGAGCAGTTAAATGAAGAGATTCAAAATGTCCTGGATTTTGTAATTGAGGTCATGGGCATTTTTGGCTTTGATTATGAGATGGAAATTAGTACCCGACCTGAAAAATCGATTGGTTCTGATGAGGATTGGGAAAGGGCCACTAAAGCACTGGAATTGGCTTTGAAAGGTAAAGAAATAACCTATCTGGTTAACGAGGGAGATGGGGCCTTCTATGGCCCTAAAATCGATGTTAAGCTAAAAGATGCCTTGGGAAGGACTTGGCAATGCGCCACTATCCAATGTGATTTTACCTTGCCGGAACGATTTGATCTGACCTACATTGACTCTCACGGCCAAAGGCAACGACCGGTAATGCTCCATAGAGTAATTTTAGGAGCCCTTGAGAGATTTATCGGTATTTTAATAGAACATTTTGCTGGGGCTTTTCCAGTATGGCTGTCACCAGTGCAAGTAAAAATTTTAACTATTACAGAGAAACAGAATAAATATGCCGAAAAAATAAAAAGAGAGCTACTCGAAAAAGATATCCGCGTTGAGGCTGATTTGAGAAATGAAAAAATCGGGCTAAAAATCCGGGAGGCCCAGTTACAAAAAATTCCCTACATGATAATTCTTGGAGACAAAGAAACAGCAGACGAAAAAATTAATGTTCGGCGAAGAGACGGCCGACAATTAGGAACACTTAATTTAGATGATTTTTCACAGCAATTAACAGAAGAAATTGAAAAAAAATTGATTAGATTTGGAGGTGATACAATATAATAGATAAAAATTCAAGAGTAATGGTGAATCAACAGATCCGGGCTAAAGACATACGTTTAATTGATGATGAGGGAAATCAAATGGGGATTTTGCCTTTGGCGAAATCGCTGGAACTGGCTATGGGTCGTGGACTAGATTTAGTGGAAGTAGCCCCAATGGCTAACCCTCCGGTTTGTCGAATTATGGATTATGGAAAATATAAATATCAACAACATAAGAGGGCCCAAGAATCAAAAAAAAACCAGAAGATTATCCATGTCAAGGAAATAAAATTACGCCCAAAAACTGAAAAACATGATTTTGAATTCAAAAAAGACCATATCAGAAAATTTCTCCTTGGAGGCAACAAGGTCAAGGTTACCGTTATTTTTCGAGGTCGAGAGATGACTCATTATGAGATAGGCGAAGAATTGCTCCAAAAGATGGCTAATGAGGTAGGGGATGTTGGTGTTGTTGAGCAAAGACCGAAAAAAGAAGGACGAAATATGACGTTGCTGTTGGGAGCAAAAAGTCAAAGTAGAAAAAAAGAAAAGCCAACAAAGGAAGGTTTAGGAGATGCCAAAAATCAAAACCAATAGAGGCGCGGCTAAGCGATTTAGCGTTACCGCCGGAGGTAAAATTAAGTGCAAAAAGGCTTATGCCAGTCATATATTGACCAAAAAAACAAGAAAAAGAAAAAGAAAGCTCCGGGAAGATAACTATTTATCCCCATGTGATGTCAAAGGTGTGAAAAGGCTAATCCCTTATAAATAATAAAAAACTTTCACAGCTTTAGCCCCGCGATTGAAAAAATTCCGGCTAGGGTAAAGACCTGCACCATACCATTAAAAGTAACTATGGGAATTCCCCGGGGGGTAACAGGGGGTAAACCGGTAGTAATTTTCTAAAAACTTTAGATAAGGAAAAAATTTTTACGTTTTAAAGGAGAGTATTTAGATGCCAAGAGTTAAAAGAGGTGTAGTCGCCAGAAGGCGGCATAACAAAATTCTTAAAATGGCTAAAGGATATCGGGGTGCTAGGAGTAAATTATTCAAGACTGCCAATGAGGCGGTAAATAGAGCCCTCGCCTATTCCTTTAGGGACCGAAAGGTCCGAAAAAGGGATTTTCGGAGATTGTGGATAGTGAGAATCAATGCAGCCAGCCGAATACACGGCCTTTCGTATAGTCAAATGATGAATGGATTAAAAAAGGCTGGCGTAAATTTAAATCGCAAGATTATGGCTGACTTGGCGGTCAATGATCCCTCTGCTTTTGGGGAATTAGTCAAGGTTGCCAAAAAAGCCGCTTAACATAGAATTATTTATGCTTGAACAACTTAAAAATTTACAAATTGCAGCTAAAAATGAATTTTTAAAAATCAAAGATGCCGGCTCGCTGGAGCAAATACGGGTTAAATATCTGGGACGCAAGGGATTGATTTCTCAACTCATGAAAACAATCGCTTCGTTGCCACCCGAGGAAAAGCCCCTAATAGGTAAAAAGGCCAATGAATGCAAAAGAGTTATCGAGTACTTTTTGGAGGAGCGTCTTTCTCAATTAAAACAAAAGTCAACAAAGAATAAAAAAGAAAAGATTGATTTGACTTTACCGGCCTTTCCTTTCTTAACAGGGCATAAACATCCGATTACCCTAGTTTTAGAAGAAACGTACCAAATTTTTGCCGGTCTCGGGTTCGAGATTGCCGAAGGACCTGAAATTGAAAAAGATTTTTATAATTTCGAGGCATTGAATATCCCTAAAGACCATCCTGCCCGAGATATGCACGACACTTTTTATATCTCAAAAGAAATCCTTCTCAGGACCCATACATCTCCCGTACAGATTCGAACCATGGAAAAAACCCATCCTCCCATTCGTATTATTGCTCCGGGAAAGGTATATAGAAGAGATGCTGATGTAACTCATACTCCCATGTTCCACCAGGTGGAAGGTTTGCTAGTCGATACATCAGCTTCTTTCAGCGAACTTAAGGGAATTTTGACAGCCTTTGTACATCAGATGTTTGATCCACAAACACGCTTACGCTTCAGACCAAGCTATTTCCCCTTTACCGAGCCAAGCGCCGAAATTGATATAAGTTGTGTTATGTGCCGTGGAGAAGGATGTAGAGTTTGTTCCAACACTGGATGGCTTGAAATACTTGGAGCAGGAATGGTCCATCCGGAAGTATTTCGAGCTGTTGATTACGATTCGGAAAAATATATCGGCTTTGCCTTTGGTATGGGCATGGAAAGAATCGCCATGTTAAAATATGGAATTGGCGATATTCGGTTATTTTTTGAAAATGATTTGCGTTTTTTAACCCAGTTTTAATATAAGATTAAGTATCCAAGGTATAGACTTTTTGCTTACTCGTCCATACCTGAGGGTCAAAATAGATGAAAATTAGCTATAAGCTTATCCAAAAATATATTGACTGTTCTTTGAGCCCTGAAGCCTTAGCTGATAAATTGACTATGGCCGGCCTGGAGGTTTGTGCCATAGAAAAAACAGGGCTTGATCTCAGCTCATGTGTAGTAGGGCAAATCCTCGAAATTCAGCCCCACCCTGATGCAGATCGCCTCACCGTCTGTCAGGTAAATATTGGTACCGAAGTCTTACCCATTGTCTGCGGCGCCCAAAATATGAAATTAAATGATAAGGTACCGGTTGCCTTGGTGAGTTGCCGTTTGCCTGGGGGCTTTCTTATCAAAAAATCAAAAATCCGCGGAGTATCCTCTCAAGGAATGATGTGTTCAGAAAAAGAACTTAATCTCAGTGAAGAAGCTTCCGGCTTGATGATTTTGCCTTCTGAGGCGCCTATTGGAAAAGAAATTTGCTCATACCTTGGGCTGGATGATGTTGTTTTAGAATTGGACCTTACCCCTAACCGGGGGGATTGCCTTTCCGTGCGAGGAATTGTGCGTGAAATTGCCACCTTAACCAATGAAACAACTAAAAAAATAACGATTGATATGCCACCTGAAGGGAATACAAACATTCAGGATATGATGTCTATTCGGGTCGATGCCCCTGATCTTTGCCCCCGGTATTCAGCGAGCATAATTTCAGACGTAACCATTGGCCCTTCTCCATTGTGGTTAGTTCAACAATTACAATCAATGGGCATTCGTTCAATTAATAATGTAGTTGATGTTACTAATTTTGTTATGATGGAATGGGGACAACCACTTCACGCCTTTGATTATGATTTGATTCAGGAAAAAAGAATTATTGTCCGTCGGGCAAAAGAAAAAGAAAAAATCATTACCCTGGATGAGGTTGAACGACAATTAATTGCAGAAAATCTCGTTATTGTTGATACAAAACAAGCTATTGCCCTAGCAGGTGTTATGGGGGGAGCCAATACGGAAATTTCCAATCAGACTCATACTATTCTTTTAGAGAGTGCTTTTTTTGACCCCATCTCTATTCGCCGAACATCTGCCCTCTTTGGACTTCACAGTGAAGCCTCACATAGATTCGAGAGAGGGATTGATCCGGACAGTGTAATTTTAGCCTTAAATCGAGCAACTCAGCTAATTGTAGAAGTTACTGGGGGGAAGCCGGCAAAAGGAATAATTGATATTTATCCGACTCCTTTTCAGCCCCAAAACATTACCTTACGCTTGCCTATGGTAAAAAAGGTCCTCGGTATCGAAATCCCTGAAAAAAAAATTTACCAAATTCTTCAAAACATGGATTTCTCGATACAACGAATCGATGAACAAAAACTGGCCGTTCTTGCGCCTGTCTTTCGTTGGGATATAAAACGAGAAGTAGACCTTATCGAGGAGATAGCCAGAATCTATGGCTATGAAAATATTCCCGTGAGCTTGCCCACAGGTACTATTTCTGCTGAGAAAAAAACAAAGCTCAGAAATTTTGAGACAAAAATAAGAGATATTTTAGTGGGACTGGGGTTTTCTGAAGCTATTAATTTTAGCTTTATCTCAAAAAAAATCATGGATGATCTTCCCCAGGTAAATGCTGAGTCCGAAGAGAGAATTTATTTAAAGAATCCCTTAACAGAAGACCAAAATGTTATGAGAAATTCTTTAATAGCCGGTCTATGTAAAAACATAGCCTTTAACCAAAACAGACAGGCACAAAACATTCGCCTCTTTGAATTGGGCAGATGCTTCATCCCTTCTTCATCCGGTTCTCTACCTAAAGAAAAAATGATGTTAGGTGCTGTTATGCAAGGGTCAAGAGATCCTGCTTCCTGGCAGGGCAAGTCCGAATCGCTTACCTTTTTTGATGTAAAAGGAGTAGTAGAGGCCTTCATGTCTGCTTTGGGAATTTGTGACTATACTATCTGTTCGGATAATTACATATGGATGGGATCTTGCCACTGTTGCTCGATCAGGGTTGGAAATCAGCCAATAGGCTTTTTGGGGGAAATAGATAAAAGTATTTTAGAATATTTTGATATTACTAAAAATATTTTTGGAATAGAGATTGAAATAGAATTTCTCAATATGCCCAAAAAAAGAACATTGAAACCTATCCCTAAATATCCATCTATAACCAGAGATTTAGCCTTAATTATTCCCGAGGAGATACCCTATCAAGAGCTATATAAAAGCATTCGAGATATGAATATCAAAATTCTGCAAAAAATTTATCTCTTTGATGTTTATCGTGGAGATCAAGTCCCTTCAGGGGAAAAAAGTTTTGGACTGTCTTTAATCTATCAGTCTTTAGAAAAAACCTTAACAGATAAACAAGTCAATGCTATGCATAAAAAAATTATCAATCACCTAAAGCAAAAATTCCATGCATCATTGCGAGAATAAAGGGTAAAGTGAGTTATGCTTTTTGAAAAAATTGATCAGATTAAAATTAAAATTAGACAAATAATAATAAATATGCAAAAATTAAAACAGGAGAACGAAAAATTAAAAGAGGAAAATGAACGATTTAAAACAGACAGAGAACGCCTTCAAAAAAGCATTAATGAAATGATCAAAGAATTAGAAATTTTTGAGGATTGAAATCTTTTAAAAAGAAAAATATACTGTAGGGTGTCAGATGCCGGAGTTAAACCAGACAACGAATATAGAAATTTTGGGGGAAGAATACAAGATTAAAAGTGATATTTCTCCTGAAGAAGTGCATAAACTAGCACATTATGTAAATATTAAAATAGGGAAAATCAGAAATAAAGCTAGGGACATACCCTTATTAAGAATGGTTGTTCTGGCTTGTTTAAATATAAGCGAAGAGTTGTTTGCAGTAAAAAAACAACTTGATGAAACCCAAAATTTAATGGAGGATGAAACTATAAAAATTCTTAAGCTGCTCGATGAATCATTTCGATTATCGGCGCATAAATAATAAGTAATGAATGTGGTCTTTAGGTAGTTTAAAACATTTTTGTCAGCCAATTTTGAGGGCAAGGAATAAAATTTTAAATAAAATAAAACCTTGTCGGGCTGTTTATAATAAGTTTTGTGTATTTTTTTGATAAAATTATTATATAGACAGTTATAGATAATAGTTTTCGTCGCTTGAAATTATATGATGAAAATGATATAGTATTGTAGAACCCCCTGCTATACACGTGATGAATGGAGAGTTTTGAGCCAACATTAAAAATAGGGGAGTCTGGACTTTGGGTGCTGAAAATAAGCCTCAGTATTTTATTACAGAGGACATTTGAAGCACGCAGGAGGACACCCACCTGGTAACCCAGGTTCAAAATCTTTCATTGCACACGGTATAAAGCGGGGGATTCCCCAATCCAATTGAGTATACCTAAAAGACCCCATCATTATGTCTCCAATTAATTCGCAGTTTTGTAAATTATACTTTAACATGAGTTTTGAGAGGATTTTTAAAAAATCATTCATATACAATTTAATTACTACAAATTCAACAGGTTATACTGGATAAAATTTCTATTAGATACTTTTTACAAGACCGTCAGCTTCAAATCAGATCTCTGCTGAAGGTATTTTGAAATCAGGACGGGAGACAGGGATGACAAAAGGATCGGCTGGGAAGCCGCATAAAAAGATGAAAATTGCTATGCTATTAAATCAGTAAAAAAGATAGCGTAAAGAATAAGCGTTAAATGAGCATGTATGAATCCAGGAAAAAAGATATCCGTAAAATGATATTATCACAAAGAAATAAAATCTCTTTAAAGGAACGCCAAAAAAAAAGTGGGGTAATCTTAAAGCGGTTGATCCAGACGTCCTATTTCTTAAAGGCATTTACCATGATGATTTATGTTTCTTTCTCCAGTGAGGTTATGACTGAAAAGCTCATAAATTATGCCTTAAGAAAGGAAAAAAAGATTGCTGTTCCAACGGTTGACCTCGCTGGGCATCAATTGATACTGTCAGAGATTAAACACTATGAGGAGTTAGTTCCATCTACATATGGTATTAAAGAACCTAAGCAATTACGAATCATAAATCCCGATCAGGTTGAACTATTCATTTTACCTGGACTTGCTTTCGATGAACAGGGAACAAGATTGGGGTATGGAGGAGGATATTTTGATCGTTTATTAAGTACGAAAAATACGTCTCAAAATTTAATTGGCATTGCTTATGAATTACAAATTCAAAAAGAATTACCCTGTACACATCATGACATTTCTGTGAATAAGGTAATCACAGAAAAAAAAGTAAGAACTTTTAACATTTGATAACTAAAGTTACATCCTAAAGGGGGTGAGCAAAATTAGCGGAGAGATATATATCATTTTGATGATTGTTATTGCTGTTATTTGCCTCTTAGTGGGTTATTTTGTTCGAAAAAAAATTTCTGAAAATAAATTAATAACCGCTGAGGCTATCGCCAAAAAAATTATTGTTGATGCTGAAAAAGAGGCAAATAATAAAAAACGCGAAGCTGTTTTAGAAGCCAAAGATAGATTATATCAGTCTAAGGCAGAGTTTGAAAGAGAAACAAGGGATAAGAAGATAGAATTACAAAAGCTCGAAAAGCGACTTACCCAGAAGGAAGAAAATGTCGAACGAAAAGTAGATTTGCTGGATAGAAAAGAACAAGAAATTAACTCCAAGACCAAGGTAGTGGTTACAAAGGAAAGGGACTTAAACCAAAAGATCGCTGAATATGACGCTATAATTCAGGAGCAAAAAAATCAGTTGCAGAAAATCTCTAATATGAGTTCGGAAGAAGCCAAAAATATGTTGATTGCTAAAATGGAGAATGAGGCTAAGCATGAGGCCGTGCGGTATATTAAAAAGATTGAAGAGGAAGCCAAAGAGACTGCCGGAAAAAAAGCTAAAGAGATAATTAGTTTAGCAATTCAAAGATATTCAGCAGATGAAGTAATGGAAGCAACTGTTTCTACTGTAGATCTGCCTAACAATGAGATGAAGGGGAGAATTATCGGCCGAGAAGGACGCAATATCCGAGCCCTGGAAATGGCCACCGGTGTTGACCTGATCATTGATGATACACCAGAGGCTGTTATCATCTCCGGTTATGATCCTATTCGAAGACAGGTTGCTAAAAAAGCCCTAGAAAAATTAATTATTGACGGACGAATTCATCCAACCCGAATTGAAGAAATTGTAACTAAATGCCAGAAAGAGATAGATAATTTAGTCCGAGAAGAGGGAGAAAAAACAACCTTTGAGGTGGGAGTTCATAACCTTCATCAGGAAGAAATAAAACTTATTGGGCGTTTACGCTATAGGACTAGTTATGGGCAAAATGTTTTACAACATTCTAAAGAAGTTGCTTTTTTGGCAGGTATAATGGCAGCAGAACTCGGAGTCGATGAACAATTGGCCAAGAGGGCGGGGCTATTACATGATATTGGTAAGGCAGTAGATCATGAGATGGAAGGTTCTCATCCTCAAATAGGTGCGGAGTTAGCCAAGAAATATAACGAATCATCCTTGATCATTAATGCTATTGCCGCTCATCACGAAGATGAGGAACCAAAGGGAATTATTGCTGTTTTAATCCAGGCAGCCGATACTTTATCGGCAGCTCGACCAGGCGCACGAAAAGAAAGTCTGGAAAATTACGTTAAGAGATTGGGAAATTTGGAAAAAATCGGAAATTCCTTTAAAGGAGTAGAAAGCTCATACGCCATTCAAGCGGGAAGGGAGATTCGCATTATTATTGAACCTGAAAAACTTACAGAAAATAATATGGGAACTTTGGCCAAAGATATTGCGAAAAAAATTGAGGAAGAACTGGAATATCCAGGACAGATTAAAGTTACTCTAATCCGAGAATCCAGAACCATAGAATATGCCAAATAATTAACTAAAAGTTCCGTGGCCTTGAAAAATCTCCTAGGGGAGCAAGAAAGACATGCCTGTTTTCTTGCTCCCCTAGAGCTTAATTTTTAAAGTAACCCTTCAGACTTTATGCCGAAAAAAATATAAAGAAAGGAACTAATTTTTTATATCCCCATATTTTTTCATCCCTCGGTGTCCTTTGTGGGTTCAATAGGGCCTCTTTGAATGTTTACTTATCAAAATATGGTGAAGTCGCAAAAAGTCATTAACGGCAAATCTATGTTAAATTAATAAAATTATAAAAAAATTGTTAAAAAATGAAAATATTATTTATCGGCGATATTATAGGTAAGGCGGGGCGAAACCTTATTCAAAAATTACTACCGGAAATAGTTAGTGATTTTCAAATAGATTTTTGCATTGCTAACGCTGAAAATGCTGCCGGCGGTTTCGGATTAACTTCCAAAATTGTTCGGCAATTATTTCAAGAAAACGTTGATGTTCTCACCTCAGGAAATCACATCTGGGATAATAAAGACATCCTTAATATCATTTCTACAGAAAAACGTTTATTACGCCCTGCTAATTATCCGAAAGCTCCCGGCTTTTCGTCCATGGTTTATAAAACTAAAAGTGGAGAAAAGGTAGGGATATTAAATCTTTTAGGCAGAATATACATGCCTGCCCTGGACTGCCCCTTTCAGATTGCCGAAACTAAGGTACCCGAACTTCAACGAGAATGCGATATTATTATTGTCGATTTCCATGCGGAAGCTACTTCAGAAAAAATTGCTATGGCTTGGTATCTGGACGGAGAAGTCAGTGCAGTAATTGGCACGCATACTCACGTACAAACGGCCGATGAGACCATTCTCCCAAATGGTACTGCTTATATTACAGATGTTGGTATGACGGGGCCTTTTGACTCGGTAATTGGGATTGAAAAAGAGATCATCATCCAAAAATTTTTCACCCAAATGCCGCATAAATTTAATGTAGCTAAAGATGATTTACGATTGAATGGGGCAGTGATCAATATCGAATCGAATACAGGAAGGGCCAAAGATATTAAAAGATTACAAATTAATTGGTAATCCCGCCACACAGATGAATACCACGCAAAACTAGCTGTAAGCCCAATTAACAACTAAAACACCCTGAGAACAAATTTTAGATTCTTTCCATACACGTGCCAGGTATCATGATGCATTTCAACTTTCCCCTTTCAAGACTTTTATCTGGGGCAATACTAATTTGTGTATCACGATACTTTTGCTGAAGACGATGGAGATTCTGACGATGTTGCCCAATGAATATGGAAAGCTCTCGCTCTGGTACCAAAATCGTTACCCTTTTGCCATGGCCACCATCTTTGGCCATCAAATTCACCATTCGATCATAGGCTAGGGAAGAAACCACTAACTCTCCCAGGGCAGGATGAAAAGGCCCTGCAATCACACTACCCTCTTTTTCCATTTCCGGAATTGATTGCAGTCCAATCCGAGCCACAGTAATACCGGCTTTGGTAAACTGCAAAAATAGCCCTTTACACAATTCAATAGTCTTCTCAAGAGTAAGGGGTGTATAATTTCCCAGCCTGTACATTTTCTCCAACTCTGTATTCTTAATGACTAAGGTGGGATGAATCCTGACAAAATGAGGAGCTAATTCAATAACTTTTTCTACCGTTCGGCAAAGGGCTTCATCACTTTCCTCAGGCAGCCCAACCATCAGATGCAAACCAATGCAAAACTGATGATGATGAAGTAGGTGCATAGCCTCTATAACCTGTTTCTCAGAGTATGTTCGGCCCGCTTTCTGTAAAATCTTCTGGTCCAAGGACTGGACACCAATCTCAATTGTACGAACTCCGTATTGAGCCAAAAAATTCAGGCCTTTTTCAGAAATATAATCCGGGCGGGTGGAAACCCTTATGCCATCAATTTTCCGCTCTTTAATGGCTTGATAAGCAGGTAATAAATAAAGCTCTTGCACAGCTTGGGGCATTCCCGTAAAATTACCACCATAAAAAGCCACTTCTATGCTTTTGGGAAATCCGGATGATTTCTTCTTTCTGGTATGTTTTATTGTTTTTAAATAATGTTCGATAAGGGGATAAATATCTGCAGGCTCATGAACAAGGGATGTTCCTGTTACCTCTTTTTGATTACAAAAAATACAATGATGGGGACACCCCTGATGAGGTAAAAAAATAGGGATAATCTTAGATCGGAAGGATTCAGACCGGTTTTGCTCAAACATTGATTAATATTCACATTATACTCAGCGAGGGCATAAATTACGCTTTTTAAATTTCACCACAGAGGACACAGAGAGAACAGAGTATTAAATTTTATTACTGAACTCAGTGTCCTCTGTGTCCTCTGTGGTTTATTTAGTATTTTTTGAAAATCACAATTTATGGCCTTGCCAAGTATATAAACAAAAAAAACAAAAATTATTCTGCCAGAGTGTCCCAGGGACACTCGTATTTTAAAGCTCGCCCCATTAATTCAGAAAAAGCGTCCCGTGGATCTTTTTGCTCAAACAGAACAGCCGATACCTGTTGTGTAATCGGCATCTCTACCTGAAATTTTTGCGCCAGCCGAAGGGCACATCGAGTAGTTGCTATCCCTTCAGCCACCATTTTCATTCCAGCTAAAATATCGGGCAACTTTTCGCCACGCCCTACTCGTTGCCCCACGGTTCTATTTCGGCTCAGGTCCCCGGTACACGTCAGGATTAAATCTCCCACTCCGGATAGACCATAAAAGGTCTCCGCTTTGGCTCCCATAGCAGTCCCCAGACGAACAATTTCCACTAATCCACGAGTAATAAGCGCGGCTCGGGCATTATTGCCAAAACCCAAGCCATCGGAAATGCCTGCGGCAATGGCAATAATATTTTTCAGGGAACCGGCCAATTCAACTCCTACCAGGTCACTGGTTCGGTAGACACGAAAATAGGAAGTGGAAAACAAATGCTGAATATATGAGGCTTCTTCTAAATCCTCACAAGCCACAGTCACCGCTGTAGCCATTCTTTTTGAAACCTCTTGAGCAAAACTCGGCCCGGAAATACAAGAAATTTTGATCTGAAGTTGAGAAGTAACCTCGTGCTGAATTACCTCTGACATACGAAATAGAGACTTTTCCTCCACACCCTTGGTAGCCGAAACCAGATGAACTCCTGAAGAAAGATAATGAGCATATTGACAGGTTAGCTGCCGTACTACATGTGAAGGAGGGACCGAAACAACAACCTCTTTTGATTCTACAGCCTCCTGTAAGGAGCTCGTAACCTTTAGGTTAGAGGGAATTACCAAGCCGGGAAGAAAAAAGGTATTCTCTCTCTTGGTCTCTAATTCCCTGACCAGCTCTGCTTCATAAGCCCATAAGATGACATCATATCCTTTATCTGCCAATAAGATAGCCAGAGTCGTGCCCCAACTTCCGGCGCCAATAACTGCAATTTTTTCATTCATAGTCTTATTTTAAGCCCTGATCACAAATCTTAATGGCCATATTTTCCCTTATCTGCAATGAGATTAACATACTACGGGTTTATCCCCTTCAAGCCTGACGCGCTGAAGATATTCCGTAATGACCTTATCATAATGGGCCGTATGGGCATAGGTTTTTTTCATAAGGGAAAATTTGGTGGCATAACTGATTTCTCCATGATTTTGCTCTAATTCCTGACTAATCGTTTTATAATCAGCAGGATCAACTATCACCGCCACATCCTGAAAATTTTTGGCCGCAGCACGTAACATGGTTGGGCCGCCGATATCAATATTTTCCACTGCCTGAGCAAAGGTACTCTCTTTATTGGCAATAGTCTGCTCGAAAGGATAAAGGTTGACTACCACTAAATCAATGGGCAAACAATCTTGTTCCGCCATCTGGCGCATATGTTCCGGATTATCGCGTCTGGCCAACAAACCGGCATGAATTTTAGGATGCAGTGTTTTCACGCGGCCACCCAACATTTCAGGAGATTTGGTATATTCTGAAACAAGAGTTAAAGAAACCCCATTTTCTTTTAAAAGTCGGGCTGTACCACCTGTTGATAAAATTTGAACGCCCAATTTCTGTAATATCTTCGCTAAATCCACAACACCTTTTTTGTTTGAAACACTTATTAATGCTCTCTGAATCTTTCCCATACCTAACCTCCCTTGTAACTGATGCCACAACAAATATTATATAAATCAGGATCTTTCTCATTCCACATATTTTTTACAGATCACCCGAATCCGCCGACCCCGGATCTTCTCCTTTTTTTTCTCTCTCAGCCTCATGAACCGCCTCATCTACCATTTGCTCATACTCTCCTCCTTCCATATCCTCTCCCATCTCTTTACCCATCTTCTTCATCCATTTGGCCATACTCACCGGGTCGTTCTCATCCAGCCCGGACAATTTGCCGGGATCAGCAAGGGATTCCAGTCTGGCCTCTTCTGATTTTATTACTCGAACTCGAGAGATTAATTTTTCAATATCCGAGCTGCCGCAATGTTTGCACTTTAAAGGTACTGAATCCTTTACCTTTAAAACTAAAAGGGTAAACCGTCTTAAACATTGGCAGCACTTATATTCATAGATTGGCATTATACTCACCCCCTTTAATTCATTAACAAGGAACCCTCATCCATGCAAAAATCAACCCGGGGAAAAAATTCTTTAGCCTGAACAATGCAATATTTGGGGTCCGATTCCCCTTTCAGACAAAATAATTTTCTTCTTTTTTGCCCTGGTGATGGAAAATCCGATTCCTGTATATCTACCAAGGAACCATATGGACAATTCAGGCATTTTTCGTATTGGTATTCAAAAACTTTTCCTAATAATAAGGCCTGTCTGGCCTCGGCTACAGTCCAATGTTTGGCTGTACTTTTTTTTTCGATTTCTATTCCATGCACCCGATCTAAGATCAGCCTGCCCCGATCAAGGCGCAAAGCAGCCCGAAATTCTAATTGATCTCCTTCGCTTAACCGAAGACGGCTTTGCTGAGATGGGCTTAAGATAGCATACACCGTGTCTTCAAACAAAGTAATATCAATGGATACCTCCTGAAACACTAAAAAAAATCCCTTAAACCACACCTGAGCCCGCTCATGATGTCTGTTCATAATAAATTGAGGTTTCAGTGCTTTAATTGTACCCGCACAATTCAGTTCTTTTCCCTTTTTCTCATCAAACCATATCTCAAATTCTCGAAGATCTTTACGAAAAACCTAGTAATCTTCCGGCGTAAGCAACAACTGAGGATATTTGGCTATCTTTTCATCATAATAGTCAGCGCATGGTACACATTTTCTTCCCACATGCGCATAGGACTTTGGACAGGGTATCCCGCACCGCAGTCCAGTTTTCGGCACATCCACTTAAAATAAATACATCCATGAGGATAATACCCTTTTTTTCAATACATGATAGACCGAAACCACATTCTCAAACTCACGATGTGAATCATGGGTACAGCGAAAAACATCAGCCCTTTTATACAAATTTTTCAACCCAAAATCCCTTCCAGCATTGCTTTTTAATTCTCTAAAAAGTCCTTATAAAATATCACATTCCCTGCTAAATTACAATCACCCCCCTACTTCAACAATAACGTCTGCAATAAAAATAAATTACTCATTAGGAATGATAAAGCACGAATGCGCGAACTGCCGGCAAGCCGCATAATAAAAAAATCCCCATGCTGTTACATTACTATATTGGATGCAACTTGGTATGGGGTATAAGGAGACTCTTTGTAAAGCTTCTCAGGAAAGGTTAGCGCTAAAAATTGCCGGGAGTTCCTTTCTTTGAAAAGACCTTGGCATAAAATTATCTTTAAAGGAATGGTTTTTAAGAACGTAATGTAGCTGTTAACCGCAGAGGATTATTGAGTAGTTCGAGAGCAGTGATAATATTCGGGGCAATTATATCTGCCCCCATTATGGCCTCACCTGCTGCTCCTTCACCTTGAACAACCGCAATACCAAGAACTGCTTTTTTAAGCATGAGGCGATCATTTCGCCCATTTCCGATACAAACGGTTCTTCCGGCGCCCAATTGATTAACGTAGTTTAGTTTACCAATATCTTGATTCTCTACCGGAAGGATAGAAAGCTTGCAGTCCACTCCCTTAAGTTCTGCTTTGGCCTTACCAAAGGTGTCAGCTGTTAAAATATGAATTTGTAAGCTCCGGCTAAGAACATCCAAACAGGCTTTAACACCACTAAGCAACTGTCCGTCATAAGCCAGGGTACCATTATAATCTAAAACAAGATGCATCAAGTTTAATGTATTAAAACCAGGAATAGGTACTTCAAGCATAATAATTCTTTCTATGATATGCTTAAACAGTCTTTAAGATGTGTTTTTAAATAATATTTTAATCCTAATATTTTTTCAAAACTATGTAATTTGATAGTATTTGTCAAGTTCTAAATTAAAAATTCTGGGTTTTCGATATAAGGGATTTTTTAAATTTGTAAAGCCTTAGTAAATGTAGTCCCAGAAAGGCGAAATATTTTTCATAGCTCCTTTAAATTTAATAAGTTAGCCTATGTTTTGCAACTCATTGTTTTTTAATGGC
>DAOURK010000028.1 GCA_030625085.1 Pseudomonadota bacterium
CCGATAATTATGTTGACAGTCAATTTAGAAAATTTATGTAAATACCCATTATCCTATTGTTTATTAAGGTAAAAATCTCCTCTCTGAGGTCAAATGAAATACCCATGTATTTTCAATGAGTTAGAGCTACTCGCAACATAATCAATCGACCAGACCGCCGGATAAAGCCCGGGCGGTAGGTCAGCCGTACGTTAGGATCAAGCGTATTAGAAGTTGGTGGTTATTTACTTAAGTTTCGCTAAGTTTTTATCCCGGTATGATATTGCCCATAGTTCCTTCTCCTGAATCCTAAATTGGAGAATTTTTTAATAACTATGTAATATTACTTTCGCAACTTATTGAAATTTTGCACAAAAAGTCAATTTAATAGTTATTAAAAAGGTAGTACTATGATGAATATTTTCTAAAAAAATAAAAATAAAAAAAACTAATTGAAAATAAATAAAAAAATCTTATTTCAAACGAATAAATTCGGGTCCGAATGGGAATGAAAATGTATGTATGATCAAACCAAAAAAATAAATCATAATAATGTTTTAATTATCAAAAAATCAATAAGTTGATGACTCTTTATGATCGGTTATAATAATTCAATATAGAGATTTGATGGATATACAGTATAGATCTGACTAGCTAAACCGCTTGATATCAAAAGGATATCCACACATACATAGTTACTAACTTATTTATCCAATTTAGGCTGAATACAGTACTCCTAATGGGGTTTTACATGTACCTCTCGGATCAAAGATCGCGACATATTGAGAACCGCTAATTACTATTGCTCTTTACAGCGATATTTCCCCGATTTTCAAGGTCACCGAGTATGTCGCACAATTTTAAAAAGCATCTATAAAGCGTTACAACAAATAGGTTACGATTGAAGCAATGACGCTCGAGGCAAATACTATGCAAGTAGGAGCAAGAAAAATGAAAGATTTTTTTATCAGCTATAACAAGGCAGACCGATCATGGGCGGAGTGGATCGCTTGGCAGGTCGAAGAAATAGGATACAGTGTTATTCTTCAAGCGTGGGATTTTGGTCCTGGTAGTAATTTCGTGGTTGAAATGCAAAAGGCATCAACTGAAACAGAGCGGACCATTGCAGTACTTTCTCCGGATTACCTAGCCGCGGAATTTACTGCAGCTGAATGGTCTGCTGCCTTCGCTAAAGACCCGACCGGGGAAAAGAGACTTCTTCTTCCAGTACGCGTCAGGGAATATGAACCGCGAGGTTTACTTCATCAGATCGTTTATATCGACTTGGTAAACATTGACGAATCGACAGCCAAGGAGTTGCTTCATGCTGGCATCAATCTTAATCGCGCGAAACCGATCCTAAAGCCGAAATACCCTAGAACTATAATGAATCAGCCTTCCTATCCCACTACGTCTGGGAAGTTGAGGTTGCACATAGACACCAATCAAATTAAACAACCACCCGAGTTGCCATTTCTATTTCGTAAAAAGATCCTTAGAAAACTTGACCATTACCTTTCGAGCGATAAAGTTAGCGTCGTCGGGATCACCGCCGATGGTGGCGTTGGTAAAACGGCCCTTGTTTGGGAATGGATAAAGAAAGTGGAATCGAACTATGAAAAGCTTGGGATAACAGATATTTTCGCTTATTCATTCTATGACAGAGCAAAGGGCTCGACAGCCGACACTTCAACTCAGTTTTTCGATGACAGCTTTGCTTTCTTTTTGGGAAGATATACGCCTGAATCGGGTGAGATTAATCAGCCTCACGATCGAGCCTTATATCTGTTTAATCGATTGCCAGCCAGATCGATCTTAATTATTGACGGCATTGAATCTCTACAATCTCTTTCTGGCAACCTAAGAGGCGAAATTCCCTTGGACGAGGCGATGCGCGATTTCCTTGAGAGCGCCGCACGCGAGCAAGACAGCCAGAAAAACCGATTGATCGCAATAACATCAAGGGTGCCTCTGACTGATTTGGAAAACAAGCGAAACGGATACAGATCGATAGCATTAAATAACCTTGAACCCAACGAAGGCGCAGCCTTGTTGCGGGAAATAGGCGTCAAATCCACGGAGGATGAGCTTAACACTGATGAACAGAAAGAAAAACAAATGGAATTAGCAAGTAAAGACATGGATGGGCATTGTCTGTCCCTTATTCTTTTGGGGAAACTTATTGTCTCCCATTTCCACAAAGATCCCGATATAAAATATCGACATGAAATATTCGAAATTTCTAAGGAAGAGAAAGAGGGCGAAGAGGAGGAGGAATATCAGAAGCATGCTCACCGTATCATGAGATACTATGACGATATTGTTGCAAAGCCGTCTGACATGGTCGTACTGCAGATGATGGGGCTATTTCACTCAGCAATGACAATGGAGCAGCAAAATGCACTTACTAAAGCAGAATTTGCGAGAGGTTTCAAGCCGAATAGATGGGCCGCTATTGCGCAAAAGCTACAAAAATATGGGTTGATGACAGTGATAAATATAGATGGGGAAGAAATATGGAACTGCCACCCCTTGGTTCGGGAACATTATCGGGACAAGCTCAAAGAAGATGACAAAAAATGGGTGAATGCTAACCAAATACTAATGAAATTCTTTGAAAATTTTTTCCATAACCCGGTAAGGCTCCCTCAAAACCGAGACGAGTTTGTTCATTTTTATCGTGCCATTCATCATGGCTGTCTCGCAGGTCAGTTCACTGAAGCCCTTCGAATATACGACAAATATATAATACGGGATAGAGGAGAGGGCTATTCCACAAATGAATGTGGTTTGGCGGCGGACGATGTTGCAGCTCTCGATAGGTTTTTCAAACCGCCTGAATTCCTAGAACCTATAGACACCAATATAACTGCAGGAGACCTTGATTTTCTTTGGGGGCGTAAGGCTTTTTGCTTGACTTGTCTAGGTCTACTTGATGAGGCCATTAAGAATAGAGAACAGGAGCGTGACTTTTTCATCAAAAGGACGGGGGATCAGCAGACGGTTGTATTGGCTTGTGAACAGTTGTCCGCCATTCATGTTATGCGTGGAAATTTAAGTATGGCCAGGGAGTCTGCTGAACAGTCCGTTAACTTTTCTAGTTTTCATGCATGTGGAGAGGGAGAGAGGGAACGGACACTGTGTAGACTTGGCGCGGTTTTTTATCTCACAAATCAGTTAAAAGAATGCGGTAAGGTGTTTGACGAGGCTAAAAGCTATGCCATCAATCGACCGCTTATATCGGATTACGGTATTTACTATCGTCTTTATAAACTCGATATAGCCGAGACTGACGATGATTATTTAGAAATACAGCGGGATGCAATCGCGGCGTGGCGCTATGATCAGAAATGGTTGGTGCCGAGGGCGCTTGATTTAGTAATGCAGGCGATAGCCACTTATAGAATGCAAAACGGAAAAGATGCTGAAAAGAAGGCGGTGGTCATAGAGTTGTTTAAGAAAGCGTTGCAAGATTTAAGTAAATCAGGGAGCGTTGTCTATTTGCCTCACTACTACCTTGCCGAAGCAAAATTTAATATCGACGTTAGACAAAATTTCAACCTCGCGCAAGATAGTCTAACAAATGCACGGAGAATTGCTGTCTCGCACGGGATGCGGCTTTTTTCCATCGACTGTAACTTGTTGCAGACAAGGATTTTTCTTGGAATGGAGAACTCCGAAGCTGCTAGAGCAAGCATCAGGAAGGCAAGCGAACAACTTGGCATCTTACCATGTTACTATTGTCTTCGAGATACTGATATCGCCTTATTGGAAGCAGAACTCGCCGTAGCGGAGAAAAATACTAAGGCTGAAGGTTTACTCAACCAAGCGAAAGAACTTATAAATAATTCGGGACGTAAAATGCTCGGCAAGCGATTGAAGATAGCTCGCGAAAAACTTTGAATACTGCGACGATGCTCTTAAAACAGCTATCTCCTAACGAGACTTTAACCCGACCCTTCGCTCGCAGGCCCGCTCCGGTCGGGTTACGCATGGGTTAGGTTTAAAAATGAGGTTCTGATTATGAAAATATTTCTATCGCATCGCAGTCGAGACAAGCCGCTAGTTCAAGACTTTAAGGAGCTTCTGCCTCCATTTCTGAACACTTGGCTCGATGACGAAAGCCTCTTATGGGGCGGTTCGCTTGCAACCAAGATTAAGTCTACCATCCAGTCGGAAATCGATTTTGTGGTGATTTTTCTGGATGACGATTCCCTTGGCTCCTCGTGGGTACGACAGGAGCTTGATTGGGCAATCCAACGAGAGCAGGAATTGAATAGAACATTTGTTCTCCCAATCTTGCTTCCTGAAGTTGTACCAGAACAGTTGCCTGGGCAACTCTCCGAGCGACTATGTCTGCGCCTTAGCGATTATGGTCTTGCATCAATTGAGGCGTTGGCCAGGCGAGCGAGTGAGAAACTATTTCAGTTGATCGTTGAGAGTTACTCTTGTCTGCAATCGGAGATCCCACGCCGCAAGTCCAAGTCGCTCAAAGAGATTCATGATGAGCTTAGAGGCAGGCAAGTAATACTATTGGGCTATGTTGTTCAGCAATGCCAGGATGGGGCAGAGGTAACACAGCGATACATTGAAAAAGCTATGCGCGAATTTCACGCATCAGAACTATACTATCGCCTTGAGACATTGATACACCAGGGCTTCCTTGCTAAACGGAGAATCTCAGAAGACGGTTTGTTCTCATATAGGCTGACCGAGGACTTTCAAGCCGTACTTTCTGAAACTTAACTATGCATTACGCGTTTATGGCAGATAAGTTGGGTCTTGAAATTGGAAAATCGGATCTGCCCATCATATTCACGTGGATTATCCTTAGGTAATAATCGAGACTGATGAATAATAAGCGCTGGTATTCCAGAGATTGAAACTTTATTTGCGTTTGCTTCAGGGGTGTAGTAGAGCAAAAAGCTGGTAATCTAAAAGGCGGGAGATTATATTTGCGATTGGCATACAACTGGCGCGGTTAAGAAGATATTGCTTTTGTAAAACAAAGTGGGGAATTTTTATTGTGTTGGTGATTCAAATAGGCACAGTAAAAGTCAAAAACGGTTAGTAATCCAGAGGGAGAAAAGCATATAAGGTAAAAAAATTTCATTAAAAAATAAAAAACCTAACATAACTAATGAACCAGACGTGCCGATAAAGCCCGGCACGCTAGTTATTATGTTGTACTGAATAAAGGCATAAAAGATAAATAAAAAATAATAGATTGGCTATGATTGTCCATATTTTGTAAGTAGAAGGCCAAACAAAATAATAAAAAAAAACAAAAGACATTAAAAAATTAAAAAGATAAATAAGCTATTTTGTCCTTTAAGGTGGCAGATTATGCCCAAATGCTAAATAAAAATAAAAAAATATTTTAAAAAGCAATAAAGGCAAAGAATTAAAAGATTTCAGAAAATATCAAGTAACTAATTGATAAATCATTATTTGACGAAAATGGCAATGTTGCCATTTTCGTCAATTGGGCAAAGGATATTTTTGTCTAAAAATTATCTTTTTGATGCAATCGTAAAAAGTCAGATTTATAAAAACAGTGTCTAATAAAATAAAATAGTTATAATAATTGAAATGGTTAATTTGGGACTTTTTACGAGATCATCATCTTTTTAATTAAATATAAAAATACAAAGGCATTAAAAATAAAAAAGCATTAAATACAAAGGCATTAAAAGCATCAGAAGTAAAGGTATCAAAAAAAGAAAAAGTATTTAAAAAATAATAAGCAGCATTACGTTCAGGTTTTATAGACCTGATCAACATATAAAATAAATGTTGATAAAATAAATACAATAACTGCATGAAAACATTAAAAAAACAAGGCATTTTTTATATCATTTGGCGGAAATGCTAATGGTAGCATTTCCGCCAAATGCTGAAAGGGACTAAAAAAAACATAAAACTCAAAATCAAAAAATCTATTTAAAACAAAATATTACAATCACCTTTCGTGCAGAATAAAACTGATCATAAAATAATGGCCAACCACCAACCACATTAGAAATTCCAATAGAAAAAAATATTTGGTTAGATATTACAGACTTTTCAGGTTCTTGGATGAAAAGCATGGCATATCAAATCGAAGATAATAATTTGCATGGTTAAATCAAAATTATTGTGCTGCATACATAACGCTTTTCCAATATCCCGGCAGTAACAATATGTTTGCCTGGTGGCATGAGCCCAAGGGTGGCATTCGTAAAGCAAAAAAAATCAAATCATAAAGAAATAATAGTTTTCGGTTAAATGTTTCGATTTGGTAATCTAAAATTTTTATGATAAAGTAATAAAAAAGCGTACAACATAACTACTGCACAAGCCTGGCTATTAGCGCGGCGAAATTTTTTGGTGTTATCAGCTTTTAACAGCATTAATTAATTCTGGTTGTGCGAACTACGCCAGCTTGTGAGTTAGTGTCCAAAATAAGGATAAGTACCTATTTATAAAGGAGGAAGAAGATGAAAAATAGAACTGCTTTGATCATGGGTGGTGTAGGTGGTTTGCTCCCCCTGATAATAACCTTGATAAACACTGACGCATCGACGATGTTTGAAGGGTTTGATCCATACGCGTTTGCAGGTTATTCCATTCAGGCAATTATTCTCATTCTGTTAGGAGCGTTTTTCGTCTGGGTCAACTCTGAAACCGACTTAAAGAAAGCACTTCAAATCGGAATTATGGCACCCGCAATAGCGCTTAGCTATATGAATGGAACAAATCTCCATGATGCAAAAAAAGAGTTATTGGTTGCGCACCAAGAGCTTGCTGTTATTCAAGCAGATGAAACTTCTACCGATACCCCCAATGCAGGTAATCCAGCAGGCAGAACGGGCAGTCATATATTTAATATCACTTCTTTAGCTTATGCTACAAATCATACCAAAATGCCAAAGGGCTTACATAAGGAACCAGGTGCAGTTTCACGTTTGTGGTATGGACTAACTGGTAAGTCGGATAATGCATGGTTTGTAATTGTGGGTTCACACAAAACAGAAGAGGCCGCAAATGCCCATGTGAAAAGGCTTAAAACGAAAGGCTACGAAGCGATTGTCTACCCTCCTTATCGCAGCAATCCCTACTATGGTGTCATGATCGGTTCATGGATAACTCTAAAAGAAGCAAATGCTTTGAAATCACAAGCTATTAAAGATGGCCTCCCAAAAGATACTTACCTTTGGAAATATAGGCCCTAACCATGCTCTTGCAGCGGATCGCAAAAAACAGTGTCCGCTGAAGAGCGATAAAATAGCAATGAATGGCAAATAGAAAAAATTTGAATTTACAGTTAATCTATGCGGCCGCAGACATATCCTCAATATCTCGACAGCAACAATGATATTTAATTTTGGTGTCATTAAGCACCCGGCTAGCGATAAAATAAAAAAAATTGTGATATAATTTATAAAGAATTGGATGCGAGCGTTAATAATTTGAAATGTTCGAGTAGAGAAGCAGGAAATTTTTAATAATAAGATTCAGCAAAAACAAAAAGACGATAAAATTTTGTTGGCATCCGAAATCACTTAATGGTCTTTATGCAGTTGATGCGGATATAATTAAAATTGGGAGGTAGATTTGGGAAGGCCGGAAGAATTAAAAATTGCATGGTCTGGATATATGAAATATAGGACTGAGTTAAGAGGATTTGATCTCAGGAAGATCGCAGATATATTAAGGCATTCTAAAGAAAGGTATTTTGATACAATAACACAAAGGTTGATTGTTGTAGGCAAGCATGATGAAAGAATGGTAGTTATTCCTTATGAGAAGAAAAACAATGAAATAATACCAGTCACTATTCATGCAATTACCCGCCAACAAATAAAATTCAGACTCAAGACAGGGAGGTTTATCTGTGAATAAGCCAAAAATGACCTATTTCAAAGATGAGGATATTTTGCACCTCGCCGTTTCTGATGAAAAAGAAGTGGGAAGTATTGAATTAAGCCCCAATATTACAGCAGAGTTAAATGATAAAGGGGAATTAATTGGTATTGAGATTTTAGAGGCCAGCTCTTTCATTCGCGATTTTATTATGGAATCAGCACAAGCAAAAATACTAGATATTAAAAAGCCATATAACAAGTCAGTGCAGCAGACCGGCGAATAAAGCGCCCGCCCGCCGGTTATGCATTCGGCTAAGAAAAATTAATAAAAAACAATTAAATTATCGAAGACAGTAATGGCCTATTACTTCAACAGGCGGAAAAGATAAAAACTCCAAAGTTTAAAAACAATAAAAAGTCTAAAAATATTAAATAAGGCTTATGTATCTAAAGAAATCAAAATAATTGATACATTTGGTTTTGTCAAGGAGGTATCTTTATGATGACAGATACGGAAATAAAATTAAAAGGATTTCAGATATTAACCAAGTCTCTTGGAAATGTTGAGGCAGAACGTTTTATTGCATTAATTCAACGAGAGCCATTTGATTATACAAGGTGGCGTGATGGTTTAGATGAGGATTTATCTATAAAAGAAATCAGTAATAGAGCGATGAAATTGAGAAAAAAAACTGCCGAACCAGGCGCAAAAACCATTTTAAAACCATTAAATAATTTAGGAGGATATTATGGATGTTGAATTTCATTATTATATTACATATCTAATTGCAAAGAAGGCGGGATTCTCTAATGAAGATTCATCAATTATTGCATACTCATCTCAATATGTTGATGACAATACAATGATTTTTAAAATTAATAAAGACACTGCCGAATATTATAAAAATTATATTAGTCAGACAATGAATATCTTAAAACCAAAAGCAAAATTGTTTCGTATTTATCCTCTTTTCCATTTTATTCCTGGTGATCCACTTTCTACAACTGCACTGAGACGTGATGGCAAGATGCAATGGTTAAATACAACTCCGGATAGTACAAATGCCAATAAAATACTTGATAAAGCGCTAAATACAGATAATAAATATAGAATAGGAATAGCTATTCATTCTTTTGCTGATACATGGGCTCATCAAAATTTTATTGGCTATTATGATGAATTTAATTCTATGACAGGTGTCTTAGAAAAAGCCATACCCGATATTGGTCATGCTGATGCAAGGCATAATCCGGATTGGCCCGGGCTTGTATGGAAAGATAAAAGGTTGCTTGGCCAAAATTCAAGAGTAAATAATAAAGAAAGATTTTGCTTAGCTGCAAAAAGGATTTTTGAAAAGTTGTATAGACATATAAATGCAGAACCAAATAACTCAGAACTTACTAAAATGCAAAATGAATTAGTAGAAGACATTAAAATTGCATTAAAAGAAAGAGACCAGGATAATTCTTTGGATAAAGTTCGGATTAATCGATATATCAGATTGTCAGAAACTGCGCCTTATGGAGGCAAAACTTTAATAGAATACGATGAAGACGAATGGTTCGATGATGCTGTAAATGAAGATGTTAGAGGTTTGAGAGATAAATCTGATTTCTCTTTATCTCGATGGGATCCATTTACAGATCAATATACATGGAAAAATATATTAAAGTATAAAGAAAAGCCTTGGTTTAAATTTCAAGAGGCTGTAATTGCTCATCAAAATGATGCTTGGGATGTACTAAATGAAGTAACTTTTTCAAAACTAGATTTAGACATAAATACATTTTGATTTATCGGAAATGCCAAGATTAGCATTTCCGATAAATAGCAGAAATGCCAAAGTATCAGATTAAAAAACTCTTATTTGGTGAATGATGAATACAACACATATCGTAAAGATAGCTAAGGAAAACAAGTTACAGGAATCACAGGTCCGGGCTGTGGCCAATCTTCTTGAGGAAGGATCAACCATACCCTTTATTGCTCGTTACAGGAAAGAAACAACCGGCTCTTTAGATGAAATGAGCGTAACAACAATCAGAGATCGACTTGCTCAGCTTAGTGAATTGGACAGCCGGAGGGAATCTATCTTAAAGACTATCGAACAACAGGGCAAGCTCAGCAAAGAGTTACAAGAAAAAATCCTGGCTGCCGAAACACTTTCGGTTTTAGAAGATATCTATCTTCCTTACAAGCCCAAACGCAAAACTCGAGCCTCCATTGCCAGAGAAAAAGGGCTTGAGCCCCTTGCTTTGCTTATCTTCGAACAAAAAGGAAGACACCCCGCTCAAGAAGCCCAACCCTTTGTCAATGCTGAAAAAGGTATAGATTCTGTTGATGATGCGCTGGCCGGCGCACGGGACATTATCGCTGAAATCATAAACGAGGATTCACGCGCGCGCGCTGCCTTACGCCAACTATTTGCCTATCAAGGCGAATTTAAATCATCTGTTATATCAGGCAAAGAAGATAGCGGTTTAAAATATACGCAGTATTATGATTGGCAAGAGCCTGTTACTAAAGCCCCCTCCCATAGAATACTGGCCATGAGACGAGGAGAAAAGGAAGAAATTTTACGCCTCAGTATCCTCCCCCCTGAAGATAAGGCATATCAGATACTGGAAAAGCTTTTTATAAAAGGAAACAGGGAGGATTCACATCAGGTCGGGCTTGCTGTCACTGATTGTTATAAAAGGCTTTTATCTCGATCAATGGAAACGGAAACAAGGCAGGCTACCAAAGAGAAAGCTGATCTTGAGGCCATACGAGTGTTTGCTGAAAACCTTCGTCAATTGCTCCTAACGCCCCCCCTTGGGCCAAAAAGGGTTATGGGCATAGATCCGGGTTTCAGGACCGGATGCAAACTCGTCTGCCTGGACCGCCAGGGAAAACTCCTGCACCATGATGTCATATATCCGCACTTTTCTGAGAATGGGGCTCAGGAAGCGGGGGAAAAAGTGAAAAAGCTCTGTGCGCAGTTTGAGATTGAAGCCATAGCCGTTGGCAATGGAACCGCGGGAAGAGAAACTGAAGTGTTCATTAAGGGCCTTCAGTTGCCCAAGGAGATTCAGCTAATTCTCGTTAATGAAAGCGGGGCTTCGATCTACTCTGCATCCGAGGTGGCGAGAGAGGAATTCCCTGAATACGACCTTACAGTTCGGGGCTCAGTATCCATTGGAAGACGCTTAATGGACCCTTTGTCCGAATTGGTAAAAATAGACCCGAAATCTATCGGTGTTGGTCAATATCAACACGATGTTGATCAGACTGCCTTAAAACACTCTTTAGATGACACAGTGATAAGTTGTGTAAACAATATTGGTGTTGACCTAAACAGAGCGAGCGTTCAATTGTTGACTTATGTCTCCGGACTCGGGCCTCAGTTAGCTAAAAATATAGTGGCTTATAGAGATGAAAATGGTCCCTTTACCAACAGAACTAAATTGAAAAAAGTCCCTCGCTTGGGCGCGAAAGCATTTGAGCAATCTGCGGGGTTTTTAAGAATAAAGGAAGGGGACAACCCCCTGGACGGCAGTGCTGTGCATCCGGAGAGTTATCATATTGTTAAAGCTATGGCCAAAGACCTTAAATGTAATGTAGCCGACCTGATGAAAAACCCGGCCTTGAGAGAAAAAATCAATCCTGCCAAATATGTTTCGGACACTATTGGATTACCGACCCTCCAAGATATCCTTGCTGAGCTGGCAAAACCCGGTCTTGATCCGAGGGAAAAATTTATAGAATTTTCATTTGCCAAGGGAATAGAAAAAATTGAGGACCTTAAGGAAGGCATGAAAATCCCGGGTATTGTGACCAACATTACCGCCTTTGGGGTTTTTGTGGATATTGGTGTTCATCAGGATGGATTGGTTCACATCAGTGAAATGGCGGATCATTTTGTTAAAGACCCGGCCACCATTGTCAAGATACACCAGAAAGTAATGGTTACTGTAAAAAAGGTTGATCCGGAAAGAAAGCGAATCTCTCTTTCTCTTAAAAAAACAGCAAATTCACCAAATTAGCAGCAAATCTAATTTTAGTATTTTTATGTGACTTTTTTAAAACAAAAAATTTATAACAGAATTGCTGTCAAATTAGTCTTGAAATTTTTACTTTAATACTATATCATTTAAAGAGTTGTTATATATTAATATACTATCTTATGAACGTGGTAAAGTTAATTGAGTCCTTCAGGGGGGTAATTGAAGGAGGTGATTGTTGTAAGGATAAAGTAATTAAGCTTATCTTTTCCATTTTAGGCAATTTTAATTTAAAAGAATAGAGAAATAAGAGGTAGGGCTTATGGATATTAAAAATGTTAGCAATATAAAACTTTTTTTCCTCCTTATGGTCATCATGGTTTTAGGAATTTTTCTGATTCAAAGTCCTTCCAGTGTAAATGCCTATTGGCAACCACTTCCCCCTTATAATACACTTTGGCCTTTATGGTCGCCGATCTTGTCCCCCATTGATCCTCTGACCGGGATCCCCGTGCCGATTATCAATGAACTGACCCCGGAGACAATCCTCCCGGTGCAACCCGCATTAACTTGGGACCCACGGCAAGTTAATCCGTGGCTTCTCTATAACAGCCCTTATGGACTTTGTTATTACGACCCCTTATATGGAATAGATCTTTGGCCCCCCGATTCTCTTCTTGATCCTCTCACAGGTCTCATTGCCCCCATTAATTTTCTTTTACTCAAAACCTATTATACCGCCTTAGCCCCAACCAGCGCTTCCTGGCTCACGAGCAATGTTCCCTTAGCCAATTTGTTCTTTTATAATACCTATCCCTCAATAACAGTGGCCTCCACCCCTGCATTCTCATCATTCCTGACTCCTGCTCAATTGCTGGGATTATAAGCTGTTTACAGTATATTCCGGGGCTATAACTGTAACACACAATGAAAAAAAAATTTAAAGCCATGATGGGAAATTGCTAAAACAAAATACGAAAGGAGATTAACAATGAATTGGAAAAAAACATGGAAAAATATACTTTTTATCATACTGTTTTTGGGAGTATTAAGTATACTGGTTTCACCAATTGCCGAGGCACAATTCTGGCAAGCGCTTCCTCCTTACAACACCCTCTGGCCTTTGTGGAACCCGATCCTCTCCCCGGCAGACCCGGTTACCGGTTTCCCGACGCCTATCGTTAACAACTTAAGGCCCACTACTATACTACCGGTCCAACCTTGTCTGACCTGGGACCCAAGCTGGGCTTATCCTTTTCTTTTATATAATACGCCTTTGGGAATGGCCTACTATGAACCTGCTCAGGGTGTAAACCTCTGGCCACCGAAATATCTGGTTGATTCGGTTACCGGCCTGCCTCTGCCTATTCCTCTGCCGACATTTTATGTAAACTATACCCCCTCTGCCGCTGATTGGTTACTCAATAATGTTCAAACGGCCAATCTCAGTTATATCGCCAACTATCCTTCTTTTGCCCTTACTGCTAATCCTATTGTACTGCCTCCTGTTCTTACCTCAGCTTTGCCGGGTTTGGATATTGCCTTAATCAACCTGGTTCAACCGCCCCCCAGCATAACCAGCCTATTAAACGCCGGACAGCTTATTTATTGATAACATGTTGGTTTAATAATTCGGATAGGCATGGGGAAAAATCCCATGCCTATCCGGCAGCACCCACCTCAACCAATACCAACCCCAAAAATCATCTCTTATCATAATAAATAAAACCGCCGCCATAGCGCCCACCATTAAGCTTCAAAAATATATCACAGAATTTTTATAATCAATGCTCATGTTACCATTTTTGATGCATTCGTAAAAAGTCGTCTTTAGCAAATTTGTCATTTCGACCTCAGGGAGAAATCTTATGTTTTTCAGCATCTTGTGCGATAAAGATTTCTCACACCCGTTCGAAATGACATTTAGATGAGACTTTTTACGAGACCATCATTTTGGGTAACAATTTATTTTAGCAAACCTTGTAGCTATAAAATAAAAAAATATCCGAAAAATTATAAATACGTAAAATCAATTTGCCTAAATCTACTCCGGACAAATCAAAGAAAAAAATAGGTAATTTATTAACCGCAAACCCACAAAAACAAAATCTTTATATACCCTCTTGTATTTTGTGGTAAAAACGATGGAGAAAAAAATGCTCAACAGCACATCCAAGCCCTATCAAGTAAAAACAAAAAAATATGTGTCTTTGTATTTATTTTTAGTATGCCTCATTCTCTTGACCCTCCCTGCTTGCGGAGGTGGCGGCGGCGATGCCGGCGTGGAGTCCGAAATCGGTACCCATGAAATCCCCATGGAGACCATAGGCTTGAAAAAAGAATGGTCCTTTTCTACGGGCAACAAAATCTATTCCTCCCCCGCGATCGCTCAAGACGGCACTATCTATATTGGCAGTAACGATGGTTATCTGTATGCTTTAGATCCAAATCGCACCTTAATTTGGCCACCATTTCAAACAGGAGGAGGAATTTTTTCCTCCCCCACAATTGGAGATGACGGCATTATCTATGTAGGAAGTAATGATAAAAATCTCTATGCAATTTACCCTGACGGAACTCAAAAATGGTTTTATCCGACTAAAGATAAGGTTCTTTCAACTCCCGCGCTGGATCACAATGGCATTATTTATGTAGGAAGTAATGATGGAAACTTGTATGCAATCACTTCTGAGAAAGAAGAAAAGTGGTCAGTCGCTTTAGGAGGATGGGTTTCTTCTCCCATCATCGGAGAAGATAATACAATTTACGTTGGAGCCGGGAAGGTAAACCTGAATTATCCCGGTCAATCAACAGGGCGGCTTTATGCCCTGGAACCTGATAATGGCGTAATCAAATGGAAGACAGAATTTAACGTTTCCTCAAGACCGGCCATAGGTTCTGATGGAACCATTTATGCCGGAAGCACAAATAACAATCTTTATGCTCTTGATCCTGATGATGGTACAGAAATATGGAAATATACCACGGGGGGTCCGATCCTATCCTGTCCTAAGGTTCTTGAGGGTGAAACGGATATTATCATTATCGGCAGCGATGATAAAAATTTATATGCTTTTAACTCCGATGGGGGAATTATTTGGAGTGCTCAGCTAGGCGAGAAAATTCGCTCTTCAGCCGGAATAGGCCCGGACGGCACCATCTACATTGGCTGTCATGATAAGTGTTTGCATGCTTTCGATGCGGAAGATGGTGCTCCTATAGGATATTTTCCAACACGCGGTTACATCACCTCCATTCCGGCAGTTAGCGAAGATGGGACTATTTATTTCGGCAGTCAGGACTCAAAAATCTACGCTCTTACAAGGATTACGGGGGAAAATAAAAATCGAAAAGGAAGAGATAACAATGTCCGGATTTAAAAAAATATATAAGGCAACCCGCCCTTTTCCAATTAACCGGTATGTTAGCATAGCGCTCTTTTTAAGTTTCATTTTTCTTCTATCATCCTGCGGAGGTTCCGGTGGAAATAATGTGCCATCTAATACATTTCTCCTATCCGGTCGAATCAACGGCCCCGTTCAAGAAGGAATCACCCTTCAGGTGAGGGAGGGAAACACTCCAATCAATACTACGGTGACAGATGAAAATGGGCAATATTCCTTTACTCTACCCTCTGGTCTCTATACTATTATTCCCTCTCTAGACAAATATATTTTTACTCCCAGCAGCCAAAGCCTGACACTTAATGGAAACACTGAAGCTCATTTTATTTCTTCCTTTAAACCATATACATTATCAGGCGCTATTACGGGAGATATCCACGCAGAAGGTGTACTGCTCGATATAGAGGGTTATGATATTACAGGCAATATGGTAAATAAAAATATCACCTCCAATTCCGACGGCAGCTTTGAATTTACTGCTCTGCAAAGTGGATCTTATACAATCACACCCTGTCTTGAGGGATATGCTTTTACGCCTCCCTATACAGCGGTAGTGGTTACAGGAACAAGTGACATAATAGATAAAAATTTTGAAGCACGCTACCTATGGGATTTCCAACAATGGCCCTATTCAATACAAAATGCTGTTTTCTCTTCTCCCGCTTGCGCATCGAACGGTACTATTTATATAGGTTGTGATGATTATACCCTCTATGCCTTTGATTCCGACGGCTCATTAAAATGGCACTACACAACCCAGGACAAAATACGTTCCTCACCGGCTATCGGACCTGACGGGACCATTTATATTGGCAGCGACGATCAAAACCTTTATGCCCTCAGCCCTAATGGCAGCTTGAAATGGACCTATCCCACTCAGGACAAAATTCAATCCTCACCGGGTATCGGACCTGATGGGACCATTTACGTTGGCAGCGATGACTATAACCTTTATGCCCTCAATCCTAACGGCGGCCTGAAATGGACATACCCCACCCAGGACAAAATACGTTCCTCGGCGGCTATCGGACCTGACGGGTCCATTTATATTGGCAGTGATGATTATAACCTTTATGCCCTCAATCCTGACGGTTCCCTGAAATGGACATATCTCACCCGGGACAAAATTCAATCTTCTCCGGCTGTTGGCCCTGATGGAACCATTTACGTTGGCAGCGATGACTATAACCTTTATGCCCTCAACCCCAATGGCAGCCTGAAATGGTCTAACCCTACCCTGGATAAGATACGATCATCACCGGCTATCGGACCTGATCGTTATATTTATGTAGGTAGCGACGATGGTTGCCTGTATGCCTTTACTTCAAACGGCACCCTCAGATGGTCATATGCCACTCAGGGCAAAATCCGATCTTCACCGGCGCTGGGTGGTGACGAAACCATCTGGGTGGGAAGTGATGACCAGCGAATCTATAGTCTTAAAGCTGATGGTTCACTTAAGGCAATTTTCAGCACCCAAGGTCCTATTCAATCCTCCCCTGCCATAACAAATGAGGATACACTCTTTATTGGCAGCAATGATGGAAACATCTACGCCTTGCCTGCTTATTGTCAGGGAATGCCCCAAGACTGTTGGCCCATGTTTAGAAAAGATAACCGGCACTCGGCTCAAAGCCGACAGATCTCCCTTTATACTATCTCCGGGGAAATTTCCGGTGATGCTGTAAAAGGAATTATGGTAAAACTCAAAAATAAATATAATGATGATTTGGTAAACGAGACCATCACAGATCAGGAAGGGGTATTCAGCCTAAGGGCCCCTAATGAGGATTATACTCTCACGCCCACTAAATCAGGCTACCAATTCATACCCCCTTATATAACAATGAGCGTTAATGATTGGCCTAGTCCCGGTCATCAGTTCTCCTCAATTAGCCTGATTGGGACCTTTAAATGGAAACTTACCACCAATAATGCCATCTATTCTTCAGCGGCTATCGGCCCTGACGGCACTATTTATATAGGAAGTTACGATAAGAAACTTTATGCTGTTAATCCGAGCGGAAGATTTTACTGGGCCTATCCCACTCAGGAAGGCATCTTTGCCTCGCCAGTCGTTGACCCCGAAAAAGAAACCATTTACATAGGCAGTACTGATCATTATGTTTATGCGTTAAACTTCCAGGGAAATAGAAAATGGCGAACTCTATTGGGCGATAACATTCTCTCCACCGCCGCTATTGGTTCGGATGGGACCGTCTATATCGGATGTAACGACACATATCTCTATGCTCTTAACCCTGCGAATGGAGAAAAAATATGGTCGACACACCTGACCGACATGGTCTCCTCTCCAGCCATTGGCCCTGATGGGACTATTTATGTGGGAGCAGGCAGCTTCACCAAAAACACTGGGCTCTTTTATGCTGTAAACCCTGGAGATGGGAGTATTAAATGGACCGCCGACAAATGTATTCTCTCGCGTCCGGCTATAGGAGACGATGGAATTATCTATGCGGGAAGCGTGGACACAAAAATCTATGCCCTTCACCCTGATACGGGTCTTCCTGAATGGAGTTATAAAACAGGGGGAAAGATATTTTCCTGCCCTGTCATAGGACCTGACGGCATCATATACATTGGCAGTGACGATACGAAAATGTATGCCCTCACCCCTTCAGGATCACTCAAATGGGCTGCATATACTGGAGGAGAAGTCCGTTCCGCCGCCGCTGTCGGCCCTGACGGCACCATCTATGTCGGGAGCAGGGATCAATATTTATACGCTTTTGATCCGGATACGGGCAATCAAAAATGGCGTTTTCACACAGATGATGTCATTACTTCCATTCCCGCCGTTGGAACAGACGGCACTATTTATGTAGGGAATCAAGAAGGTTTATTTTACGCCATATATGGTGAAGACGAAGCATTATAAAAAGATAATAGTCTTCAATAAATCATCTATCAATTCAGCGATTCTCACTCAAAATCTCACGTGTTAATCCCATATTCTTCATATGCCGATAGAGAGTGGCTTTATGAATCCCTAACAGACGGGCAGCCTGTGTGATATTTCCCTTGGCAGCTTGAAAAGCACGGGTGATCAATTCTTTTGTCAATTCTTTTGGTCCGGATGAAGCCGCTGAAGGCTTGGTATAAAAAACATCAATAACTGGTGAGCCTTTCCCGTCCGGTAACCGGCCCGAATTATTCGAAACAGATGATCCGGGAATACCTGTCTGAGAGGACCGCCAATTCGCATCTCCCAAACGGGGACTATCAGCATCAAAGGGAAGAAGGGCTACCCGGTTCGGAAATTGATCTATCTGACTTGTGGGGCTTGGCAACCGCAATCCGGCAGGATATTGAGGCATAATAATAGCCGGCTTGCTTGCCTTTTGATTTTCCCATTGATACAAATTCCATTCTCCGGCGGCAAAATAATCCCTCTCTCGAATCCATTCATTAAAAGCATTATGCCCAATAATTCTCCCGCGAGATTCTACATAAACCCTTTCCAGAACATTCCGCAACTCTCGTATATTCCCGGGCCAATGGTATTCTTTAAGCAATTTTAACGCCTCGGGAGTCAAACCAACCACCTGGCGGTTATAGCGATGATTCAGCATCTTGAGGAAATGATTTACCAGTAAATCTATATCGCCGGTCCTCTCCCGAAGGGGAGGCACATGAATCCGAAATACGGCCAGACGATGATAGAGATCAGCTCGGAAACGACCCATGGCCACGGCTTGCTCCAGGAAAATATTCGTAGAGGCAATAATCCGAACATCCACAGCATATTCCTCTTCTCCTCCAACGCGCTCAATAGTCCCTTCTTCCAGCACGCGTAACAACTTAGCCTGTGTTCTGGCAGGCATATCACCGATTTCATCAAGAAAAAGCGAGCCTTTGTCGGCTCGTTCAAAACGGCCTTTATGGGTCTTAATGGCTCCGGTAAAAGAACCCCGCTCATGTCCGAATAATTCAGACTCAAATAATTCTTCAGACAAAGCACAACAGTTTACAGCCACAAAGGACCTTACCCTGCGGGTGCTCAGTTGGTGAAGCGCTCTGGCAATAAGTTCTTTACCCGTGCCAGTTTCTCCGGTGATAATTACTGATGCCTCAGCCGGTCCATATATGTCGATCTTATGGAATACCCCCTTAATAGCGGGGCTTGCTCCGATAATACCTATAAAGCTAGGAATATGATCATCCAAATCTTTCATGCCTTATCATTAGCTTATAACACTAAGACGCCCATATTAAATATATTCAAATATTGCACCAAAAATCATACCAAATGTCAAGTTAGATCCCTGCTTATATAGGGATGCCCTTTATACTACTCCCGATTACCAATTATCATATCGAACTCCTTTTTCCGGCTACACCTTCGCCTTTTTTGTGGCCTTCCCAATTAGAAGAAAGCCCATTTCATCTAATCTGAACAAAAATTTAAACGATCGTTTTTACTATCCACAGAAGAAGATAAAAAGGTCTGACAAACTTCTTGGCAGGATATAAAAATTAAATCTATTTTGACGTTTTCTTCTAATCCTAAAATAGCGCCCCAGGGGGCACACTCCGAAGTGCTGTTGCGTCGGCTAAAAGTATATCTTTTGGACCAGATATAAAAAAGGTTACGATAATGGTACTTTAAATAAAAATTCCTAACCCGGACAAGCCGGAACCAAAAAAGTTTTGAAATTTTCTATCATAAAAATCACAAAATTCAGAACTAAATTCCTAATACTATCAAGATAAATGATCTGAATTACTGAGCCGGGTTAGCCGGGTTCTCATGCTTCAACACTATGAACCAGGGGCTCATGCTTCACTACCCTGAGTCGGGTTCTCATGCTTCACCACCAGTTTCCCATCTTCCATTTCCACCTTAATGCGAGCGTGATCAAGGATATCGCCCTTGATAAGGGCCCGGCTGATGCGCGTCTCCAACTCCCTGGTGATAAAACGCTTCAGCGGCCGTGCTCCATAAACGGGATCAAATCCCTCATGGGCCAGAAAGCGTCGTGCCGGCTCGGACAATTCCAGGGTGATCTGACGGTTTTGGAGTCGCTTGCACAAATCAGCAACCAATAAATCGACTACCTTTTCAATCTCCTCTAAAACCAAGGGTTTAAAAAGAATTATCTCATCCACCCGATTTAAAAATTCAGGCCGAAAGTGCATACGCAGCTCCTTCATAACAGCTTCGCGGGCAGGTTCCTTGATCTCTCCCTGATCGGTAATCCCTTCGATCAAAAATGAGGAGCCAATATTACTGGTCATGATAATCACTGTATTTTTAAAATCCACCTTATGTCCCTGAGCATCGGTAATTCGGCCATCATCAAGGATCTGAAGCAACACATTAAACACATCATGATGGGCCTTTTCAATCTCATCAAACAAAATTACCGAATAGGGCTTTCTACGTACTGCCTCGGTAAGCTGTCCCCCCTCCTCATACCCCACATACCCGGGAGGGGCGCCTATAAGACGAGACACTGTGTGTTTTTCCATATACTCGGACATATCAATACGCACCATGTTTTCTTCACTATCAAATAGGGCTTCAGACAGGGTCCTGGCCAGCTCTGTTTTCCCCACCCCGGTAGGGCCCAGAAAAATAAAAGAGCCGATTGGTTTTCGCGGATCTTTTATTCCGGATCTTGCCCTGATAACAGCATCAGCTACTAACTGCACGGCTTCATCCTGGCCTATCACGCGACGATGCAGGATCTCATCCAATTTTAAAAGCTTTTCCCGCTCACCCTCAACGAGCCGCTTTACCGGAATGCCGGTCCAGTGCGAAACAATATCGGCAATTTCTTCTTCGGTTACCTCTTCACAAAGCATTTTCCCAACGCCCTGTTTCTGGTTCAACCGCGTCTCTTCCACTTTCAGTCGCCGCTCCACTTCAGGCAGCCGGCCATGTTTTAATTCAGCCGCCCTATTCAGGTCGTAGCTTCGTTCAGCCTTTTCAACCTCCCGCCGCAATTGCTCTATTTCCTCCCGAAGAGATTGAACTTTATGGATTGCCTGTTTTTCAGCCTCCCATTGAGCGCGCATAGCATCGGCTTTTCCTTTTAACTCTGTTAGTTCCTTGCGCAAGGTTGCCAAGCGCTCCTTGCCGGCGGCATCCTTTTCTTTTTTAAGGGCCGCTTCTTCTATTTCTAATTGCATAACCCGGCGGGTTACTTCATCCAACTCGGCAGGCATGGAATCAATTTCAGTGCGAATCATGGCACAGGCTTCATCAACCAGGTCAATGGCTTTATCCGGCAAGAATCGATCACTAATGTAGCGATTAGACAGGGTAGCGGCAGCTACCAGGGCATTGTCCTGAATTTTAACGCCGTGATGGACCTCGAAGCGCTCGCGTAAACCACGAAGAATAGAAATAGTATCCTCGACTGTTGGCTGTCCTACCAGAACAGGTTGAAAGCGCCTCTCTAAGGCTGCATCCTTTTCTATGTGCTTGCGATATTCATCCAGAGTAGTGGCCCCGATACAATGAAGCTCTCCCCTGGCCAGCATTGGTTTGAGCATATTGCCGGCATCAATGGCCCCTTCAGCCTTCCCCGCACCCACAATGGTGTGCAGTTCATCAATAAACATCAAGATCCGGCCTTCACTTTGTTTTACCTCTTGCAACACTGCTTTCAAACGCTCTTCAAATTCTCCCCGATATTTAGCTCCGGCCAACAGGGCCCCCATATCGAGAGAAAAAATGCTTTTGTCTTTTAATCCTTCCGGTACATCCCCTCGCACGATTCGATGAGCCAGTCCCTCGACAACGGCCGTTTTCCCAACTCCCGGGTCACCAATTAAAACCGGATTGTTTTTAGTTTTCCGCGAAAGAATACGAATAATGCGGCGAATCTCTGCATCCCGCCCAATAACCGGATCAAGCTTTCCTCGGCGGGCTTCCTGAACTAAATCCAGACCATAGCGCTCCAGGGCTTCGTAGGTGGATTCCGGATTGGCGCTTACTACCCTTTGGTTTCCCCGCACATCACTTAAGGCCTGTAAAAATTTATCCCGGGTAATATTAAACTGCTTCAGCACTCGACCGGCAGCGCTTGAAGATCCCTCATCAATCATAGGCAAAATAAGATGTTCGACAGAGATATACTCATCTTTGAGCCGTTTAGCTTCATCCTCGGCTTTCACCATGATCTGATTCAGCCTGGGCGTAATATACACCTTCCCCGACTCTCCACCAGGGCCGGAAACCCTGGGCCGCTTTTGCAACAACTGCTCTACCTCTGCTTTCAGTTCTTCAACGGGCACATCCATTTTATTCAATAAGCGCGGAACCAGGCCTTCGTGCTGTTCCAGCAAGGCCGCCAGAAGATGCTCTGCGTCAACCTCTGTGTGTCCAAAACGGATGGCTTTGGTCTGGGCTTGCTGTAAAGCTTCCTGTGACTTTTGCGTCAATCGATTCATGTCCATATTTTTTTAACTCCTGTAATTTTTATTCAGCGCTTCTCATTCTACCTTACTTTCGGTCTAAAGGTTCATTAATTCCTATTTCGACTTCAAAAAAATACTATACCAAATTTACAAAATATTTCAAAGACTTAATATTTATTTTTCTTTTTATCAATTCCCCATACCAATCACTACCCTATGCCCCTTCCAAACAAATATTTTTTCTAAGCTACATTGACTTCAATGTCATTAACTTAAGCTATGATTAGCTCTCATTTGTCATTTCGAACGAATGTGAGAAATCTTGTACTGCTTTACATTTAAAGATTTCTCGTCGCTAACGCTCCTCGAAATGACAGTGTATAATTCCTTAAGTTAATGCGCCGTCGCTTTAAAAAGTTGCACGCGACGGTAGGAGCACTAAAACTTTCACCTCTTCGCCACGCACTACCTCTGGTATAAACAAAAATTAGATAAATCTAAATTGACTATGGTCATTAACTATGGTATAAAAAGGAATGAAGATATGAAAAAAAAAGGAAAAATGAACCAGGGGTATTAAATATGGAAACTATTGCTATTTCAAAATTTAAAGCCACATGTCTGGCTTTAATGGAAAAAGTCAGACGTACGGGGAAACCTATTTTAGTTACTCGAAAAGGCCAACCTGTAGCTCAGGTGGTGCCTCCACCTCCGGTTAGCAAACCAAAATCATGGTTGGGGTGTTTATCATCTAAAGGAAAAATAACCGGCGATATTATCTCTCCCGTCTGTAGTGAAGGTGAATGGGAGGCTTTCAAATCTTCCAAAAATGGTTAAATTATGAAGCTTCTTTTAGATACTCACATATGGCTATGGAGTCTTTTAGATCCAAATCGTCTTTCCGAGAAGGTAGCTAAAGAATTAGAGCAACCTACAAATGAACTCTGGTTATCCCCTATTTCTCTGTGGGAGTCAATACTTCTTCACGAAAAAGGTAAGCTTCGATTGGAACCTGATGCTTTTGCCTGGATAAAATCTGCTTTACAGCGCGTGCCCCTCAACGAAGCCCCCATCAATTATGAAGTTGCTCTACAAAGCCGTAAAGTTGAATTAGCTCATCAAGATCCTGCAGATCGATTCATTGCAGCCACAGCTCAAATATACGAGCTCACTTTAGTCACTGCCGACGACCGCCTTTTCAATTCAGACACCTATTCTCTCTTAGCTAATAGATAATAAAATCGCAACAAGATATCCCCAAACAGATTATATTCCCTAACGTTTTCCTTCAATAACCAGGGTAATTTCTCCCTTGATACTGGCCCGTTTTTGGAGAATCTCGAGAACATCGGAAATATCCCCACGGAGCACCTCTTCAAATTTCTTGGTCATCTCTCGGACTACGCATACTCGCCGGGGGCCAAAAACAGACTGAATATCTTCCAAACAAGCCAGGAGCCGATGTGGGGATTCAAAAAAGACCAGACTTCTACCCTCTTCTTGAAGGCGGGTTAACTGATTTTGTCTCTTTTTTTTTCGCCCATCTAAGAATCCCTCAAATACAAAACGATCCGTGGGCAACCCGCAAATACTGAGGGCCCCAGTCACAGCAGAAACCCCGGGGATTGTTTCCACAGGCACTTCCTTGTCAAGGGCTTCGCGTAAAATACGAAATCCTGGGTCAGAAATACAGGGTGTGCCTGCATCAGAGACCAGGGCTATGTTTTTCCCCTCTTGTAAATACTCTACCAATTGCCTGGTGCGTTTTTGTTTACTGTATTCATGATAGCTAATTAAAGGAGTATGGATATCATAGTGTGAGAGAAGCTTTCGTGTTCTTCGGGTATCTTCGGCCGCAATTAAATCTACTTCTTTCAAGGTACGCAAGGCCCGCAGGGTAATATCTTCCAAATTCCCAATAGGCGTGCCTACAATATATAAGGTCCCTGTTTCTTGCGGTTCCTGAGTTTTCTGCAATCTAAATTAACCTCCTTTAGCCTTTAAATAAAGGCATCTTTCATAAAGCACAATAAGTAATTTACAGTTTTTTAAGATACCACACAAAGACACAGAGCCACAAAGAAAGAGTAAAAGAGAAAAATCTTGGACATAAAGCATAATCCTTTGTGATCTTTGTGTCTTTGTGTGAGGATAAAAACTATAATAGTCTACTTTTTTCAAAAAGTGTAAACTGATAAATAAATGATGCCTAAATAAAAACTATAAAATGAGAATTGCCGAAAAAAACTTGACAACTCTCCTTATAATCATACATCATGATAATCATACAACATGGTAATCATACAACATGTATAGAAAAAAATCTCCTCATCACTGGATTTTTTCATTATAATAAAAAGGGGCTATAGAATTTTGGATTCATTTTCTCAAGATCTCTGCGCGGGAATATCTATAAAAAATATCTATCCATCAAATCTGTTTTTCCGACTTTTACTTTTATTCACGGCCATAATGATTATTCTTTCTGCAGGCGGTTGTTCGCGAAATATTCCCCCTTTTGGTGATGATATCAGTAAATTGGCTGATGAACTCTTTCCCGAAAACAAGCCGCAAAATCTCTTACTGATAACTATTGATACCTTGCGGGCAGATCATCTGGGATGCTATGGGAATAAGAGCATACAAACCCCAAATATTGACGCTTTGGCAGAACAGGGAATTTTATTTCAGCAAGCCTTCACCCCTGTTCCTCTCACCCTCCCCTCTCATGCTTCAATATTAACCGGTCTTTACCCGCCAGCCCATAAAATCAGAGATAATGGATATTTTATCCTGGATGATCATCATCAGACCCTGGCCGAAATACTCAAAGAAAAAGGGTATGTTACCGGAGCAGTTGTGGCCGCCTATGTCTTAAACTCCCGTTTTGGTCTGGACCAGGGATTTGATTTTTACGAAGATGATATTGTCCCTGATCCTAACTGTGAAGACCCCTTCCGATATGAGCGGAGGGCAGATCGAGCAGTAAGCCTGGCTGAAGACTGGTTGTCAAATAACAGGGAAGAAAAATTCTTCTTATGGCTGCACCTTTTTGACCCCCACGAATCCTATGACCCTCCGGAACCATATAAAAGCGCCTATGCCCAATCCCTATATGATGGAGAAATCGCCTTCACAGATGCCTGTTTAGGGCAACTCTTTAAAAAAATGGAAGAACTGAAAATCAGGGAAAATACCCTGATCGTACTCACCTCAGACCATGGGGAGGGATTGGGAGAGCATGAGGAAAAAGCTCACAGCATCTTTATCTATGACACTACTTTGCACGTCCCCCTTATTATCAACGCACCCGGCCTGAAACTTGCCGGCAAGTCTTTTGATTTTTTGGTGCGCACCATTGATATTTTCCCCACTACTTTAGGGCTTATGGGATTAGCTCAACCAGGGGAAAAATACGGGCAGGGAATAAACGTGATACCTTGGCTGATCAAAGATAAATCCAATCCGGACCTGCTGCTCTATTGTGAATCCTTATATACCCAATTAAACTTCGGCTGGTCTCCTCTCAAAGGGATTCGAAGCAGGGAGTGGAAATATATCAAGGCCCCTGCCGCCGAATTATATCAAGCCTCCCTTGACCCGAAAGAAACCAATAATCTTTATGCCGACAAAACCCGCCTTGCTCAAGATTGGGAAGACCAGCTTCAAAAAATAGAAAAGGCTATTACCTCCACTGAAACAACCAAAGAGGCCAAGCCAAAAAGAGCGCCTGATTTGGAGGTTCGCAAGAGGTTGGAAAGTCTGGGCTATCTTTGCGCCCCCAGAAAAAACACCTCTGGCGATACAGCCCCTATTGATCCCAAAGATATGATACAAGCCATACAAGACATAGACCGGGGGCAGGACCTCTATGCTCAGGGAAAATTGGAGCTGGCTGCTCAACAATTTGAAAAAACTCTTGCCGTAGATTCAGGCAATATTTTTCTTCATTATCAATTGGGAGGCATTTACAAAAAATTAGAGAATTACGCCAAAGCGCTTGACCATTACCGGATTGTGCTTCAGGAGCAAGAGGATTACCTGGAGATACTCAATATCATTGGCTCTGTTTATGATCGGCTGGGAAAATACGACCTGGCCTTAAACCATTTTAAGCGAGCGGCCTCTCTCTATCCGGATCAACCCAGGGCTTACCACAATATGGGGATCATGTATATCAAAACCAGCCGGTTTAACCGAGCCGAAAAATCCTTTTTACGCGCTTTAGCTTTAAGCCAAAACAATGACCAGAAAAAGGCCATCAATTATAAATGCCTTGGAGATACCTACCTTCGGTTGGAAGAGCTGCCAAAAGCGCGCCAATTTTACCAGTTGGCTCTCAACCTTCGACCCGGTATGGTGGAAATTTATCTGGAATTAGCTAGATACTATACGGCCAAGAGGCAATACCCTCTGGCCATTCCCCAATGGGAGAAGGCGGTCGCTCTTTCCCCGCAAGATGCCCAGGCCCATTTTACGTTGGGCCAATGTTACCTTCTTATTGGAGAGCGGGAGAAAGCCAGAAAATCCCTGCAACAATGCCTTCAAATTAAACCCGACCTGATCCAGGCCCGCAGGTTCCTGGAAAAACTGAATCAGTAATACGTGCCCTTCCGGCAAGCCTGCATGACAGAGGGGCAGGGGTAGGAGTATCTAATGCCTATTTTCCAATCAGCATTGCTTTTGTTGGTTATAAGGAAAAGCTTGTTGTTAAGCTTCGTTGATAAAGGCATTCCCCACCATATAAATTTTCATAGATTAAATTTCATACTTTAGCGTAAGGCTTTAGCTATGCATTGTGGCAGGGCTAAAGCCCTGCTCTACTTTTGATTGAATATCGATTATGAAATTGTTTTTCTAAAAATCTATATTTACAGGGTCAATATACCTCACCAATAAAACAACTCTGAAAGCTTGTTCCGCTTTCTTCATCCCAATTACCGGCAGTGCTTTCATAATCAAACGGTGTACCCCATTCATTAACGACCTTTAACATGGTCGCATCTTTTGTGTCTGCCTGATTTGGCCCCAAATTACTATCATAGTTAAAGTCAATAGAGTTTGCATCCAAATCAACGCCCGCCAACACCTTGAAGTTAATATAAAAAAGATCACCGGCAGGCAAAGGCTCTTCGTTAAAATCTTCCGCTCCCACGCTCACCTTAATTATTCCGGGATTATTTGGATCAATACTTGGATAGACGACCTTATGATTGAGGGAAGAAGAAGAAACCACATCTGAACTTTGCACAGGTTGAAAAAGCTCCGGAACGTATCTGATAGCAGCGCTTAAACTGACCGGAACTGCATTGGCATCTTTTTGGATAGTGAAATAAACTCGGCGAACTTGCCCGGTTTGCGTTGTCATATCCTCAAATCGAAGACCAAAGGACACTTCATTCGCTGCAGGGACAACAGCAGCATGTGCTTGAAGAATGAAAAAAGCAAAAATAAAAAAACCCAAAAAGCTCAAGCCGAACATCTTTACCAAAGACTTCATATTTCACTCCTTTGGATACTCATACGCAATTCCGAATTTTTTCTTTTTCCCGGTATAAAATTTTAAGACCTCTTTGGTCCCTGCTTCCCCGGATCAGGGGAGCAAAATACTAATCGGTAAACAGAATAAAACGCCTCTCCCATTTCTTGTTTACTTATCGCTAAAATTTACGCTGACTTTAAAAAAATATACCTATTCCATCTATTCAAAAAAACCTAACCTGAATTCATCTGCGCCGAAAAAGTCAAAATTCGACGTATAAAGCGTTGACTGTGAGCGATGCAATGGAAGAAAGTAAAGTATGAGGTTAGGTGAGCCTCGCTTTCGACTCTTTGTTGGAGACCATTTGTATGGTTTACCGGCGAAAAATCTTGATTTTTGGCGGAGAGTAAAAACCTGCTTCAGGTGTGGAATAAACCAACCAGTATCCGAATATTGGTTACCCTCACATGCTCCATTGTTCTCAAGCAATAAAAACAGCCCACAAGCTCGCCTTTGAAAACGCCTTGATTAGTTCTGAACTGATTGATATAGGAACATTCCTTCATTTGGCAGGTAAATACCAGCTTCGTGGTATTCCCAAAGTGGTGATTAATGGAAGCGTGCATTTTGAGGGGGCGTTACTGGAAGCTCAATTCGTTGACCGGATTCTTCAAGCCTAATCCAATGTTTTCTTTAATCCATATCGGCCTTGAGGACGTTCTTCATCCTCAAGGCCGATATAACCTCTTTGTATGACTAATAAAAAAAAATTTTAGTGCTTATCTGTTTGTAATAAACACCTATCACTAAAACAAAGGTAATATAGTTTCATATTTAACAATAGGCCTTCTGTAAGTGACAGTGCTTATAAAACAGCCGCCGCCTCCATCAGCAGCAGGAGATGTGGTTTCAATGCCTCATCAGTTTGAATAAAGGCGGCAAATTTGCTTAAATGATTTACATCGAAGGTAATAGTAAAATTGTTCCAATTTATCTTCGTATTGGATATCCCATCAGTCTGCCATTGTTGAATATTCACATTAAAATAGCGAACCTCAAAGGTGTTTTCGAATTCTTGGTGTGTCATGCCTGCGGGTAATTCGAAACTCATGGTTACCGTTATTGAATGGTTTTCAGCAATAGAAACATTACCATCTTCAAAACAAAAATCATAGACAGCGCTAACCGACTGATCATTTGTTCCCTCAACATTTTCCCCAGGATCACCATAGCGCTCTATGGTTAAAGCGACAGCAGTAGTATCATCAGCCCCTGCCAAGGCAAAGGGCGGCACTGATACTTTCGTATTATCCTGTACACCCATCATAGTCAAATCGCCGCCAACGGCATTGGTTATATTAGTAGTCGTTGTGCAGGTGATATCAGAACTGACTTCAAAACTAAAAATCTTACCGCCCGACATTCCATTGCTTGTGCCTTCTATCTCTATCTCCACAACTATGTCATTACTATCCGCGGCATAGTTTATGGTAAACTGGGAATCTGAAACCTTATTGGGATCGCTGAGCGTACCATCGCCTGTTATGATACTGAAATTGGGATCATCCACTAAGTCTACGTCAGAGAAAAAAACCATGGAAAGTTTTGGTGGTGTATCATCGCTCACCGTGGAGCTAACTGTAAATTCGGGTGCAAAAGTAACTAATACAATGTTTTGATCCGTTAGCGCCTCACTTTCTCCCAGAGGAATGGTGCCTGTATCAGGGTAAACCGTCACCCCATAGCCGTCAGCATTAACTGCCAGCAAATATTCCCCTGGGATTAGCTCCTCAATCTTGAAAATGCCTCCGACAGTGGTTTCTTGCTTATGCGTAGCATCGGTTGTATTATACGCCACCACAGTAGCTCCATTCACATTTTCGCCATTAGCGTTTTTAACTGTTCCTTCAATAGAACCAACTGAGGAGTCCAAAGTGAAATCTTCGGTTGTGGTTTGACCATCGATAATGGTAATAGCTTGTTCCAGCGTTGCATAGCCGGATTTAGTAATAGTGACCGTGTAGTTCCCAGAATTCAGTCCTGTAATTGCATAAGAGCCCAATGCAGTCGTAACCGACGTCTTGCCATTTTCTTCGATCTTTACCACCGCGCCTGCAATGGAATTTGCATCATCCATAACATTCCCTGAAAGGGTCCCCCCTGAACCAAATAAGATATCCCGGGTAGTGACAGCATCTTGATTGACTACTATATTTTGATATACCTGTGTGGCATAACCGTCTGATATCGCGCGCACAGTATAAGTACCCACCGGCATTTGACCAATACTATAGGTAGATCCAACTTCAGGCATAGCAACTGCATCGGGAAAGACCGCATGGATATTATTCTGATTAAAAACCGCAATTATGGTTCTTTTAAGTGTGCAGCCCGTGGGAGCAGAAATATCTCCTTTCAGGGTCCCCAAAGTAGTACTCGCAGTAAGATTTTGATTCGACAATTCCGAGCCGGCGGTTAGACTCAATCTTTTCCAATCATCAAAGACAACAGAAAAACAAGAGTCTGCTGCGGCAAAAAAACCTATACAAACATCAACATTGCCCGGGGGCAGGATAAAGGAATAACTTCCTTCTATCTCAGAATTACTGTCCTGAAAATAATCATCATACCCGTCATCCGGATCTGTCATCCCCACAAAGGAACTTCCCCCTAAATCAAGATAATCCTGGTCGGTATATTCAACATCAGATGAAACAGCGAAAATACAACTAGTCCGGATGCCATATTCGTCATAATCCCCTTCATCGTATAATGGCAAAGGGATACCATCAACATCTTTTGGTTTGATGGCATCATAATTGGTAATTTTCCCTGAAACAACCGCCGCCTGGTCGGGACTTTTCATAACCAGATCACAATCAGTTAAATTGCCTGAAGTAATGACAACTCCGGACTTTCTGCCCATCATCCATCCGCTTTTTTCAGCACTTACATTATAGGTCCCGGGGGCAAGATAATCTATGGTATATTGCCCAAAAGCATCGGTATACACCTCATCTTGCCCTGATTCATATCCATCTTCATCATGTCCATTAACCTCTACCTCTGCTCCGGCTATCGGGACGCCATTTTCATCAGTGACTTGTCCTTTAAGGGTCCCGGCCACCAATACTGTCATATCAGGCGCTTCGACAGTTACCCCAGGCGTTATCGTAAAGGGACCGACATGCTGCCTGCCCCTTGCATATTTAACCTCATCCTGTGCCACTGCCTGGCCCCATAAATCTATATAAGCATAGGCGTGGTCGGTAACAGGCACACTTACCAGGGTGTAATAGCCGTTAGCATCGGTAAAGGCATCCGGGTCGTCAATCATGCCTACGCTTGGGTCTATCTCCACATCCGCAATACCCACGCCATTTTCATTGACCACACGTCCATGAATCCTGCCGCTTTCATTGAGAAAAAAATCAGGTCCACGAACACCATCTAAGGTGGCCTGATATAATCCCGGATCAACCTTGGCTTCATAATGTATTGGATCTGTATTAGTCCGGCCATCATTGCGGATATGAACTGTTAGGCTTGTGTTATTAGGATCAGGCTCAACCAGTATATATCCCCCCTCATCATCCCAATTCTGCCGATAATTGATGGAAGCATATTGCCCGTCAGGCTCCCCATTAACATTTCCCCAACCATCTATATCCCCGCCTGAATCTATTCCATAATAATTATTATTTGAGCCTTCTACAGCATCTACCTTAGTTAAATATCCAGGTTCGGCAATAATTATATAATAGTCGTAAGAGTCATCACCATTGAATGTGTCAGTGCCCGTACCGGTCCCTAATAGTGTATACCCATGAGCTTCAGGGTTCAGTGCGTTTTCCCCATCGATATATTGTGAACCCCCATAGACTTTATACATTGTGCCGGGGGTCAAAGCCTGTTGGACATGTACAGGATAAAATTTTCCGGAGGATGGTAAAAGCCATAATTCATATATTCCAAGGCTCGAAACTTCATTAGTTTGGTGCCAATCAGTGCCATCTTCAGTATATGAACAATTAGCTACAACTCGCGCATATGGTATCGGATCACCGGCCGAGGTTTTAATATAGCCCCAGATGCGGCCTGCTCGGCGAAGGGTGAAATTAATATTGGGTGTTTCAGCTCCCTCAAAAACCTGAACATTATACATATCAGTATCAACATAATGTATACCCTGTGAATCTTGTGGATGATAGAAATGGATATGATATTGCCGCTCGGTCAGTCCGGTAAACTCATAATAACCTAGATAGCTTGTATTGGTATTGTCAACCCAATTCCAGGCTTCACTACCGGCCCAATAAGGATCATCACTCTCATTAAGATTAAACCAAACATTATCTATTGGGTTGCCATCTTCATCTTTTACATAACCTGAGATAAAGCCGGTCCCTCCGAGGCTATAACGCGTTGGGGATAATTGAGAGGTTTTTTGTAAAGAAGTCATATTTAGCCCCTCGCACACTTTTCCCCTTACCCTTACCATTACATCGTTATGAATTTTACTTTCGAATAGATTTTTTGCCTTAACCCGCCCTGCACTAAATAAAAAAATGGCGCATAAAAGCCCGACAATTAATACCACTATCTTTGACCAATATTTACTCATTGTACAACCCTCCCTCATTATTGTTTTATTTTTTCGACCTCCTCAATTGATATTATTGCAACCTACGCTGCATAATACATACTCCTTTCCCCTTAAAAATTAAAATCAAACCTTTTCGGTAATTCTCCATACAGTAAACCTCATTTAGGCAGTATCAAAAATCCGGCTCACATTCCTGCAAAAAGCATAGATCCTTCTCCAATCGCCACCCTAAAAATTAGGGACGGTTTAGACTGCTAATAAACTGGCAACAAAAATGTCGATGGTTTAGGCCAAGAATTAAAAAATTTGATCTGAATACAAAATTTTATTTCTTTGTATTAAATCCTTTTATGAATAGAGTGACCCTGGATTAGAAACTGGATATCTCACTTTATAGACTCAAGCATGCTGCTCATCAAAAAAAAATCAAAACCGCTGGACTAACTAACACAAAGAGCAACCTGCTTCCCTATGATTATTTAAATGTTGAGCCAACTAATTTAGTATATTTATTATATTATCATAATAATAAAAGTCAATATTTATTTTGTATTAAATATAATAGGTATTCCGTGGTTTTTTAAAAATATAATAAATATAATAAGCGATATAATTTAATGTAGCCTCTATTATATTTCAGGATATATTTAATATGCAGGGCCTGAATATAGCCACTCGATGATAATACTACAACAAAGCATAATAAAAGTGATCCCAATTTTAAATGGAAAGCAATTGTCTTTTCAGTGATCGTATGGTAATATACTGAAGGTTATTCTTTACCTGAATATCCTTTTTCATAAAATTATTTTCTCGGAAATCTATACAATAAATTAAGAGGCTTTTATGTGGAACTATTCTGAAAAAGTAATGAATCATTTTCGTCATCCTCACAATGTGGGAGAAATTGAAAATGCTGATGCCGTTGGAGAAATCGGCAATATTGTCTGTGGGGATGCTTTAAAACTCAGTTTGAAAATCGACCAAAAAACAGAAACGATTTTAGACGCCAAATTCCAAACCTTTGGCTGCGGCAGCGCTATTGCCTCCTCTTCAGCCCTGACTGAGATGATAAAAGGCAAAACCTTGGATGAAGCCCTGAAAATCAACAACCAAAATATCGCCAAGTATCTTGACGGGCTGCCGGAGGAAAAAATGCACTGCTCAGTTATGGGGATGGAAGCGCTGGAGGCAGCCATCAATAATTATCGGGGAATTCAGGCCCCGGAAAAACAAGTTGAAGAGGGGACTATCATTTGCAACTGTTTTGGGGTAACAGATCAAAAGATCATCCGAATTATTAAAATGAATAACCTCACCACAGTAGAGCAGGTAACGAACTACACCAAGGCAGGAGGAGGCTGTGGGCAATGCAAACCTGAGATCGAAAAAATTTTGGCCGAGGTGTTAAGAAAAGAAAAAGAAAAGAAAAAAACGCCCCCAAGAAAAATGACCAATCTGGAAAAAATCCGGTTGATTCAGGAAACCCTGGAAAAAGAGATCCGGCCGGCCCTGCGGGCGGACGGCGGAAATATCGAGCTGGTAGACGTTGATGGGAACACTGTTTACGTAAAACTGACCGGTAATTGTCAAAACTGTCCCAGCATGGGTTTTACTATCGAAACCTTTATTACGCAAAAACTGCAACGATCTGTAAATAAAGACTTAGAGGTTAAAGAGGTTAAAGAATGAAAACGATTTACTTTGACAATAATGCCACCACCAAGCTAGCTCCGGAAGTCTTTGAAGAAATGCAGCCATATTTTTGTGACTTGTATGGAAACCCCTCCAGCATGCACCATTTTGGAGGCCAAGTTGCCAAAAAAATAATCGAAGCCAGAATGAGAATAGCTAAGCTATTGGGCGCCAAATCTCCCTCTGAGATCATCTTTACCAGTTGCGGCACTGAAAGCGACAATGCCGCCATTATTGGAACTCTGCGTTCCTATCCACAAAAAAAACACATTATCACCACCAAGGTGGAACATCCGGCTGTCTTAAATACCTGCCGCTATCTTCACCAAAAGGAAGGCTATCAAGTCACCTACCTTCCAGTTGACAGTTCCGGACAATTAGATCTCAATGAGTTAAGAGAAGCCATAACTTCCGATACGGCTATTGTCTCCATTATGTACGCCAACAATGAGACCGGAGTTATCTTCCCCATCTCTGAAATAGCTCACATTGTTAAGGAAAAAGGAGCGGTTTTCCATACTGATGCAGTTCAGGCGGTGGGGAAAATTCCCTTTAATCTCCAAGAGAGCCCTATTGATATGCTCTCTCTCTCCGGCCATAAATTGCATGCTCCTAAGGGAATCGGCGCACTTTACCTGAAAGAAGGAACTAAATTTGAGCCCTTTCTTATTGGCGGCCACCAAGAACTAGGGCGTCGAGGAGGAACAGAGAATGTAGCCTCCATCATCGGACTGGGCAAAGCGTGCGAACTGGCTTCCCTGAACATCGCAGAAGAACAAAATAAAGTTAAGACTTTGCGGGATAAATTGGAAAACAGCTTATTGCAAAGGGTGCCGAGCACCCGGGTAAACGGCGATCGAATGCACCGCCTGCCCAATACAAGCAACATCAGTTTCGAATTTATTGAAGGAGAGGCCATCCTGCTCTTGCTCAGCGATCGAGGGATTGCGGCATCTTCCGGTTCCGCCTGCACATCCGGTTCCCTGGAACCTTCCCATGTCCTTCGATCTATGGGGGTCCCTTTCACCCACGCTCATGGCTCTATCCGATTCAGTTTAAGTCGATATACCACCGAAGAGGAAATAGCTACCGTGATCAACGAGTTGATCTCTATCGTTGATCGATTGCGGGCCATCTCTCCCTTTGGGCCCAAAAACAAAGTATCCATACATTAGAGCATTAGAGCAGTATTATTAATTTTACCAAAATTGGTATTATTAATAATTTGAGAGACTTTGCTCAGACCCCAGCCATTTTATAATCGTAATCCTCACCCATGAATACGCTTGCCCATTAATGTATAAATCTTAAATGATTTTCAGGAATGTAACGATTGACGTTTATTACTGAAGTACCTATAATTAGGGTATAGAAATTGGACCTAAAACTAAACCCCTTTAAGAGGTACTAATTATGCACCAAGCAAAATTTAGTATTGAAGAATCCCAAATCAGTTTCTTGAATCATTTCAAAAAATATGGATTTAAAGATAAAAGTTCTATGGTACGTAAAGCTCTGGAACGTTTAAAAGAAGAGCTTGAATTTCGATCTTTAAAAAAATCTGCTGAATTGTATGCAGAAGTTTATGAAGGGGATAATGAATTAAAAGAACTAACAGAAACAGCAATATCGGATTGGCCTAAATGAACAAAATAATGCGCGGCATGATAATAGATATAAATCTTGATCCTACCCCGGGATCGGAAACAGGAAAAATTCTTCCTTGTATAGTTGTAACTAACAATGTCTATAATGAACGAGTACCGGTAATCCAGGTTGTTCCCCTGACAGCCTGGAACCTTAAAAAAGGGGAAATTAAAACTAACATAGAAATATCCCCCTCCCCTACCAATAATCTTTCAAAAAAATCTGTAGCTGACTGTTTACAAACACGTCCCATAGACCGACGTTTCAGATTAGTAAAAGTAAGGGGTAAATTAACTCAACAAGAAATAGATAAGGTAGATCAAGCCTTGAAAATCGTTTTTGGTTTGCGCTAAATCCTGCCCGCGCACGAGCTTTGTTCTTCGCAATTTTTTCAAGTAAGCCGCTCCGCGTTGGTTAAAAAATTGGATTATGTTTCTGCCGGAGAGAAGGGCTAAGAGCTATAAACTAAAAAAATATCTGCCATATTTTGAGCATTAAAACGGGGATAGTTTAATGGAAAGAAGGTATTTTTGTAAGGGGAAGAGATGTCTAATCTTTCTGAAATCCTATTTTCCCTTGTGGTTCGTCTGGTGGGGTCAATAATTTGTTTATCTTCTTAATTTCTTCAAAGACCTCATCAAAGAGATAACTGTTGATTTTGAATTGGTGGTCATATTTCCTTTCCATGTCCTGTATCTTCTGTTTGATCTCCTGATAATTCAGAAACATTTCCCGCATCTTGGTAAAGGTGCGCATAATCTGAATATTTATCTGTATAGCACGTTTACTCTTCAGGACACTTGAGAGCATAGCAACGCCTTGCTCAGTAAAAGCATAGGGGAGTTTTCGTGTTCCTCCCCAACTTGAGCTTGAATCTGAACTTGATGTCACAAATCGTGATATCAAGTTTCTAAGTTCTTGATTTGTTAGTTGAAGCATAAAATCTTTCGGGAAACGTTCAATATTTCGCTTTACCGCTTGAATAAGGGCCCTGGTCTCTACTTTGTAAAGTATAGCCAAATCCCGATCAAGCATTACCTTTTTACCTCTAAGAACAAAAATTTTGTACTGTATTGCTTCTTGAGGAATTAAGTCTGATTCCAAATTATTTACTCCCTTCTTTCTCATAATTCCTGATCAGTATTTTAGAGGTTCAAGATTTATTTTAAAACAAAAAAGTTGCGCCGGTCAAGTTGGTTCCAGACTATAGCAATCATAAGACCCAGATTCTAAAAATCAAAATACGGCCAAATTTCAGGGACAAAATCAAGCAATACCTCAGTCAAAGAGGTAAACCAGCCATATTTTGAGCAATTCAACAAAAATGTCGAAACCATACAAAAACATACGCCCCCAAATTCCTATCATGCTGGAAGGCATCCTACAGGCGTCTCCAGGACCTAAAATAAGCTATCTGACGACAAAAGAAGAACGACTTGGTTCTCAGAGGCCCTAAAATACCTAATAATCTCAATATTACACTTATGCGGCGCGGCGGATTTCACCTCCGCCGGCGAGCTGGCCAAGCTGCCCCAGAGCAAACAGGAGCAGGCTTACCAATTAGCTCAGAAAATGGCTGAGCAGGACAGAAGACTAATCAAACAGGCATATATCACTGCCGATGAATTTATAAATGCATTTAAAAGCAGATAACTAGCCGAGACGACCGGACCTCGGGCATCCTTAGAACAGTATTATTAATTTTTACCAAAATTGGCATTATTTATAATTTGAGAGACTTTGCTCAGCCATTCTATTAAGCCTAATCCTCACCCATGAATAAGCTTCGACAATAATGCATAAATATTTTTTGCGGATTACATCATGGACTTGATCTAAAAATTCATATAGTATAACGAACTCACTTTCGATATTTTAAATATTTTTTATATTTGACATAATATACCGCCTGTAGTATACTCATTAAATAATTTTAGCATTAATTTTTCTACTAACTTTTTATTTTATAAAGTGGTGCTCATGGCCTTTCCATTCAATACAAACCAAAAGAAAATTAATACCCCGCCAGCAAGAAACAATAAATTTATGGTAAAAATATTAAAAATTTCACAACGAAATGTTTATATTCTTCTCCTATTCTCCATTATTGTGTTCATTACCTCGTGTGCTCCTTTAACTCAATTTACTCAAACTTCAAAATTAATAGGTCCTTCAAAAGATTCAAAAAGCTCTAAGCCTAAAATTGAATTATTTGTTATGAGCCAATGCCCCTATGCTGTTGAAGCTGAAAAAATTATTGTTCCGGTGATTAAAGAGCTAAAAGCAAAAATTGATTTTACTATCTGTTTTATTGCTGAGGAAAATAATAAAAATGCCCAAGAGAAATTTTCCCAACCCCCCAGTGAAATTCCGGGAGAAATTGAAGAACAAGGTATGGATCAATGCAGTGGTGAATTTATCTCAGAAGGCGGCAAATTCAAGAGCCTTCATGGAAAATCTGAAATAGATGAAAATATACGCCAGGTTGTAATGGCCAAATATTATCCGGACAAATACCTTGATTATCTTCTCTTACGAAGTGATAACTATGCAACTGACAACTGGGAGGAGTGCGCGACAAAAGCCTGGATGGATTGTAAATTTATAAGCCGGATTGCCCAAAGTGAAGAAGGGGAGATGCTTTTTAGGCAAAATTTCACAAGATCCAATGAATTAGGAATTAATGCTTCACCCACCCTTTTAATTAATGGGAAAAGATATAAAGGACAGATCGCACAAATTGGCATAAATCGGATAATCTGCAAAGAAGGGCCTACAAATCAATACTGTAAATCTATTCCTGTTTGCGGCACAGACTCAGATTGTGTGGCTGAGGGTAAAGTAGGGATTTGCATTGATCCTGATACACCTCAGGCAACCTGCAAGTTTACTGATCCTGTACATTTTACCTTGACGATCATCAAACCAAAAGAATGTCCTGCTTGCAACCCCGACCAATTAGTTAAGATGATAAAAGAATTATTCCCAGGCGCACAGATTGAGGAACTTGCGAGTGATTCTATTAAAGCAGATAAGCTCATTAATGATTTAACCATCAAGGAACTTCCTGCCCTTTATTTTGATCAGGACATAACCAAAACGGCCAGATATGCAAAGATCAAAGATAGATTATCGGCAACAAAGACCGGCTTTTTATTAGACCCGCAATATATACACATAAGCTATCTATTGGATAGAAATGAAAAAAAAGGTGATACAAAATTATTTGTGGAAAGTATGTCTCCCGGGGCAATTGCTACAGAAAATTTTCTTATTAAAGATAGATTTTTCAAAGAAGCTAATATAAAAATTCACTATATTGCCAGCAAAGTAAATTCTCAAAGTAAAACCGAAGCGAAAATTTTAACCATAAAACGTGATAGGGACAATCCGGGAGTATTACACCTTAGACCCCAACAAGAAAAAGTGATCTTTAAATCCCCCAAAGGATTAAAAGAGATACAGGAAAATATCAGACAGATATGTATAAATAAATACTACCCCGACCAGCACCTTGATTACCTTTCCTGTATCAATAAGGGCCTTGGAAAGAATGAAGGTACTATCGATTGGAGACAATGTCTTGTGGGAGAGAAAATAGATCATCAAAAGATAGACTCATGTACTAATGGAAAAGAAGGGATGAATTTACTTTTAAAGGACATAGCCTTGATTGAGGAATTGGGTATATCTTTATGCCCTACCTATTTGATTAATGACAAGATCTTATTAAAAGGTATTGATCCGCTTAGTTTTAAAAGAATTTATGCTGAATTGATGGAAGGAGTGAATAATGGGGGAGATTAATGCTTTTATTAACAAATAAGAGGAGGTGAATATAAATAAGAATAAATTTATAGCAGGTTAAACTTATATTAAAACGCTGCATACTTAATGAGGTTAGAGAGATGAAATTTTTAAAGTTATCAGCCATAATTTTATTAGTATCTTTATTAGCCGTTCCCTGTTTTGCCGAAGTGCCTAAGCTTATAGAGTATATTGGCACATTAGAGAAAGCAAACGAAAGTCCATATCCACAGGGCATCTATGATATTAATTTTCAAATCTGCACTGATGATACCTGTACTAACACTTTATGGTCAGAGACCCATACAGTGGAGATTTCAGCCAAAAACAAAAAGGACATAGATGGCGGGACA
>DAOURK010000001.1 GCA_030625085.1 Pseudomonadota bacterium
CATAAAGTAACTACGCCCCGACTGGCTAAAACATTCAAAAAAAATTACAACATATGGTATAATTCTCATTGGGAAGAAATGCATATTAACACCCCCTTTGTTAAAATGTGCTATTTTTCAAGGGGATATCATTTCTTCCCACAAAAAGCAAATAATTTCAGTTAATTATATGAAAATATTGTAAATATAATTCTATATGTTTAATGTTTTCAATTAGTTGTACAAAAAGTGCAAAAGTTGAGATAAAAATTTTAGAGTAAATAAAAAGGGTGAGCCTATATCTCTAATAATTACCGGAATTATTTTTGAAATCCGTGATTATTCAAAAGCTGTAAAGAGCCTGTATCAAAAAAAAGAAAGTTGAAAATTAAAATCCGAAAGTGTATACTATACTAACTATTAAACTGAAGATGGTTGATGAAGCTGTAGGTTTGAATTTATACAAAGGCTTGAAAACATCAGAAGCTGGTATATGGTGGGTGTAGCTCAGTTTGGATAGAGCTCTGGATTGTGGCTCCAGTGGTCGAGGGTTCAAGTCCCTCCACTCACCCCATAATGCGCCCGTAGCTCAGATGGATAGAGTGTCGGACTTCGAATCCGCAGGTCGCAGGTTCGAGCCCTGCCGGGCGTATAATAGCTAAATTATCGTGGGCCGTTAGCTCAATCAGGCAGAGCAACTGACTCTTAATCAGTAGGTTGAAGGTTCGATTCCTTCACGGCTCACCATATTTAATTCCTGAGATAAATATAACAGCCTCAGCGTAAAGCTTTAGCCTTGCGCTCTTGTAAGAATGCAGCAGTAAGGGGGAAAATTTTATAAAATTTGGTATGTGAAATCTGTCCTCTTTCAGTGATGATAAATGCTTGTAACTTAGACTAATGACATTAAATCTAGAAATTAATAAACGCCTGAGCGCAAAAACGTGAAATGGCGAGAGTGGCGGAATTGGCAGACGCGCTGGACTTAGGATCCAGTGGGATAACCATGCGGGTTCGAGTCCCGCCTCTCGCATATAACCAATAGAAAAAAAGATTTCTCACGGGAGTTTACACTGAGCGTAGTGAATGTGCTCGAAATGACACGAATGAGACTTTTTACGAGTCCATCTAAAATAAATTATAAACATTACCTTTTAAGAGAAAAATATGAATATTGAAATTAAAGAATTAGAAAACAATCAAAAAGCCCTAACCATTGAAATTCCCGAAGAGATTGTAATGGAAAAAATTGATAATGTTTATCGCCAAATAAACGCCTCTACCAAATTAAAAGGATTTCGCCCCGGCAAAATCCCGAGGAACCTGTTAAGAACTTATTATTGGGAAAAAGTTAAAACCCAAACGATTAATGATTTGGTACCCGATTATTTTCAAAAAGCGATTGATGAAAAAAAACTACAGATACTCGGTCAACCGGAATTTGGAAAAGAGCTTGAGGTAAAAGAAAAGGCGCCTCTTTCTTTTAAGGTAATTATCAATACTTGGCCAAGGATTGATTTACCTGAGGATTATAAAAAAATTGAAGTGGCAGAAGAAAAAGCAGAGGTTACTGAAGAGCATATTCAAAAGGCGCTTCAAGAGTTACAAAATCAACACGCCAAATATCAGGTGGTTACTGATCGACCGATAAAAGAAAGTGATCAAGTCATTTTAAACTATAAATCCTCGGATATAGAAAGCGGGACCAGCATAGAAGAGATAAAAGATGCTATTATAGAGGTGGGATCGGATAAATTTCTGCCGGCCCTTTCTCGAAACTTAATCGGTATGAATAAGGGCGAGGAAAAAGAATTTGAGGAAACCTTCCCTGAGGATTTTGCCAATGAGAAATTGGCTGGAAAAAAAATTGGCTTCAAAATCTTAGTTAATGAAATAAAAGAAAAGATCTTGCCGGATATTGACGAGGATTTTGCTAAAGATTTAGGCGATTATACCCTGCCAAAACTCAAAGAGGAAATTGCCGGAAATATAAAAAAACAATTCGATGAACAATCTCGGAATAAAATGAAAAATTACCTTACTGATAAATTAGTGGATATGACCTCTATTGATCCTCCTGAAATTATGATAAAAAATGAAATCGAGGCTATGATTCATGATATAAAAATTGGCTTAGGCAACCAGGGGAAAAAACTCAATGAATCAGAAGCAAACATTAAAAAATTAAATACCGATCTAAGAGAAGGTGCTATTAAGAAGGCAAAAACATCTCTGGCCCTTTATGAGATTGCCTGTAGGGAAGGGATTGAGGTTGCTGAGGAAGAGATTGAAAATCAAGTGAAACAAGTGGCTATGATGTATAGGCAAGATGTCGAACAAATAAGAAAATCCCTAAAGGGTGAGATGGAAAAGAGCCTTCGGGAACAAAAAACAGTAGATTTTTTATTAAAACCAAAAGAGCAGAGTTCAGATAAGGCCGAAAGCGGCCAAAATAAAAACGCTGTATAATAATTAAAAGCTGTAAAATAATTAAGATAGGTTATAATAGAGAGTGGAATAGGGACAAATTTTAAATCTGTCCCCGGTTCCTAATAAAAAAAGGGATGGATTATGAATCTGATACCAATGGTAGTTGAACAATCCAGTAGGGGCGAGCGCGCCTATGATATTTTTTCTCGATTATTGAAAGATCGCATTATATTTGTGGGAAGCACTATTGACGATAGCGTCTCAAATGTAGTGATTGCGCAGTTATTGTTTCTGGAGGCAGATGATCCGGATAAGGACATCCATTTATACATTAACAGTCCCGGCGGGGTAGTCACCTCAGGGCTGGCTATTTATGATACCATTCAATATATTAAACCCTCTATATCCACCATTTGTATAGGACAGGCCGCCAGCATGGGGGCCCTTCTTCTGGCTGCGGGAACGGAGGGTAAACGGTATTCCCTCCCTCATGCAAGGATCTTAATTCATCAACCACTCGGAGGATTTCAAGGTCAAGCTACTGATGTTGATATCCAGGCCAAAGAGATCCTCAAGATGCGCAAACGCCTGAACGAAATCCTGGTCAAACACACGGGGCAGTCTTTTGATAAGATACAAAACGATACGGAGCGAGATTATTATATGTCCGCTGAACAAGCCAAAGAATATGGCATAGTGGATGAAGTAATACGCAAAAAGCAGTATGATAAATAATTATTATTAAGAATATAATCAACAAGATAAGGGATTAAACACCATGGCTAGAAATAAAACCGCCAAATCCATAGCCTTGAAATGCTCCTTTTGCGGCAAAACGCAAAATGAAGTAAAAAAGTTGATTGCCGGGCCAACTGTTTATATCTGCGATGAATGCGTTGAGCTTTGTAATGATATCATTGAAGAAGAATGGGAAGAAGAGCGCATTGAAAATTTTAAAAAGCTCGCCAAACCGGTTGAAATTAAAAAATTTTTAGACCAGTATGTAATTGGTCAAGAGAGGGCCAAAAAAATACTGGCTGTAGCTGTCCACAATCATTATAAACGGATTGAGGCCTATATCGACACCAAAGATGTGGAACTCCAAAAAAGCAATATTCTGCTTATAGGCCCGACGGGTTCAGGGAAAACGTTGCTGGCCCAAACTCTGGCTAAAATGCTCGATGTTCCCTTTATTATCGCTGATGCCACCACCCTTACTGAAGCCGGTTATGTTGGAGAAGATGTGGAGAATATTATTCTCAAACTCCTACAGGCTGCCGACTTTGATGTAACCAAGACGGAAAGAGGAATAGTGTATATTGATGAAATTGATAAAATCAGCCGCAAAACAGACAGCCCCTCCATCACCCGTGATGTTTCCGGTGAAGGAGTGCAACAGGCTTTGTTAAAAATTATTGAAGGGACTATAGCCAGTGTCCCACCCCAGGGCGGCCGAAAACATCCTCATCAAGAATATATCCGCGTAGATACCAAAAACATTCTTTTTATTTGCGGAGGGGCCTTTGTCGGACTGGAAAAAATTATTGAAAAAAGACTCAACAAAACCACCGTAGGCTTTTTATCAACCGCCAAGAGTAAAAAAGAAAAAACCGCTTCAAATTTCATTGCTCAAGCCCAACAGCCGGATTTATTAAAATACGGGTTAATTCCCGAATTTGTGGGCCGATTTCCGGTAATTGCCCCTTTAACTGAATTAACTGAAAAAATGATGATTTCAGTGCTCAAGGATCCACAAAATGCTCTGATTAAGCAATATCAAAAAATCTTTGAAATGGAAAAAGTAAAATTAAAATTTACTGAAGATACGCTGGTTGCAATTGCTCAGAAGGCGATTACCCAGGAAACTGGTGCCCGGGGCCTAAGGGCGATTCTAGAAGATGCCATGCTCGATATTATGTATGATTTACCCTCACAAAGCAGCACTGTCAAAGAATGTGTCATCACTAAAGATGTTATCAAGGGCAAAGCTACACCCATATTATTATATGAAAAGGCGAGTTAAGACGACACCTCTCATTTTGTAATCTTTATGTAGTGCAAGACCCATTCTACAGTAAATTTTTTAAGGCTGAATAGTCAAAATAAAAATTGCCGCGGCTATGGGAAAAATGGCGGGAAAATAAAAAAAGGCGGGAAAATGTTTTTTAAGGATAAGACGAATCAAAAAACAAATCAACAGAAACAATTGCTTTCTTTGCTGCCCTTGCGGGATATTGTTGTCTTTCCCCACATGATTGTTCCCCTTTTTGTCGGTCGGCCCAAATCTATTAAAGCGGTCGAAAAGGCCACGGTCAATAATAATCAAATTATTCTTGCCTCCCAAAAAAACGCACAGGTGGATAATCCCAAACAAGAAGACATCTTTTCTATTGGCACCATAGCGGAAATTTTACAAATATTAAAACTGCCTGATGGAACCATTAAAGTCTTAGCCGAAGGGCTCAATCGCTGTAAAATAGAAGAATTTGTGCAAGATGATCCCTTTTTCAAGGTATCAGCATACAATTGTGAGCAAGAAATTGAAAATTCTCCGCAAACAGAAGCCTTAATACGAAATATTAATAAACAATTTGAGAAATATGCTAAATCCAATCCCAAGGTCCCCCCGGAAATGATCCGATCGGCTGAAAATATTCAAGAGGTAGGGCGCCTGGGCGATATTATTGCTTCACACCTGCCCCTTAAATTAAAAGATAAACAAGCAGTTTTAGAGAGCCTTGATCCGGAGCAACGTTTGATGAAACTCTATGGTTTCCTGAATTCAGAGATTGAAATTTCGGAACTGGAAAAAAAGATCCGCGGCCGGGTTAAGGGGCAAATAGAAAAAACCCAAAAAGAATATTATCTGCAAGAACAAATGAAGGCCATCCAGAAAGAGCTGGGCTCCATTGATAATCGAAAAACAGAAAATCAGGAACTGGCCGAAAAAATCGCTACTGCCAAAATGACCAAAGAGGCTGAAGAAAAATCCTTGCGTGAATTAAAACGCCTGGAATTGATGCCCCCAATGTCTGCTGAGGCTACTGTTGTTCGCAATTACATTGATTGGCTGGTTTCAATCCCCTGGGCAAAAAAAACCCGGGATAAAATTGATTTAAAAAGAGCTGAAAAAATCTTAAATGCAGACCATTATGGTCTGAAACAGGCCAAAGAAAGGGTATTGGAATACCTGGCCGTCCGAAGGCTGGTTAAGAAGATGAGAGGGCCGATTCTGTGTTTTGTCGGTCCCCCGGGAGGGGGTAAAACCTCTCTGGCCCACTCAATTGCCAGGGCCACGGGGAGAAATTTTGTTCGTCTGTCTTTAGGGGGAGTACGTGATGAGGCAGAAATCAGAGGACATCGAAGGACCTATATCGGCGCCCTGCCGGGGCGTATTATCCAAAGTATGAAAAAAGCCAAATCACGCAACCCCGTCCTTCTTCTGGATGAGGTAGACAAGATGAGCACGGATTTTAGAGGCGATCCCTCAGCAGCCCTTCTGGAAGTACTGGACCCGGAGCAAAACCATTCTTTCAGTGATCATTACCTTGAGGTGGATTATGATCTTTCCGAGGTTTTATTTATCACCACAGCCAATGTGATTCATAAAATCCCTTCTCCCTTGCAAGACCGGATGGAAGTGATTCGATTGCCGGGATATACTGATCTGGAAAAGCTTAAAATTGCTGAATTGTTTTTGATCCCAAAGCAATTAAAGGCCCATGGACTGACTACGAAAAACCTTACCTTTTCTGAAAAGGGAATTAAATATATTATTTATCGGTACACCCGAGAAGCCGGAGTTCGCAACCTGGAAAGAGAATTCGCTTCAATTTGCCGTAAGGTGGCCAGGCAAGTGGTTCAAAAGGGTAAAGAAACACGGGTTAAAATTGGAGGGCAAAATACCCCCAAATTTCTCGGACCACCCAAATACCCGCAAAAAGATAAAACTGAAAAAAATGAAATCGGCATTGTGAACGGGTTGGCCTGGTCTGAGGTAGGAGGAGATATTCTTCCCATTGAGGTAATTACCATGGACGGCAAAGGAAAACTTACCTTAACCGGCCAATTGGGAGATGTTATGCAAGAATCCGCTCAGGCGGCTTTCAGCTATCTTCGCTCTAAGTCCAAAGAATTGGCCTTGCCGGGCGAATTTTTTCAAAAAATTGACGTCCATGTTCATATACCCGAGGGGGCCATTCCCAAAGACGGCCCTTCAGCCGGCATTACCATGGCCACAGCCATGGCTTCCGCCTTCACTAAAAAGCCTGTACGCAATGATATTGCCATGACCGGAGAGATTACCTTACGCGGAAAAGTATTACCTATCGGCGGGTTAAAAGAAAAGGTCCTGGCAGCCCATAGAGCACAAATCAGGACGGTGATTATACCGGAAGAGAATGAAAAGGACCTCAAAGAAATTCCTCCGGTGGTAAAAAGGATCACTCAGTTTGTTCTGGTTAATACGATGGATGAAGTACTGAAGATGTCCCTGGTGGGGTATGATAATTAAAAATAAAAAGTACGCTCCTCGAAATGCAGGGTATAATTCTTTAAGTTAATGACATTGTCTATAAAATAATAATATATGTATTTGTAATGTAATATCTGAAAACCTCTTATGTCAATTCCAGTAGTAGCCATTGTTGGCCGGCCTAATGTCGGCAAATCTACTCTCTTTAATCGATTAGTTAAAAAAAGAGAAGCCATTGTTAACGATCAACCCGGTGTAACGCGAGATCGCCTCTATGGATCTTGCCTCTGGGAAGAGCGAAGCTTTACTATAATTGATACCGGTGGATTTGAGCTGGATTCCAAGGAAAAACTTGTCAAGCAGATGCGCGATCAGACGGAAATCGCCATCGAGGAGGCCGACTTAGTCCTCTATCTTATGGACGGCAAAGAAGGCCCTCTAGGCATTGATCGAGACATCATTAAATGCCTGTACAAGGCTGACAAAAAAATCCTCTTTGTTGTAAATAAGATGGAAAGCCCGGCCACCCAGACCCAGGTTCATGATTTTTATTCGCTGGGGATTTCTTTTCTTACTATTTCATCTGAGCATGCTCTAGGGATCTCGGAACTGGTGGATGAAATTTTAGCCAATATTCCCAACCGCCCGGCCTTAACCCAAAAAGAGGCGGACAATTCGATACGAGTGGCTATTGCCGGTCGACCAAATGTAGGCAAGTCCTCTCTGATTAATTCTTTTTTGCGGCAAGAACGGATGCTGGTAACCGATATCCCGGGAACGACCAGAGACGCGGTTGATAGCTGCCTTCAATTCAACCACCGGCAATACACCTTAATTGATACGGCCGGCATACGCAGGAAGGGGAAAACCAAGCTGGCCTTAGAAAAATTTAGTGTAATCTCCGCCTTAAAACATTTACAGTCCTGTGACGTTGCCTTGCTCTTGATCGATGCGGTTGAACAAATCACCAGCCAGGATATTACTATTGCCGGATATGCTTATGAAGCGGGGAAACCTTGTGTTCTGGTAATTAATAAATGGGACCTGATTAAAAAAGACAATAAAACCATAGCTGCCTACACAGAAAAAATTCGGTATGAGTTAAAGTATTTGCCCTATGCTCCCATGATTTTTGTTTCCGCCTTTACCGGCCTGCGTGTTTTTAAAATTTTTACCTGTATTGAAACAGTGTATGATCAATATATCAAAAGAATATCTACCCATAAATTTAACCAAGTCATGCAGAAAATCCTTCATGATAAACCTCCTTCAGGATATCGAGGGAAAAGGATTAAATTCTATTATCAAACCCAGATTTCAACCAAACCGCCAACCTTTATCTTTTTTGTTAATTACCCGGAAGCTATTCATTTCTCCTATGCGCGCTATTTACAAAATCAGCTTCGTCTCTGTTTCGAGATGGAAAATATTCCGATAAAAGTATATTTTCGCAAAAAACACCGCAAATAACACAAAGGGGCGGTTAGGCGGGTGCGAATTTTTAAAAATTCATTGTAGTGCAGGGCTTCAGCCCTGCCTAAACACATCAAACAGTTTTTTTTGCAGGGCTGAAGCCCTGCACTACTTATACCTGACTTTGACGAGGTCCAGTGCGTACTGTAAAATTAACTATTGAATATGATGGAACTATTTATCATGGATGGCAGGTCCAGCCCGGCCTTACGACCATACAGGGGCTTTTGCAAGACCAATTGAGCCGCATTTTGGGACACCGGGTGCACGTTTACGGCTCAGGAAGGACCGATGCCGGAGTACACGCCAAAGGACAGGTAGCTCATTTTCATACACCGAAAAGCCTGCCGCCTGAGGTAATATGCCATGCCCTCAATGGCTCCTTGCCTTGTGATATTACCATTCGCCGGGTAGAAGAAGCCCCTCCATCATTCCATGCTCAATACGATGCCAAGGGAAAAGAATATCATTATTATCTTTTTAACCAACCCATTCGATGCCCTTTTTCCCGAAACTACGCTCTTCTGGTACGGACCCCTCTTGATCTGGACCCTATGCAAGAGGCCCTGACCCATCTGAAGGGGACCCATGATTTTTTTTCTTTGAGTGTCGCCTCTGAGGATATGAAAAACACCATTCGAACGCTTAGGAAAGCGGAATTGATACAAAAAGACAATTTCTTAGTAATAATCTTAGAGGGAAATGGATTTTTACATAAAATGGTCCGGCGAATAGTCGGTACCCTTATTGGAGTGGGAAGACACAAAATCCCAAGCAGTATAATCCCGGAAATATTACAAAATAGAGATAAAAGTCTGGGGGGACTTTCCGTGCCCCCCAACGGACTTTTTTTGATGTCAGTCAAATATTAAGATATACCTTATTTTTTTAATTTGTATACTATATTTCGTCAAGTAATTTTTTCCTCCTGATTTTTTTCTTGACATCGAAAATATTTCCCAATACCCTATTTTCAATATTTGAAGCCAAAAGTTTATTTTGCTCACTTTCGAATAATAAAAGTAACTGCTCAGCCCCATGTCGACTTATCAATCAAGGAATTATATTTTAGACTATAAAGATACTTTCATTCCTTTGTGCCTTTGTGGTTCAATAGGGGGGCTTAACGATTACAAATAATATAATGAAACATACATGCCAGCAAACTGTCACAAAGTAAAATGAAAATAATATCAAGTATTTATAGTTGCATTTTCAAGTGAAAAGGATAAAAGATGTGCGGCATTTGTGGTTTTCGCAATCACGACCTTAACAAGGATGAAGCGACCCGAACACTCCATCGAATGTGCCAAACCATACATCATCGAGGCCCCGACGAGTTAGGGACTTACCTTGATAAGGAAACGGCATTGGGTATGCGACGCCTCAGTATCATTGACCTTAACACCGGCCAACAGCCAATCGCCAATGAAGATAAAACCGTTTGGGTTATTGCCAATGGTGAAATTTACAATTTCCAGGAATTGCGAAAAGAATTACAAGAAAAAGGGCACCTCTTTAAAACCGGCTCTGACTGCGAAGTCCTCGTTCATCTTTATGAAGAAAAGGGAATAAACTGTCTTGATCAATTAAATGGAATGTTTGCCTTTGCTCTTTGGGACAAATCAAAAAAAAGGCTTTTTCTGGCCCGCGACAGGATTGGTATCAAGCCCCTATATTTTGCTCGCCTGAAAAACACCGTGATCTTTGGCTCTGAAATTAAGGCGATCTTGCAATACCCGGGGTTTCAGCGAAATATTAACCCTCAAGCCCTTAACCTTTATCTGACCTATGAATATATCCCCTCTCCTGAAACTATTTTTCAATCCATCCAAAAACTCCCCCCCGGGCATTTTTTACTCGTCGATGAAAAGGATAAGGTCCATATCAAACAATACTGGGATTTTGAATATCGCTCTAAGATTCATCTGCCTAATGAGAAAGAATATCAAGAAGCACTGCTGGAAAAACTCAAACAATCAGTTCAACGAAGACTAATCAGTGATGTTCCTCTGGGGACCTTCCTGAGCGGGGGTATAGATTCCAGCCTCATTGCCGCTCTCATGAAAAACCTTGACCAGGGCAGGGTGGATAGTTTTAACATTGGTTTTTTTCAAAAATCATTTGATGAATCAAGCTTTGCTAAAACAGCGGCCGATCATATCAAGACCAATCACCGGCATCAAATTTTTGATACCAAGACCCTCTTAAACACTCTCCCCCAAGTGGCAGAGAATCTTGATGAACCCCTGGGAGACGCATCCATCCTACCCACGTACCTGCTTTGCCAATTCTGCCGCCGCCATGTGACTGTGGCTCTTAGCGGTGACGGGGGAGATGAGCTGTTTGCCGGATATTATACATATCAAGCCCATCGCCTGGCCAAACTCTATGCCCTTATTCCCCGTCTCATTCGCCGGGGTATCATTGAAAAAATTATCCCTCGACTCCCGGTTTCTACAGATAATTTCAGTTTTGACTTCAGGGCCAAAAAATTCATTTCCGGAATCAATTATCCTTATGGAATTCGTAACTATATATGGCTGGGCTCTTTTAGCCCCGAAGAGAAAATTTCTCTGTGGCAGCCTGATTTTCAGCAAACACTCAAAGGGCATGATGAATTTTCAATTATCCGCCATTATCTGGACTCTGCTCCTGTAGAGAATTGGTTGGATGCGGTGTTATACCTAGATATGAAATTGTATTTACAGGAAGATTTGCTGGTGAAGGTCGATCGGGCCAGTATGGCCAATTCCCTGGAGGTGCGGGTCCCCTTCCTGGACCACGAGTTTGTGAATTTTGCCACCAGGCTTCCTTCCCACCTTAAATTGCGAAGACTGCAAACTAAATATATCCTTAAACAAAGCGCTCGAGAGCTCCTCCCCGCACAAATTATCAATCGTCCCAAAAAAGGCTTTGGCATCCCGGTAGCTAAATGGATAAATGCAGATCTCAAATCGGTTTTTGCCGAGACTTTTGCTGAGGATACAATTCGCGCCCAGGGCATTTTTAACCCTGATTTCATCCAAGGCCTTTTGCAGGATCATTGGAATGGCCTGGTTGACAATCGAAAAAAACTTTGGACATTATTTATGTTTCAGATGTGGTTTACCCACGTCTTTCAAAACCCGCCTGTATCCTGAGAAACCATTATAATCAAATATTGAAATAATTTCTCGTATTCGTTTACACACTCTCTGCCTTGGTATTCTTTTTCGAATAGGGTGGGAGAGCTTAAAATTATGAAACGAACCTCAAAAATAAAAATTATCTCGTGATAATAAGTGAAAAAATTTCATAAAGCTAAAAATTTTGAAGCCGCATAAATAAAATAAAAATTCCTGAACTATAAATCTATTTTTATCTACGGCTTATTATTACTCCTTTTCTCTATATTTATGAAATTTAATGGGTTATCTATACTCACCACATATTTCTTCTTGACTTTACACCCTCATTCTTATTATTATAATATTAGTATATAGTGCTATAAAATATTATATATTAAAACATAATAGTATGCCATGAATAAAAAAGGTGTAACTCTTATAGAACTTGTGATTGTGATCAGCATCATTGGAATTCTCGTATTAGTAGCCATTCCTGAAATTAAGGCCAACAAGCTTAGTGGCGCCGCCAGGATGATTTTTTCCGACTTACACTATGCACGAATGCAAGCTATCAAAGAAAAAAATAACTTCAGGATGATATTTCATGATGACGGCACTACCTACCGAATTCATAGTGATCAGAATAATAATGGAGAGATGGATATAGGGGAAAAGGTAATAAATAAAAACATCAATAATGATTTTCATCACATAACCTTCACCGCCAATCGCAATCCAACCTTTAACCCGGTTGGGACTGGAAACTCCGGTACTATTACCTTGTCGGACCAATCTGCTTCAAAATATATTATTTTTTCATGGACAGGGAGGATACGAATCAGTGATACAGCCCCCTAACAGTAACATAGGTACCCTTGAGCGTATTATCAAAAGTCAAACCGGATTCACCTTAATTGAAATGCTTATAGCGATAAGTATTCTCTCTTTCGGCCTTCTTGGCCTGGCTGAATTACAAATCATCGCCATAAAAAGCAATAAAGAGTCTCGAGATCTCACTTCAGCCGTCATTTTAGCGGAGACAAAAGTAGAGGAATTGCTAATAACCGGGGTTACCAATATTTCAAACGGCACCTTTCACGATACCAATAATCCGGTTAATGAGACTGGGGCGCCGGGAGGAATTTTTACCAGGTCCTGGACAATTGCCGATTATACAGGTTCAACACATATAAAAAAAATTACCGCAACTATAGAATGGCCAAGCATGAAAGGGGTCAGGAGTATTTCTTTAGACACCCTATTATCAGATGTTGTGGATAAAGCATACTGAATCAATATTGAGCCGTCATGATGAAAAATACCACAAGAGGTTTTACACTCATAGAATCGATGGTTTCCTTAGGAATTGTACTTATCGTCCTGGCCGGCATTTATGAAATCTTCATGGCCTCACACAGAAACTATGTAATTCAGGAATCCATTACTGACATGCATCAGAATATCAGGGCCGCTATTGAATTTATGACCAGAGAATTAAAAAATGCGGTTATCATAGAAAAAATCGATACAAACAGGGTTACCTTTTATACTGATTGTGATAATTCAAGGCCAAATATATCTACGGGAGGAAATTCGCAAAATACTTTAAACGACACAAAACAGTCTTGGAGCAGCAATTGCTGGAAGAAAAAAAAAGTGGCTATTACCTCAGGTAAGGGCGCAACGCAAATAAGAAAAGTATTCTCAAATACCGGCAACCAATTGACGCTTACTGCAAGCTGGGACCCTAATAAAGGGACCCCTGATAATACCTCTACCTATCATATTGTAGAGAATAAGGGATTTCTAAAAAAAAATGATAATATCCTTCGCTATACCAAGGGAGGCAGTGTGAACCGGTCATTTATCGAAAATATTACCAATTTTAATTTACATTGTGATCCAAATAATGAGAGAAAGATAGATATAACATTGACTGCCAAAACATCAATAAAAGATCCACAAATGAATAATCAATATCACTATTATACTGTTAAAACTATGGTGGTATTAAGAAATCCTGTAAATCACTCGAAGGGAGTTTTTTAAATTCCTATGCTGTGTGCATAGTACATGTGCGATATTTTTTTTTATGTTCTTATTAGAGATATTTTTTGTAGCGCTAAAATAAACTAGGTGTCGTGGAACGTAGTCCGGCAATAAATTTATAAAAATCTATAGTGTATTTTTTACATTAATGACATTATAACAAAAAAAGTAGCAAAAAATGATAGGTAAAAATCAACAGGGAATAGCTTTAATAACCAGTTTGCTAGCCCTTTCGGCCCTTACCACCATAAGTATAATCGCCATGAATACATCTTTAACCGACCTCAAAATCTCAAGGAATATGCGGGACATAAAAAAAGCCTTTTTCAATGCCGAAGCAGGGATGAGACACGCTATAACTGTCTTAGATACCAGCCACAATGGTTTCGATGATGAATTAAAGGATGGGGCCCTGGATTTTGGGCCCTCAGTAGATTTTGCAGAGGGCACATATGAGGTTAGAATCACTGACAACAATGATGGGGACCCCAATTATGATATTGACAACACGATTGTTATTACCTCAACAGGCAAATCACATGCAGCCGGCTGGATTATTGAGGTTATGCTCAATAAACTCCTTATACCTGCAAAAACAGATGGCGCTTTAATCCTGTATGAAGATGAACCGTCAGTCGATATATATGGCAATCCTTCAATAGATGGAAAAGATTGGAATGTACCCCAAGATTTCAATTGCTCCGGATCCGATTGTAATGGAGAACTCAGCGCTAAAGCCGCTGTTGCCGGGATTCATACCACTGATGAACTAACCCAAAATATGTATGGCGAGGGATCGTCGCTCAATATTACCGGCAACCCTGCTATTCAAGAGGATGGTGACGGCATATTCACTAACTGGGACTGGCAAAATTTGGCCCATCACCTCATCCTAATCTCCCAGACGGTTAATAGGTTTAGCGGCGGGGGAAATATTACCGGCAATCAAACTTTGGGGACACGAGAAAAACCTCAAATTACTGTAGTGGAAAAGAGCGCAAAATTTACCGGCAACGTGCGTGGAGCGGGTATATTGATAGTAAACGATGAAGCCGCCTTTCAGGGCGCTTTTCATTTTGAAGGATTAGTTATTGTTATACATAATGATGAGGGCAGTGATTACGCATTAGACCTGGGAACAGGCCAAGCTACTTTATTTGGAAGCATGGTAGTGGCCGGTAGCGAAAGCTCTAAGGTATCCTTAAAAACAAAAGCTCATATAAAATATAGCAGTCAGGCTCTAAGCAATGCCTCGAATAGTCTTAGCCGGATAAAAATTATTTCCTGGCAAAATAAATATTGAATTATGTATCTTTGAAATGTTATATTATAATTTATTTTAACATTCCCTTAATGGTATCATTAAAGTTGTAACTATTCAGTCCCTCTCCCTCGATGGAAGGGGGTAGGGGAGGGTGATGATTTATTTCACCCCCACTTAAGCCTACCCCATCAAGGGGGAGGAGTTGAGGGGACTGAATGGTTACTCAAAGTTTTTTCCGATCAATCAGCTTGCTTATGCCGAACAATTCTTCAGTAACAATTACGGTAGAATTGTGTCTATTTTGATCTATTCTATTATTTTTTGCACTTTTTTACTGTAAAAAAAGTCAAAGACAAGAAGAAGGAAGATACTTTATGAGTCTCTTTAAAAAAAAGGATTTAATCGGACTTGATATTGGAACTGATTCATTAAAAATAGCCCAAATGAAAAAAAGTTCCAAAGGATATGGCTTAGTTAAAGCAGGATTAAAACATTTTCCTCAAGGCGCTATCGCTGAGGATAAAATCATCGATAGACAAAGCATTATCCAAGCCATCAAAGAATTGGTTCAAGAACAAAAAATCACTGCTAAAGATGTGGCCACTTCCATTTCGGGACGCTCGGTAATCGTTAAAAGAATTAAACTCCCCCAAATGACCGAGGAAGAGTTAGGCGAATCTATCACATACGAGGCAGAACAATACATCCCCTTTGCTATAAATGATGTTAACCTGGATTTTCAAATCATGAATAATGCCCGGCAAAAAGAAGAAGGACAAATGGATGTTCTGCTGGTGGCGGTAAAAAAAGAACGTATTCAAGATATTGTATCTATTATTACTGAAGCCGGCCTTATTCCTTCGGTCGTTGATATCGATGTATTTGCTTTAGAAAATCAATATGAGCTCAATTACCTCAAAGATATGAATAACTATGTTGTTCTTTTGGATATTGGCGCCGATACCATGAATATGAATATTTTATGGGAGGGCCAAACGATATTTACTCGTGATGCCTCCCTTGGTGGGAACAACTACTCAAAAATATTACAAAATAAGCTGGGACTGGACTTTACCCAAACAGAAAAAATAAAGTCAGGGGAAACTGTTGAAGGAGTTACCGAAGAACAAATCATCCCCTTGCGAGAAAGTTTTTATGAAGAAATTTTTTCAGAGATTCAACGATCCTTTGACTATTTTCGCGCCACAGCAGATGATACCCCCTTAAGTAAAATTTTGCTCAGCGGAGGAACTTCTAAAATCAATGCCATCGACCAGGTTCTGGCCCAACATTTTGAGATGGAAGTAGAAAAAAGCGACCCGTTTAAAAAAATTGACATTAATCCCAATCAATTTAACACTGACTGGCTGGCCCAGGTCTCGCCCATGATGGCCATAGTGGTGGGTTTAGCCTTAAGAAGGGTGGACGATCGTTGATTAAAATCAATTTACTTCCCAGAAAGAAAAAGGCTGTTACTATTGGCCTAGATCAGAGCATTGGAATTATTTCCCTCATAGTACTCCTAGGGGTGGGAATTTTTTTCTATGCTCAATGTAAATCCAAAATCAGCAACCTTCAAAATCAAATTACCACTACCAAAGTGCAGATTGAAAATTCTAAAATTGAGGTTGAAAAAATCAATAAACTTAAAAAAGATAAAAAGAAGCTGGAAAAAAAACTTGGTCTTATTAAGGATATGAAATCCAGACAGAAAGGCCCTTCAAATCTTCTCAACGACATTGCCAAAATTATTCCCGAAAATGTCTGGCTTACCTCATTATCTGCCAAAGGCCCTCGACTCAGCCTGGAAGGGATGTCCCTAACAGCCAATACCATAGCCCATTTCATGAGAAAGCTGGAACATACCGCCGACCTTCAGCAAATCGAACTGGATAAAATAACGCAAACGACTGTTGCTGATAAAAAAGTAAAAAAATTTAAGATCACCTGTAACATCAAAGGATTAAAACCCAAGCAACCAAAGAACAAAAAGAAGGGGAAATCATGAACCTAAAGGCGATTAATAATAAATTGGCTTCCCTGCCAACGCCTAAAAAAATTCTCCTGCTTATCTCTTTTATTATTTTCTTTGGGGTTATTTGGAATTTTTTTCTTTTAAAACCCCAAAACGAAAAAACCGCCATTCTGCAACAAGAATTAGCTCAGCAACAACAAACATTACAAGAAAATTTAAACGCCTCTAAAAATATTGATTCTTTTAAACAAGAAGTGGAGCAGGTACGACAGGAACTACTCAGGGCCCAGGCGCAACTACCCACGAAAAAAGAAATCCCTAACCTTTTAACCAAAATTTCTGATTTGGGAAATCAATGTGGGTTTGAATTTGAGCTTTTTAAGCCTCAGAAAGAAGAAAAAAAAGACTTCTATAGCCAATTACCGATCAGCATGAAGGTGCGCGGCACCTATGGGAATGTCAGCAATTTTTTCCATTTAGTCAGCGCTCTTGACCGAATTGTCAACATCGGAGATTTTAGCATGAAAAATCCCAAAGTGGTTGATAATTACCTTATCCTGGAGACCACTTGTCAGGCTATTACCTATCGATTTCAACCGAATACTTCTAAAAAAAAGGGGAAGAAAAGTGGAAATGGTAAAAAAAAGTAAAATTCTGCTGATTGTTTTCTTTCTTCTCCCCCTGGTTTTTGGAGCTTCTCCAGGGCAAATGAAGGCTTCGGAAAAAATACGCGACCCATTTAAATCTCCACTCTTTATTCAACCAAAAATAAAAAAACCGGCCATAACAGTCCCGCTATCTCCTCTTTTAAAATTTGCTCTCTCCGAACTGAAGCTGGTAGGAATTGTTTGGGGCAGTTTGGGGAGGATAGCGATAGTAGAAACGCCTGATGGAAAATGCTACTCCATCAAAAAGGGTGATATGGTTGGAAAATTATCCGGGAAAGTGAAAAAGGTATGCCAAGACAATTTAGTGGTTCAAGATGTAATAACTGATTATGCGGGAAAAACAAAAACTCGGGAAATTACCATAAAGCTTTATAAAGAAGAAAAACAAAAATACTAATCAAAACCAGTTATCAGACTAAAACATTAAAGGGGGGGAGAATGGATTTCAGAAAGCAATCCCACTGGTTAAATACCCTATGCACAATCATTTTGGCCCTGATCCTGTGTGGCCAACAAAGCGCTTGTTCTTTAAGCGGGTCCAACACTATCAAATCAAAGCCTATTCTAGAAATCCAAAAAGTTCCTATCGATCAAAAACCACTCCCCTATATGGGGACAAAAAAACCAGAAGTATCCTCTGCCTCAAAAAACCAGAGCCTCTCCTTCTTATCAAAATCCGATGACGGCTATCAAGCCATCCCAAAAACTCAGGTTCTCCATCGTGATATCGTTCGAGCGACTAAGCCCACTTTCCGCAAACCTGCGGCCCCTAAACCGAAACCAAAAAAAGAGCAGACTGCATCTATTCTCAAAAAAACCTATACGGGGAAACCCATCTCTTTAGATTTTCAGGATGCTGATATTCGATCAGTTTTGCGCCTTATCTCAGAAATCAGCGGCTATAATTTAGTTATTGATCCTGATGTGAAGGGAAAGGTTACCATTACCCTTCACAAAAAAGTACCGTGGGATCATGCCCTGGAAATTATTCTCAAAACCAACCGCCTGGCCATGAAAATGGAAGGAAATATTATTCGGGTAGGAACACGAAAAAGCTTTACCCAAGAAGAAGAAGCCCTTTTTAAAATCATCCAGGCCAAACAAAAAACCAAACAGGTCGAAAAAAAATCTCTTCCTCTAAAAACGGAAATCATTTCGGTAAATTACGCCCGGGCAGTTAAAATGAAAGATCAACTTACCCCTATGCTCAGCAAGTCTGAAGAATTAATGGAACCCCCTTCCATTATTGTAGATGAGCGCACCAATTCTTTAATCGTTAAGGATTCACCGGGAAACATTATAAAAATTAAGGAAATCCTGGTCAAACTGGATAAAGAAACACCACAAGTTTTGATTGAAACGAGAATTGTTGAAACTACCAAAGAATACTCAAAAGAATTAGGTGTCCGATGGGGGGGGAGCTATCAAAAACAAACCAATAACCGCTTCCCCAACACCATTAACGTTGCTGGAATAAGAAGCGGCGGCTATGCAGTTAACCTTCCCAATACCGGCGATGTGTTTGGAGGCTTAGGGTTCAATTTAGGTCATGTTAATGGCCTGACACAACTCAATATAGAACTTGACGCCATGGAATCCAATGGGAAGGGAAGAATCATCTCCAATCCCAAAATCGCTACTCTGGATAATGAAAGGGCGGAGATTAAAAGCGGCTCCCAAATTCCCTACCCGGCCATAGACAAAGATGGGAACCCAACAACCCAGTTTGTTGACGCAGTCATTAAACTGGGGGTCACTCCTCACATTACGCCTAATGGTTTTATCATCTTAGAGATTGAAGCTGATAAAAGTGAACCAAACTGGTCTAAGACGGTAAATGGTGTACCGGCTATAAAAACCCGAACCGCCAAGACCAAATTGATTGTCAAAGACGCAGATACAGCGGTAATTGGGGGCCTTTATCAGCGCAGCCAACAAAATAGCGAGCGAAAAGTCCCTTGGTTTGGCAACATTCCGGTTATTAAATGGTTCTTCAAAGCAAATAGAAATGAAGATTCATATGATGAATTGTTAATCTTTATCACTCCCAAGATAGTGGAGAAAAAGACATAAAACCACTGAAACTGAAATTAATAATTACGAATTAGCGGTAGGTTGGAAGCTGCATAAAAAAATAAAAATTTTTACTATCAAGATACTTTGGAAACCACTTTCCTTATTACGAGAAGGAAAAAATGATAGAGTCGAAAACAATGACGTGAAGGTCAAAATTATCCACGAGGAAAGAATGCATGTTATGTCGAAAATGATTTTTGTATATTATTTAATCGGATTAAAGTAAATCAGGGGGAACCATGAAAAATAGAGAAGAATATCTCACCTCATGCTTAATAAGTATTCTATTGATATGTGCCATTGCCCTTTTCGTCTCCTGTGGCACCGCCAGCAATGAAGACGGCGGTACGACGGATGTAAATCCCGTTGAAAATGTTGAGGATACCGTTGTAAGTTCCATATCATTGAAATTATCCCAGATTTCTATCAAATCCGACGACTCGGATAGTACGACCATTACTGCAACGATTATAGATAATCAAAATGCTGTTATGGAAGGAGTGACCGTAAACTTTAGTTCCCAAGGCGGAGAACTTAATAGATCAGAAGTTGTCACCGATGAAAATGGGGAGGCGGAAATAATATTCTCATCCGGGACAGAGGACAAAAGCAACCGGACAGAGGTGATCACTGCGACAGCAGGAGGGCAAACCAGGCAGATACCGATTAATATTACCGGAACCACCGTAACACTTTCTACTGACATGACAAACCTTGAAATTGGTGGAGACGATACGGCAATTTTAACGATAAAGGTTAAAGATGCCGGGTTGGTAGGCATAAACAATGCCGAGGTTACTGTGAGTATTAATAATCAGGTGTCAACGGGGATAGTCACTTTTGAGTCAATACCTCCAGGCGAGACAAGTGATAATGGGCTACTGGATGGAATATATACCGATTTCGGCGAACTGAAGGTAAAGGTGAAAGGTATAGCTGTAGGCGATGTAACGGTAACAATAACATCCATGAATACCACTGCTACCCAAACATACAAAGTAGGAGCGCTGGCTGAAGTCTTTCGTATTATCGATCCGACAAATGACCCTTGCAGCTTAAAGACCGAATCCGAGCAACTTATTACCGTCAATGCCCCGACTCAAACAAGGGTGCGATTTGCTACCTCCATGGGCGTCTGGGATGGAGGACAAGACATATCGGTAATCAAGGATGTGTCCAATGGTTCAGCTTCGGCAATACTCAGCTCAGCCCAAGCAGGTATTGCTATTGTGCAGGTAATAGATCCAAATGATCCTTCAATAACCGATTCTTTGAAGGTGGTCATCACCGTGCTACCCGCCGAAGCTTCCCAAATTGCCCTTCAGGCCAGTGCGGCAGTAGTGGCGCCTAGTACCGGGAATATAAATAACACAATCACCTTAACGGCACAAGTAAGGAATGAAAACGAAGCTCCTGTGGGCGGCGCCCCGGTCGGCTTCGCCATTCTGAAGCCCACAGGCGGAGGGGAAACAATAATGCCGGCTATTGTATATACAAATGATTCCGGGAGTGCTGCCGCAACCTTTACTTCCGGTTCTTTAAGTTCGGGGGCGGAGGGGGTTGAGGTAGAGGCCAGGGTCCTCATAGACGGCAATCAACCTGCGGATAAAATCTCAATAGTAATTGGTGGTATTGCGGGATCGATAATGATAGGAAGGAGCACTAAAATTAAGTCGAATGAAACCAATACTACCTATCACCTTCCTATGTCTGTAATGGTTGCCGATACAAACGGGAATCCTGTATATGGTATTCAAGTTTCCTTAAACCTCTGGCCTGTTATGTATAGAGCAAGATGGATACCTGATGATCCCAATTCATATGACGCAGATGACCCCGATACCTGGACCTGGAACGATTATGACAATGAGGATAAAAATAAAAATTTAATCCTGGATCCGGGAGAGGATTTAAATGATGACGGGCAATTAACGCCCCCTAACTCATCTGCCGGAACGGTGCCTACCACGGTAACAACCGATGAGTATGGCGTAGCCAATTTCGATCTGGTGTATTTAAAGGCTTCCGCTGTATGGATCAATACTGAAATTACGGCCACTACTTTTGTATATGGAACAGAGACTCAATCAACCTATGGCTTCTGGTTAACTTACGATATAAAGGATGAGGATTATCTGCCCGAATGCCCATATAAAGCCCCGGACCCTAATTCTTAATGATGAATTCGAAAAAAGGTCCATCAGCGTGTCATTTCGAACGAACGGGAGAAATCTTTATCAGATAATGTGTTGAAAAACTAAAGGTTTTTCCCTTTAGTCGAAATGACATATCTGCCGGATCCGACTTTTCACGAGACTATCATTATTGGTTTTTCGTTATGTTCCAGCGGAAGTTTTGGGATCGGGCCTAATAAACGATCACCCCATAGGACGAAAACTTACACTATATTCCTTTATTTCCCCTCATCCACCCTTTTTCTTATTGGTAATTTTTTCTGATTATTCTTTAAAAAATATGGTATAATAATTTTATACTATAGCTATTCTCATTTTGACTTCAACCTTAAAGCTCTTACTGTAGCGCAGGGCTTTAGCCCTTGTATAGCCTCTTCTAAAACAGTTTCGTGGTAAGATTAACTCTCTGCGCTACATCAAAATGACAAAATGAGAATTGTTGGTAATAATTAAAACGATTATTAAATACAAGTAATTATGATTAATATTAAAATATAGTAATAGATTAGATATGAGCGATACCTTTATTAAAAAAAATAATAAAAACAACCAATATGCCGATACGACTGGTTTCCCAGGGTCACAGGACCTTAATCTGCAAACCTTGTATAGCATTATCAACTCCTTCAAAAATCCTCTGTTAATCATAAATAAAGATCTTGAAATCATCTGGAACAATCACGTGATCATTGAACAATATGGGGATCAAAAAGGAAAAAAATGTTACCAGTTCCTCAAACCAAAATCTCAGCGCCCATGTTCTCAAGAAACTTACTGTGTGGCTAAAAAAACCTTCCTCGATGGGCAAAGACATTCCGGTGAATTCTGCACCCTTTCCCAGTCAGGAAAAAAGCATTACTCCCTTGTTACCTCCTCAACTATCCCGGATAAGAATAAAAACGTTGAAGCAGTTTTGTTGACTCTCGAGGACATTACTTATGAAAAAAATATGGAATATGATATAAACCGGCTTAAGGAATTAAATCAAGAGATTATCAGGGTTATACCAATAAGTATTCAGTTGTTGGACAGTGACTTTAGAATTTGCTATTGGAACCCGACCATGGAAAAAATGATGGGTATGTCACTTTCCAAGGTTCAGGGGAAAAAATTCTCTGAAATTTTTCCAGCTATTATTAAACCCGATATGATTGAAAAAGCTCTCGAGTCTGCCCTGAAAGAAGGAAAACCCTTTGCTAAACAATCGAATCGGCAACTGCTGCCAACCGGCTCAGAGATATATTATAATCTAAAAATTTTCCCCCTCAAGGATAATGATGGTCTGGTCAATTTTATCCTTATTTGTCTGGAAGATATCACTGAGCAAAAATCCATTGAAAGCGAATTTGGGGAAAAAACACAGCAACAAGCCAAAGACATAAAGGAATGGGAAAAAAATTTCCATTCCTTAGTAGAAAATTGTCAAGAGGGGATAGGGATTATAAAAGGAGTAACCTTTTCCTATCTCAATCCTAGCCTGACCATGATGTTAGGGTATAAAAACCCTCAGGAACTCATTGGCCAAACCCTAAAGGTCATCCATCCTGATGAGGCCTGGAAAATTATTCAAGACCGTATCGAAAAAAAACGTCAGGGCAAACCCATTGCCCCTCATTTGGAAATTAAGGCTAAAAGAAAAGATGGAACAATTATTGATCTCGATGTTTCAACTTCTGATGTATATATTGATGGAGAACCAACTACGTTAGCCACTTTCCGCGATATAACCGAAAAGAAAAAAACTGAAGAATCCGAAAAAAAATTACATGAGCATATTCTTCATTCAGATCGTTTGGCGGCCATGGGCAGATTTTCAGCCGGTATTGCCCATGAAATTAATAATCCTCTGGCTGTTCTTTCCGGTCGAATCCAGGAGCTTTTACAGACCTACGAACAGGATGAAAATTTACGATACAATTTTGCCAGCATGAAACGAGTATGCGACCGAATTGGTAAAATAGTTGACAGTCTTCTCTTTTTTTCCAAACAAAAAATTGAGCCGAAATATCTTCATGAAATAAACGAAGTGATTGAAGATGCCATCTCCATGTTTGAAAGACAAACTGTGGGAAAAGGAGTACGTCTGATTAAGCATTACACCCCCGACCTTCCCCCAGTGGTCATAACAGCCACCCAGATTCAACAAGTTTGTGTAAACATGCTTATTAATGCTATTGATGCTACTAAGGTGGGAGATACTATCACCATTTCAACCAAATTGGATAAAAAGCAAGAGAATATAACCATCACCTTTAAAGATACCGGATGCGGAATTCCAAAAAAATATCTGCCCAAAATTTTTGATCCCTTTTTTACCACCAAAGAAATAGACAAGGGGAGTGGGTTGGGCTTATCCATTAGTTCGGGAATCATTAAAGATCACCATGGAACTATTCGCGTGCGAGCCAAGGAAGGGTCAGGGACCATTTTTACCATTTCCCTCCCCCTTCCTACACAGGAAGAAGTAAAACAGTATAGCCTCAATCCTTCCTCGTATCGCCTCTGACAGGCAATATTTAATGCAACCATTCAGTCCCCCTCCTTGGATGGAGGGGTTAGGGAAGGGTGATACTTTATTTCATCCCCACCCAGCCTCCCCTATCGAGAGGGGTTGAGGGTAATGGTTACTATTTTATTGGTTGTGTTTAAAATGAGGCCACAAGGCTTTGCTTTTATGATTTTTTATCGCATAAAGCGCCTGGTCGGCTTTATGAATTAATTCATAATCATTGGAGGCATCCCCCGGATAATTAGCAATACCAACGCTGATAGAAATCTGTAATTGCTGGGGAACCTTCGCACAATGAAAGGTTGTTGCCGCCAGATCAGCCTGGATACGAGTCATAGCTTTTTCAGCGCTCCCTTTTGAGGTTTCCGGCATAATGACCACAAACTCATCTCCGCCATAGCGGGCTATAATATCTACTTCCCTCAGTTTTTGACGAATAAACTGCGCTACGGATTTAATAACGAAATCCCCTATCTGATGCCCATAAGTATCATTAAACTCCTTAAAATAGTCAATATCCAAAATAGACAAAGATACATCATGTTGATACCGATCCGACATCTTTAAAAGGTCCGCCAAAGTTTTATCAAAATAAGAACGATTATATAACTGGGTAAAGGAATCCACATGAACAAGTTCCCGCAAAGTCTGAAACCTTTTTATTTTAGCCTGGATGCGAATGATCAATTCCTCAGCGCTGACAGACTTGGGAATATAATCATCTGCTCCAACCTTTAACCGCATTAAGGCGTGCTCTTCATCATCATCCTCCATCAAAAGAACAAAGGGGATGACTGCTGTTAGTGGTTTTTCACGGACCCGACGACAAAACTCTATACTACTCATGGAAGACAAATAAGCGTCTGTAATGATAATATCCGGAGTCTGCTCATTGAGGATGTCCAAAGCCTCAGACCCATGATTGGCTTCCAATACGCTATACCCACTACTTTGCAAATATCCTCTCAATCGCTTTTTGACTATTGCCTCTTCTTCAACCAATAAGATTTTTCCAAATATTCCGGGCATAATTTCCTCCGGCTTTGTGGGCTTAAGGATGTAACATTTATATTTACAAGTACACTCTTATAAATGCCACCATCCAAATTTCGTCAGTTAATATTTTTTTAATAACTCGGCAGCTATTCTCTTGTTGACCTTCTGTATTACAAGGCTCACTTATTCACTATTATCTTCTTGCAAGGAAGGTGAAAGGCTTTTATCATTGGTACCCTCCGCCCTGTCTATTTTTACCTTATGAATCCTTCGCTCATCTACCTTTTCTATAGTAAATTGTAAATCCTTATAATTAATTTTTTCTCCTTTCTGAGGAATCCTTTCTAAAAGAGTGAAAATGAGGCCCCCCACAGTCTCGTAATCATTATCATCGCCCTTGAGAGAAACATGAAAATAATCCTCCAGTTCCTCAATTTCCAATCTCCCATCAGCTAAAACTGATTCTTCTCCGACGACCACCATCTTCTTGGTGTCAATATCATATTCATCTTGAATTTCTCCAACCAATTCTTCTAAAATGTCCTCAATGGTTACCAGCCCGGCAGTCCCGCCATACTCGTCTACGACAATAGCCAGATGAACTTTCTTGCGTTGAAATTCTCGCAATAACTCACTGATTCTTTTTGTCTCGGGAATAAAAAACGTGGATCTCATACTACTAGAGACAGTAAATTTTTCTTTAGCCACATTATGCAAGCGAAGAAGATCTTTCACATATAAAACCCCAACAATATCATCTATCCGATCCTTGAACACTGGGATGCGCGAGTGGCCATCTTTAACAACAAAATCCATTACCTCATTAAAAGAGGCATTTTCCTTGATACAAGACATTTCTATTCTAGGCACCATGACTTCACGAACAACGGTATCTCCAAATTCCAGAATACTATGCAGCATATCATGCTCAGCTTCCTCAATTACTCCCTGTTTTTCACCATCATCAATTAACTTTTTTAACTCTTCCTCGCTTTGGACGCCGGCATCTTGCGGCCCCCAAAAAAAACGAGCCAGCATTTTCCGCAACTTAATAACCCAATGGTGTAGAAAAGTATTCGGTTCTTCAGCAGGAGGTTCGTCTATTTTTTCCATAATTTTTTCTTATTTCTCCTTTTTACAAGAAATAGTGAAATAATATAAAAATACAGGCCGTAACTATAGTCCCTACTAAAGCCCCGACCACTACTTCCGTATATGTATGGATCTTCAACAACAATCTGCTGTGACTCACCATAATAACCAAACAAAAGGTTAACACAATGATAATTGGATTGCTACTTAAAAAAACAACTGCCGTACCAACGGAAAAAGCTACCGCAGAATGACCGCTCGGCATACCCCCGTGTAATGGTTCACCTTTCCCATAGGTGGCTTTAGCCACGACAATTAAAACAATAACCAGCAGCAGGGAAAAAAGAACAATATAAGCGGAAGATTCACTTTTGCTTAATCCATGAAAAAAGCTTAATGTTCTCGATGCCGGTGAAAAAAGATAGGGGATAAAAATTAAACTGCCTAAAATAACAGCTCCTATAGCTGAAATCAACACAGCCCCTGCCGCAATATCTTTGACCATCTTAGCCCTTTGATTAATATGAGGACTAATCATATTGACTAATTCTTCTATGGCTGTATTCAAGACCTCCACTATCAATACCAAAGCAATAATCACAATAACCAATAAACACTCTACTTTGGTAATAGGCAAAAAAGCACTCGCCAGCAATACAAAAGCTGCGGCTAAAAAATGATACCGTATATTTCTCTGGGTCTTAACCGTATAGATAATGCCCTCAATGGCGTAATTAACCTTTTCCATTAAGGTATCATCAGACTTGTTTGTGTTAGCAGGCATTATTGACTAAATCAAGCTGGATTTGTTGCCAAATCTCCCTTGACTTTTCCTCCATAAGACGAGCCTTCTCTTTTTCTTTATGTTCAAATCCTACCAGATGAAGAAGCCCGTGAATCAATAAGATAGCCAACTCCTGAGCCAATGGATGCCCCCCTTCCCGAGCCTGTCTTTGGGCGGATTCTATGGAGATGACTACATCCCCCAAAAGATCAGGATTAATATACCCATACTCGCCTTCCTGCATTGCAAAAGCCAGCACATCGGTCGCCGAATCCACACCTCGATAGTGTTTATTTAATTCGTGGATCATTTTATCGGTTGCGATTACTATACTCACTTCCTGAGGCGGTATTCCCAAGAAGCTTAAGATCTTCTTGGTTATTTTCTTCCACAGCGGGATATTTATTTTTAGGATCTTTTGTTGATTTCTGATTTGAATCTCCATTTTTTTCTTTTTTTCCATTCTCTGCTCCATCCTCAATGTTTGGATAAGCGATACGCTGATGAAATATCCCCGTCAAAATACGATTAAAACTGCCGGCAATCTGATGCAGATCTTTCAAGGTCAACTCACATTCATCTAATTGCCCATCTTTGAAAACATTGTTGATAATAGTTAAAATTAATCCTTTGATCCGGGACGGGCTTGGGTCCTCCAAGGCCCTTGAGGCGGCCTCTACCGCATCAGCCAACATGACAATACCCGCTTCTTTAGTTTGGGGTTTGGGGCCCGGGTACCGGTAATCCTCTTCTTTGATCACCTGCATTTTCTGCCCCTCTTTTTCCTGCTGATCCTTGGCTTTTTTATAGAAAAATATTTGTAGGCTGGTGCCGTGGTGTTGACTGATAATATCAACAATAGCGGGGCTTAATTTATTTTGTTTGGCCAACTCAACCCCATCCTTCACATGAGAGATTAAGATTAATCCGCTCATACTTGGCGACAATCCTTCATGTTCGTTTTTAAAATTCATCTGGTTTTCCACAAAATAACGCGGCTTTTTTATTTTGCCGATATCATGAAAATTGGAAGCTACGCGGGCTAATAATGAATTGGCCCCGATGGCATCGCAAGCCGCCTCAGAAAGATTACCGACAATAATGCTGTGATGATACGTGCCGGGGGCTACTGTAGCCATGCGGCGTAAAATCGGCTGATTCATATTCAATAATTCTACTAATTTAATATCAGTGGTTAACTTAAATAAAGATTCAAAAACCGGTAAAAGCGCTGAGACCAGGGTAGCCACCACTAACCCCCCGATAATTCCAAAAAAACAATCGGATATCCCCTGAGAACTTAACAAAACTCCCCTGGTCATATCCAAGGGAATAATTACCGCCAGATTGGCTAAACTGACCATAACTCCCCCTCGGACAATAGCCGTGCGATGAGCCATGTAAACCAGACCATAGATTGATCCCAAGCCGCCAAAAAAAGCCACCAACAAGAAATAAAAATCCTTCCCCAACAGCAACGCAGAAAAAATCGCCGACACAACGGCCACCATGACGGCTATCTGGTCATCCAACAAAAGGGATATCAGCATTGCCGCAACAGCAAAGGGGAAGGCATAAAAATAGGATGAGGGTTCTATTTCAGATACAGTAACTGACAGGCCGTTGGCTATATAGACAAATATCTTATTAAGAAAAATGGTTATTACAAGAACTAAGGCAATGAGGACTAAATTTTTCATATGGTCGGCAATGGTTGGATGATGCCGTTGAATAAAGAAAAAGAGCATAACCAAAGTCAGCAAAATAATAATGCCTGATCCTAAAAAAGAGAGAAAAATATTTTCTTGTTCAGTAATCTTCATCAACTCATTTAGCTTTGTTAAATGGTTTTCATTTATTCTCTCACCTTCACGCACAATCATTTCCCCCTTTTTTATCTGAAAAAAAGACGGCGTTACATTTTCAATGGCCTGCATTTTCCTCAAGCGTGTCTCGCTTAAATTAAGGGTCATATTGGGATAAATTAACCCTTTAGCTATAGCGGCTATTAATTGAGAAAGCTTTTGATTCTCAGGAAAAAAAGAGGGGGCAGCCTTTTCAATTTCCTTTTTTGCCTTCTCCTCATCAAGCACCTCGGACGTATCCTTAACCACCACTTCGGCGCCATTGGCAATATTTCTTTTAACAAAGCCCTTTTTATCCTCCTCAAGAGGAAAGTTCAAACTCCCCAAAACCCCTTTGCGCATAACCTTTCTCAGAAGACCGCTAATCGAACTTTTAAGTTGATCTTTTTTTTGATAATCAAGAAGATATTGGTAGTCATCCAAAGAAATAAGAAGGGATGTTTTCCCTTTAAAGCGTTCCCATTTTTCCTCCACGGTCAATTCCGCTACCGGTAAAGGTAAATCCTGTTGAGTGATTGATGAGTTTTCAAAAGGCGGCAAATGTTTCGTCCCGGTTTCTGAAACCTTGTCAGGGGAACTACTTGGAACCAACCCCACTTCCCCTTGCTGATTTGCCTCCGGCTTCTCCTGTAACGAAGGGGCAGTGACCTGATCTTTTTCTAATAGATCAAAGATAATAGTCAATTTCTGATCGATTTCCCCTAATAATCGATTATCAAAATCATAAACAGCTAAAACCTTAGCCTCTGCCTCTTTTTGTCGTTTTATGGTAGTGGATTTATCCTCAACCTGAAAAATTTTAGGAGCTTTGACATCCTTCGGACTTATATCACCAACTTTCCTGGAAATATTGGGGACAATCACTATAGGAGAGATTAAATAGGTCAAAACAATAGTTGAAGCAAGTAAAAGCATAACAGCCTGGAAGGCATAATGCTGATAAAATTTTAATTTAACCGACTTTTTGTCTTTTAATAAAATTTTTGTGCCGCTTACTTGTTTGGCCTTACCTTTTCGCGGTTTATCAAGCATTTTTACCCTTTATTAACGGGTTTATTATACATTTTCTCACCAAAAGGTCCTTGCTTATGATTATACTCTTCATAGGCCTTAATAATTTTTTGTACTAGATTATGTCGAACTACATCCAGGTCGGAAAAATAAATAAAGCGAAGCCCCTTTATTTTATTCAAAATGGACTGAACTTCAACCAACCCGGAAGACCGTTCAGGCGGTAAATCAATTTGGGTTATATCACCGGTAATTACGGCTTTAGACCCAAAACCCAACCTGGTTAAAAACATTTTCATTTGCTCTGAAGTGGTGTTTTGCGCCTCATCCAGAATAACAAAGGCATTGTTTAAGGTCCTTCCTCTCATATAAGCTAAAGGAGCAATTTCGATTACATCCCTTTCCATAAGCCGATGTGCCTTTTGCGTATCCATCATATCATAAAGGGCATCATATAAAGGCCGCAAATAGGGATTAACTTTCTCCAGCAAATCACCGGGAAGAAAGCCTAACTTTTCTCCAGCTTCCACAGCAGGTCTTACCAAAACAATACGGCTTACCGCCTTTTTCATCAATGAAGATACAGCCATGGCCATGGCCAGGTACGTCTTGCCGGTGCCGGCCGGACCAATACCAAAAACAATATCATATTCTCTTATGGCCTGAATGTATGTCTGTTGAAGCTTGCCTTTGGCACGGATAAATCGTTTTTTTCCCTCCACTTCAATTTGATCTAAAAAAATTAATTCCAAGTCCGCATTCTCATCCTCAATAAAGGTACGAATAATATAATTAATATCAGCTCCTTTATTAACAACTCCGCGCGCAATCAAATTAAGTATCCTGGGGATAATATTCGTCGCTCGTGCCACATTATCCTCTTCCCCAAGTATATAAAATTGATTTCCCCTGGTTGAAATCCGGACCTGGAAATTATCCTCGAGTAATTTTACATTTTTTTCATGACAATCGAAAAAACCAAGAAGGCTTTGATTATATTCACATTTAACTTCCCGTGTTACCTGCCCTTTTTTCAATGTAATTTAGGTTCCCTCAAAATTCTTCTATACGTGGGACAGAATTAACAAGATTTATAGAGTTTTTTTTCTCCTGCCCAATTCTATTTATCCTGTCTAAAAAAATCATTTATTGTCGTATAATGACCAAGCCCCACGGCTCTTAGCATCCAAAGAGGCACCATCGATCTGATCTTCTGGTAATTCCCGAGGGATAATAAATCTTTGCCCTGGATAAATAAGATCGGGATCACGAATCTGAGATCGATTGGCTTTATATACAATCGGCCAAATTAAAGGGTTATTATATACCTGAGCCTCTTGACAAATTTTCCATAAACACTCGCCAAACTGAACCACATGCTCTATTATTTCGAGTTTTTTCTTTTTTTCTTCAACTAATCCTTCTGTTTTCTTTAACTGCTTTCGTTTCTCAAATCTTAAGTCCTCACTCTTTTGCTGAGCATCAATCTCCCGGGCCTTTTTTTGTAATGCATTACAGCGTTGAGTTATTGATCCTGCCTTTTCTATGACCTGAAGATAACGCTCTTCATTATATTCTTTCTGGACCTCGCGAAAAAGATTCAAAATGGCCATATATTCTTCAATGTCATACTTAATTGCCCTCTTCTCCTCCAACTCACATATAGCCTTATGGGTAACAGCCAGGGCCTTTTCCGCATCTTTTCTCGCTTTTCCTTTTACCCTCTCAGCCTGAGATTTGACCCGCCATGCCTCATTAGCAGATTCAAGGGCTAAACCCCTTGCTATCTTATATTTTTGTTCCTCAGCCATTAGACGGGCTTTACCCAATTTTTTTTCAACATCTTTATATTCTTCCATAAGATACCTTTCCGCACCTGAAGAGCGGGCTGCAGCCAAGGCTACCTCAGCATCTGCAATTTCTTTGATAGGCGGTTTGACACAGCCATATAACCCAACAAAAAAACAGCATACTACTCCAACCCCTATCCCAACCAAATTTAGACTTTTTTTAGACCATCCAATCACTGGGCTCCTGCTCTCCTTTGGAGTCAGGCCTTGACTAAGGGCACATTCCCATTAATCCATAAACACTTTATTCCCTTGTCATGAGCTGACCGCTTCTCCTTATGTATTCTGTTGTTATTTGTATCATGATATTAAACAAATGTCAAGTGAAATCAAGGGACTATTAGTCATATTTTTCAATATGTTATGTTGAAATGGTGACAAATAAATAAGCCCCGAGCAATAAAAAAATTACATTCCCTAACCACGCAGCCACTATTGGGGGGAACAGTCCAATATGGCCTAAAGAAATACCAACAGTGGAAATAATCCAACAGATAAAACTAATCAGTAAACCCAGTCCGACATTAAATAACCTGGCGCTCTTATCAATTTTCACAGCAAAAGATACCCCTATCAAGGTCATGATAAAAATAATAAAGGGCATTGAAATTTTTGTATACAGATCTACCAGATATTTATCTGCCCTATACCCTGCTCCTTGCAATCGTTCAATATATTTTGACAGCTCTTGATACGTCATTTCTTCAGGCTGTTTTTGCATGGCAAATATATCCTCAAATCCCTCGGGAATAGTGAAATGCTTCCGCTCAAATTCCTGAAAAGTAACTTTTTTAAAATTATCCCCGCTAAAAAAACGCTCAACTCCATTATATAAATACCACTTATCATGACGATAAACAGCCCGTTTGGCATCTACTCTATGGACTATATGAAACTGAGAATCCAGTTTAAAAAAAGTAACTCCCCTCGCCTCTCGCCGCTTTGCATCCATAAACTGAATATTAAAAACACGGTTTCCACTCCCCCAAAACCAAATCCGGTTTTGACGTAAATTCCCCCCGGGTTTCTTGCCGTCAATAATTTTTTTGTAATAGCTGGCCGCTTGATTACTTCCGGGTAAAATTACCTCTTGGCAAATAAAGGTAACAGCGGAAAAAATAAGAGCAATAGCCAAAAGAACAGAGGTGACTCGGTAAAGGCTAATTCCACTAGCCTTTATAGCCATCAATTCCCCATTACGCGACATTAATCCCAAAATCAACAGAACAGCAATTAAAAACGCCACTGGGAGTATCTGGAAAAAAATCTTCGGCAAGCTATAAAAAAGATATTTTATCATAATAATCGAGGCAATACCTCGTTTTACCACATCATCTATCTTCTCAAAAAATTCGACAATCACATAAATTCCAAGAAGACAGACAACAGATAAAAATAAAGAGTGAAAAAATCCTTTTATCAGGTATCGATCTAAAATACGCATATTTTTTTTCCGAAATTACAAGAATCCCTTTGTACCTTTTGTGTCTTTGTGGGTTAATATTGTTCCAGCTTTTTAAACAGATATACTCCCATCAGGATCATAAGAAAATTTGGCATCCACATGGCTACCCAAGCAGACAACCACCCTCCATAGACCATGGTCTTGCCAAATGCTAAAAAAGCATAGTACCCTAAAATAATTCCTAAACTGAGCCCAAATCCACTAAATCGAGTACCCTTCCGATTTTGAATTCCCAAAGGGCACCCCACTAAAGCAAAAACTATACAGGCAAAGGGTATTGAAAATTTTTGCTGCCATTCAATCAAAAGCCGGTAAGGAGGAGGTCTTAATTTTTTTTGCTTCTGAATTTCTTGCCAAAGCTCTCTCAAACCCATTACCCGAAAATCTCTTTTAGCTTCGGGAAGACTTCCGGAGAGTAAAAGATCATAGGTGGAAAAAGTGAGTTGTTGATATTCCCTTGCCTTATAAGGGTTACTTCGATGGATCTCTCCTTCCTTGAGCTGCAAAACCAATTTAAGTAATTGATTATTGGCGATCAGTTCTCCTCGATTGGCAAAGATAATAACCTTCTCGCCTTTCCTTCGTTGATCCGAAACCATTACTCCTTGCAATGATGACCCTGAAATTTCATCTACATAAATGATAAAATCTTCAAGATTATCATTAAAAGTCTTCTCCCTTAGCCCCAAAACAGCATTCTTCCAGGTTGCACCCAAGATCAATTGTCGAAAGACTGCGTTGCTCTTGGGAATGACAAAACAAGAAATAAACAATGTAGCCCCGAATATAAAAAAAGAAGCGAAAAATACAGGGGCTATAATACGATGTAGTGATACCCCGGCTGAGCGTAAAGCTAAAATTTCATTATCAGCAGACATTCGGCCATATAGAAGAAGAATAGCAAAAAGAAAAGACATAGGAATGATAAAAATTAACAAGGAGGGCAAAAGACAGAGGATCAACAGAGCTACTGTTTTTAAGGGGATACTATTGGTAACAATCACCTCTGTTAAACGAAGGATTTTCCCCATTAAAAGGATAAACGTAAAAACCGATAACCCCAATCCGAAGGGGGGGATTAATTCTCGGATTAAATACCGATCAAAAATTTTCACATCTGGTCATTCGAAAATTACTTCTATTGAAAAACAAAAGGGGCAGCATCTATCACTACCCCTTTTTCATAATTCAACTATAAAAACCCTTACCCATCTTTGATGTGAAGAAGCCACCTGTCAATGGGTGGTCGAAAAATTCAGATACCCTGATTCCTCTTATTTCTTTTTCTTTATCTTTTTATGGCATTTTGCACATGATTTAGGAGCATTCGCTTTTTTATTCACCGCCTTGACGGCTTTATGACAGTTATAACAATTTTCATGATAGGCCCAGGCAAGCTCTTTTACCTGTTCTTCTTTCTTCAATTTTTTGGCTTTTGAAGGGCTTAAATTTTTTGTACCACTATGGCATGTTACACATTTATCTACCTTATCTCCCTTTTTCCAGACATTTACGCCGGTTTTATATACATGGTGACAATCAGCGCATGCAATTGTCTCTCCCTTGTCATTTTTATATTCTTCAGCATGTTTTTTATGCGTAAGCAGGCTTTTTTCATAGCCCTTATCTTTTTCATACTTATTCTGTATTAAAATTTCATCGTCTACCTTTTGAGCTTTTTCCCCGCCTTCAACTGCTGAAATCCCAACCATTCCACTAACCACGACAAAAAAGAAAATTACCAGCCAAATACATTTTTTTGACATACTTTATTCTCCCTTTCTTATGAAAAATTTAGTTCATCAGACAACTAATATAATTTTATAGAATATGAGGTAATACTATGAGTATGATACAATGGTAACATTTTAATCCTTTAGAATGCAAATTCCCGCTTTTGCTTGAATGAAGAAAAAAAATCAAATTGTCATTCTTGCAGAGGCAGGGATTTAATAATTCATAAAAACAATCGCCCTCCCTTCTCTATCTCTATATATTTTTCAGCTTATGCTATTAAACCTTTTTGAAAATTTAGTTAATTGTACTAATAACCTTAATTTATTGTCAAGAAAAAATATATCCTCAGCCAGCCCCTGCAATTTTCATTTTGACCTAAAGCGGCTATAAATTAAGAGTTTGATAAAATTGATGCATTCGTAAAAAATCGTTTTTAGGAAATTTGGGTTGCATAAATTCAAAAAGTTATGTTGTACATATATCTCCATTTTGGACTTTTTACGAGGCCATCAAATTAGTATATAAAATTTACTGTCTAAAACCCAAAAGAAGGCTGGTAAAATGTTTGTCAACCAACCTCTTTTGAATGTATATGCCCTTATACAGGATTAATAATTTTCTATATTTATCCTATTCAATGGACCGCCAAATTGAGTCAATGGTTGATCAAAACTCTCCTCATTCCCCAAAACCAATAAAATATACTTTTCGGGTTTCAGATAATCTCGGGCCACCCGTTGAATATCTTCCATAACTACCTTACTGATATTTTCCCGATAGGTATCCAAATAATCCCTGGGTAACCCATCGTACTCCAAGGAAATCATCTGTCCCACCAGCCCATGGGAAGAGGAAAAGGAAAAAACAAATTGATTCAAAATAGAATCCTTTGCCCACTGGAGCTTTTGAGGAGAAATCCCTCCTGATTTAACCTGCTCTATAATCCGATACATTAAAGAGGTGGCCACATAGGTATTGGAAGAACCGGTAAAACAATAGGCGCCAAACACACCATAATCATTATACCCCGTGTAAAAACTCCCTACACTATAAGCAAGGCCTCGATCGGAGCGAATTTCTTCAGTAAGATAAGAATTAAAACCGCTTCCCCCCAAAATATCATTTAAAATCGAAAAAGCAAAATAATCTTGATGGTTCTTAGGTATAGAAAAGCCCCCGAGAACAATAATAGATTGGGGTATTTTTTTGGCAATAAAGTTTATGGATTTTACATCAGGTCTCTGGGGAACAGGGGCCGGGGGGAGTGGTTCAGGTAACGGGGACCACCCGGCAGCCAATTTTTCCAATTTGGCCATCATTTCTTCTTTTTGAAAATCACCGGAAAGGCCCAAAATCATATTATCAGGATGAAAATATCGCTCATGAAACCACACCATATCTTTTCGGGTAAGTTTTTGAGTCCCTGCAATGGTAGCTTCATTACCTCGCGGATCACCTTTATAAAGTAATTTACGAAATTCCCGAAAGGCTATTTTTTGAGGAGAGTCATTCTTCCTGCGAATTTTTTCTATTCTTTTTTCTTTGGCCAATTCCACCTTTTCAGAATGAAAAACAGGATTTTTTATCACCTCGAAAAAAAACCCCAACCCCTTATCCAGGTCCTTGGTTAAAACAGATAAAGATGCCCTGCCTGACTCTCTGCCAATAGAGGTGTTAAGGTGAATAGAATGAAACTCTAACTCCTCATCCAATTTATCTGCCGAAAAAGATTTGGTCCCCCCTGTTCGCATAACCTCACCGGTTAATCCTGCTAAGCCGACTTTGTCCGAGGGTTCATAAATACTCCCGGTTCGAATGATGACAGAGACATTAACAATAGGGATTTCATGATCCGGCAATAAATAAACAATCATTCCATTTTTTAATTGCCTTCGTTCAACCTTGGGAAAATTACATTGCAAAGATGGATAGCGCAGATTGCGAGGATCCGGGAGGGTGGTTGAGGTTTTCAGAGAAATCGGAGCGCAAGCTATCAGGCCAAGTGACACAATCTGTCCAATAATAAACATCACAAAAAATTTTAGAAACGCCCGGTTTCTTTTTATCGTCTTGGGTCCATGTATTGGTTGTTTCCATTCACATGCTTTCTGTTTTATCATATCTTCGAGTCCCTTTTCGATTTATGGTTCAAGGCAGGGCGAAACAAATTAGCCCCTGAGCCTGCACATTTGAATTAGACTAAATTAACAGGATTTACGAGATTTTTCTTTTTTATCCTGTTCAATCCTGTTTATCCGGTCAAAAAAATGGCTAAAAACCTGCATAAAATGAGAATTCCTGTGCTATTAAGGTTGCTTGGATGATGATTGAGTCACCATAAAGGCCACTGTCCGATTTTGTGAGACAAGATATTTTTGTACTGTTTCCTGAATTTGTTGAGGGCTAATTTTATCCAGTACCTCCAAATGCGTATCAATATATTTCCAATCGCCGGCTACACTCTCAAAATAAGAGAGACTGCCGGCCAAACCGGAATTAGATTTCAAAGAACGAATAAAATCTCCCTTCAATTGATTTTTTACTTTTTGAATGTCGTGATCAGAAACCAGCTCTGTTTTCAGTCGATCAATTTCCTCATAAATAATCTGCTCAACCTCTTCTATTGTATGGGGATTTCGTGGAGTAGCCATGATCATGAATATATTCGGATAACGAGCGCCAGGCATTCCATTTGATGTGCTCACCCGGATGGCAACCTGATCCTTTTCCACCAATCGTTTATAAAGGCGCGATGTTCGTCCCCCTGTAAGAACCGCATCTACTAAATCAAATACATAGTCTTCATGAGAGGGTAAGGTTGGTTTATGGTAACCAATTAAGAGTTGAGGTTGAGCATCCAGGTGCACCTCAATTCTTTTTTCCCCCAATTGAGCCGGTTCAACAGCCCTGATAATAGGGGGCGACTCTTGTCGGGGAATAAGGCCAAAATATCGCTCTACCAGGGCGATAAATTCCTCGGGCTGTATATCACCAACTGCGGTTATTACTGTATTTTGAGGAATATAATAGGTGCGAAAAAAATTTTCCATATCAGCCTTATCAAGATACTTTATTTCTGGTTCCCAACCAATAATGGGATTTTGATAGGGATGAACCAAATAGGCTGTAGCTAAAAATTGTTCCAAAAGTTTACGAAAGGGTTCGCTTTCGTTTGTTTGCCGGCGCTCTTCCAAAACTACCTTCCGTTCGGAATAAAATTCCCGAAAAACGGGATTAGCCAACCGATCCGATTCCAGTCGGGCCCATAACTCAACTCGATTAGAAGGCAGGTTCACTTTATAGGTAGTTAAATCAGCGCCGGTACTGGCATTAAATCCTACGGCGCCATTTTCACTATACAATAAATTCATCTCATCCTTAATAACATATTGTCCGGCTTGCTCCTGCAAAGTAATCAACTCTTCCTCTAATTGATGAATAACCTTTTGATCAGCCGATTTCCCCTTTTGCCTCTCTTTATCCAAGCTGCTCCCAACTCGATCGATCTGAGTTAATAATTTTTTTTCCTTTTTAAAATTTTTGGTCCCAATTGTCTCTGTTCCCTTAAAGAGCATATGCTCCAGGAGATGCGCCATGCCTACCCCCTTATCTTCGACCATACCCACCCGAAATCGAATATACAGTGAAACAATTGGAGCTTGATGTCGCTCCAGGACTAAAACTTTCATCCCATTACTCAAGGTATGCTCTACCACCCGATCCCTCAATTGGGTAGCCTGTCCTGGAAATGTCCACAGCATTACCATTAAGATTACAACCAAAATGCCGGAGACTATACCACATGTTTTCTTTTTCCCTACGTCCTTGAGTTTCATTAAAGAATCCCCTTATTCTGCTTTACAAGCAGCGATTTTGACGTCCTTCGATCTTTAAAATTCATTATTTTTTATCCTGCTCATACTGTAAAAACTATCTAATAAAATATTTTTTTCTCCTTCATCTTTAGAATGCTCCTTTACAGGCATATGGTTTGCATTTTAACGAAACATCAAAATTTAATCAATACCATTTTTAAAACAAGCTAATTTATTTTTATAACTTAAATAACTTTCGCCATTTAACAGCATGTCAAAAATATAAAAGTACCATTTCATTTATCAGGAAAAAGACATAATATATATGAAAGAAGGGAAACAAATACCGATATTATCAAATATTTTACTGATCCCGGGGATAATCTGCGCCTTGCTCTTTATTTCCGGCTGCTTCGCTCTCAGCCGTGCGCAATGGATTGCTCCAAACCTGATTTATCCCTTTCCCTATGTAAACTGGGAGACTCTGGGATGGCTAAACTTTTCTTATCCTCAACTATCAGAAAACAGTTACTTATACTCCCAGGAATTTCCTGTCAGACAATCAACCGGACAAATTTTCCTTGGGGGGGAGAGCCCCTCTACTTTATTTTATCCCTCTTTATTTTATCCTTTGTCTCCTGCCGGGGTAAATTTTCCCCTTTTTTATAATGCGTTGAATACTCTTCAGTCAATTTTTTTAGATACATTTGTCTCCCACACGGCCGCCTTCACTCTACCAGCGCCGGAAATAAAACCGGTAGGTATTGAGACCAGGCAAATAAAATATAAGCCCCCCGCCATCCAGAGCGCTGGTTTAAAATATATTCCAGGGCTTCCGGCTTATGCGGCAAACCAGGTTATTATACAATTTTTACCCAGGACCCCTCCCCTCGAAGCCAGTCGAGTATTTAACAGACACCAACTCAATGAGCTTTACACCAGCCCTTATGCCGGGTATACTCTGGTGCGTACTTCCTCTTCGGCAAGTGTTTTCGAATATGCCCAAAGACTGCGAACAGAACGTTCGATCTTATTTGCCGAACCTAATTACTATCGCCATTCCCATTTTATTCCCAATGATCCTTACTATCAATATCAATGGCATTTAAATCTCTTAAACTGCAGTTATGCCTGGGATATTGAAACCGGTGCCGGTGCAGTGGTAGCCTTGTTGGATTCAGGAGTTGCCTATGAAACCAGCGGCATCTATGCCCAAGCCCCAGACCTGGCAGGGACCCTATTTGCCCCGGGTTATGATTTTGTCAATGACGACCCCTTCCCGGATGACGATTATAGTCACGGCACCCATATGGCCGGCTGTATTGCTCAGACGAGCAATAATTTGCTTGGGGCTGCCGGAGTTGCTTTCGGCGCTACTATCATGCCGGTTAAAGTCATGGATAATATAGGTGGTGTTACTATTGCCGATGAGGTGGAAGGGATTTATTTTGCCGCCAACAATGGGGCTCACATTATTAGTATGAGTCTTGGAGGTGCCGGTACCTCTGTCACCGAAGCAGAGGCCATTACCTATGCTTACAATAATGGAACTACTATTATTTGTTCTGCAGGCAATTCCGGTTCCGGCACCCCGGAATATCCGGCCTCTTATCCGGAACCGGTCTCTGTCAGCGCTATACGAACTGACTATAGCTTTGCCTCTTCATATTCCAATTATGGTATATATGTTGATGTCTGTGCTCCAGGGGGAGATTCAAGTATTGATTTGAATGCTGATGGGTTTGGAGACGGCATCCTCCAGCAAACTCATGATGGACAAAATTTCTCGGTTTTTTCTTACTATTTTTATGAAGGGACATCCCCAGCCGCGGCTTTAGTGTCCGGGGTTGCAGCCCTCATAATTGGGAAAAGCTCCATCCCTTTGGCCCCCTCGGATGTTGTCTCAATCTTGGAGGGAAGCGCCACCGATCTTGGAACTGCCGGATGGGATCAGTATTATGGCCACGGATTAGTGAATGCTTATCTGGCTGTCGTACAAACCCCCTAATTATTATCGTAATTGTTTATCACTGATGCATTCGTAAAAAGTCATTTTTAGAAAATTTGGGCTGCATAAATTCAACAAGTTATGTTGTACATATATGCCCATTTTGGACTTTTTACAAGACCATCACCACTAATTTTTACAAAATTGCATGATAATTATTTCCCACACAAAGGATGCAAAGCACATTCAAAAACTTTCTGCTTGTTTGGCGAACTCAGGAATAACCTCAGGAATAACCTAAGGCCAAAAGTATGCATAAATAAATTTTATACGTTGATTCGCATATTTTTTAGTATCTAAACCTCATTTTATGCATTTGGTTTTCTAAGGCACACGTTTTAAACGACCAACTTGTTAAATTTATTAAGTTTTTTTTTATTATCCCTTAAAAGGGGTTGGCATTGATTTTGCTATTTACAATGTCAAATAGAAAATGTGATTTTCCCTATTGCGTTTGACAAAAAACCAAAAAATCAGAAAGGGGGAATTTTTAAAGGTAATAATTTTTTGTGGGTCGAGTAGATGATGGTTCAGTGTGAGGGTTCGAGATGATGGTTATGAATGTTGGGTTCGATTAAGGCGTCTTTTTAATGAAAAATTTAATTGACGATTTCATCTGCACAGGAAAGGAAAAAAAATTATGGCTCCTCAGCATCCACAAAAAAATAAAATTAAACGATTTTTCATAAATATCATACTCATTTTAGTCCTAAGCGGATTTTTTTCATCGCCGGCAAAGGCCCAATGGCCTCTGCCATTTTCTCCTTTCGGGTTTCAGGCAAATTCGGCCTTTCTCCCCTTTGCCCAGATCCCTACATATCCCTTTTTTACGCCTTTTAGCAACCCACTTTCCCCCAATCCATTCGGGGCTCAATCAGGGTTACCCTGGTTGCCTAGAGCTTCGGTCATGGGAAGCCTGGCGCCCTTTCCAAACCCTTTCGCAAGAATTCAGTCAGAAGAAGCGGTTGATCCTGTCTTTCTGGGTGCAACCACTATTTTTCTTGATCCAGCCATAACACTATTAGACAAAGTAGTCATCAAGCCACTTGGTTTAGAACCAATCAAGCTGTCTGCCATCATACCTCCACTTACAGTCTACATCTTTCCTAGTGGTTATGTGCCTTCAACAGTGCCAATAAGTGTTGTAAATCCAACGGCGGTCTTGGCCCCTCCAGTCCCTATAACGGTGGCCATCCCTATCCCACCGCTTACAACATTAACCCCGGCGGCAGTTTCAGGTGGTAGGCTTTTACCCTTTGCCCCATATTTTAATCCATTTGTACCAATTATATAGGGTGAATCAATAGACTTTACTCATAAAACTATAGAGGGGCCAGGCTTTAATGCCTGCCCCTCTTTTATTATGTATGTTTTTATCAATCCTATTTTCTTCTATGACATATCTTACCTTTTTGATATAATAACAAAAATATATGAGGATCTTTCGATACAAAAGATAATAAAAATATAATTGAATGTAAAAAAAACTATGAAATATAGCGAACAATTTTGGGACCATTTTTTACATCCCCGAAATGTGGGAACTATTCAACATGCTGATGGGATAGGTACTGTGGGTGATCCTGCTTGTGGAGATTTTCTCAAAATTTGGATTAAAGTGAAAAATGATCATATTTCAAAAATCACTTTTAAATGTAAGGGGTGTCCGGCGGCCATTGCTACCTCAAGTATCATGACCGAAATTGCTCAAGGCAAACATGTGGATCAGGCTGCCCAAATCACAGATGAAACCATCCTTGATGCGATTGGAGGTTTACCTGAAAATAAACAACACTGCTCGAACCTTGGAGCCAGTGCCTTGTATAAGGCTATCATAAATTATGTTTTTAAGCCTGTCTGAAATTTAAAAAAAACGCCCTTTTCATTATAAACACACATGAAAAGCTTTTTTCACCCCCGAGGATGAAAATTTTAATTTTTTCAGTAAAGTCTATTTTTTAAAATGCGTTTTCATAGTAAAATTATGGAGGTTAGTTGGCAAATATTCGCTTTGCTAGAAGGTCAGCTTTGTAAAGCTTCTCTATATCGCTTCAGCGAACATTTTGTCAACCTCAATACAGTATAAAGGTCAAAATGGAATTGTTGTTTAAAAAGGCTGACGCCTAATAGTTACCTACCCATCATCCATTTTTTAGGCGAAATATATGATTATCTTATATATCTTAATAGGAATCCTGGCCGGGGTTTTTGGGGGATTTTTAGGCCTTGGCGGGGGAGTGATTATTATTCCTGCCTTGATCTATTTTTTTAAATTTAGCCAGCATCAGGCCCAAGGTACTGCTATAGCCACTTTGCTTCCTCCAATCGGGCTTTTAGCTGCCTTTAAATATTATAAAAGTGGGAATGTAAATATACCCATAGCCATATTTATAGCTCTCGGTTTTTTTATCGGCGGATATATTGGGGCAAGCCTTGCCAATAAAATCCCGGAAGAAAAATTACGATTTTGTTTTGCTCTTCTCTTGCTGGCCCTATCCCTCCATCTTCTTTTTAAAAAATAATCCCCACCTCAAACCCATTTTCTATGCATCCTATTTTTTATTATAGTATTTTATTGTATATTTTTTTATCGATTAAATTGTTTTCTTTTGTCGATTAATAAAATATATCAATACATATATGACTCTGTTTATTTATTACGATTTTTAAAAATTATCAAAATTGTACTTTAATAAAAACAAGATCTTATGATTACCATTATTTAAAAAAATTACTCAATTTTGGACTAAATCAACAGAATCATATATATTATTATACGGAGGTTAGGGAGCGATGAGTATGCAAATATCACTTATTTTAGGCGTCGTTTTAACTTTGATAGCCTTTGCCTTTCATCCAATCAGAAAAACAATAGGATTTCTCTTCATCATTCTCGGAACAGTGGTAAGTTTTAGAGGGGGATTCATTATAGGCGTGCCAATGGTAATAGCCGGCGGTTTATTGTCATTGTTATTTCTTCTCTATCACAGCCTTTTGGATATTTTTTAATTTTTTAAAAATGATGAATGGCAGTTGATTTAAAGGAAAGAAATATTTCTTGGCCCGCTTGGATTTTTAATTCAAAAAGTGATTTTTTGGTAATAAGCGCCGTAAAAATCACTCCTTTGATTTGAACCTGAACCTCATAAAAAAACCCTTGATTTAAAATCCCCAAAACAATTGTTTTAAAAGTATTTCTCATGCTCGAGGCAAAGGTTTCTTTACTCAAGACAATATCTTCAGGCCTTATAGCAATATAGCCATGGTTATCAGGCATTTGTCTTCCCAGTTCGATTTGCAGCCCCTTTACGATTGCTTGAGTGCCGATAGATTCTACAGTAAATAAATTTTTCATACCTACAAAATCAGCCACAAAAGGAGAACCGGGCCGCTGAAAAATAGTTTCTATACTCCCCACTTGCTCTATCCTCCCTAAACCCATAACCGCTCCTCTATTAGCCAATGAAAGGACATCGGCAAAATCATGGGTAACCATTAAAAAAGTGGTGTCGGAAGATTGATGAAGCCTTTTAAGCCCCTTTCGTATCTCTTCCTTAAAACGGGGATCCAGAGCAGACAAAGGCTCGTCTAGCAGGAGCACGGCGGGATTAACCATTAATGCTCTGGCCAGGGCAACACGCTGTGATTCCCCACCGCTTAAATTGAGGGGAAGTCGGTTTTTAAGATATTCAATATTCAATTCTTCAACTAATTTATTCAGCCGCATCCGAGCTTTTTCAGGGTCAATTTTATGAAAATGAAGGCCATATTTGATATTTTCTAAAACAGTAAGGTGGGGGAAAAGAGCTTGATCCTGGTAAACAATACTGATGCCACGCTTTTCCGGGGGTAGGTGAGTGATATTTTGCTCCCCGATGAAAATATCTCCGCCTTTTACCGGAATAAGGCCGGCTATGGCTTCCAGTAAAAGTGTTTTACCGGCACCTGTAGGTCCCATAAGGGCAAAGAACTCTCCCTTTTTAATGGAAAGATTAATGTCCTTAAGATGAAAATCAGATAACCTGATTTGGAGATGCTCTATTTTGATCATGCTTCCCTTTTCCTAGATGAAGTAAGGACACGCAATAGTAAAAATAACGTGAGACAAATGAAAACCAACCACACAGCTACCGGTTGGGAATATTTTAGGCCAAAACTCTCAAAGCGCTCATAAATTAAAACCGGCGCAATCATAGGGTGATAAGCCACTATAATCACCGCCCCAAACTCACTAATAGCCCTGGCAGAACACATAATGATGCCCACCAGCATACTGCGCCAGGCCAAGGGAAAGGTAATTCTTCTGAAGGTGCTGAACATGGGTGCTCCCAGACTTCGAGATACATTTTCCAGCCTAGGAGAAATTCCTTCAAAACCCTCTTTTACCGCATTTATATAAAAGGGAATACCTACAAAGGTCATGACCGTGACAATACCGGTAACACTGCCCATGATGCGTATACCCAGATAACCAATAATTCTTCCGACCCAATGATTTTTGCCTGCCACTCCCAGAATAGCAATACCTACTACAGGATGTGGAATAACAATGGGAAGATCAATAATACTTTCTATCAAACGTTTACCCCAAAAATTGGTTCGAACTAATAAATAGGCTAAGGGAGTCCCAAAAACAAAGGAAATAAGCGCTGCCATCCCTGCAGTGTAAATACTTAACCAGATCGATCGAAGGACCTCTTCATCTTTAATGGTTTTGTTAAGCAATGAAAGAGAAGGGGCAGTCATCATCTGAATCATGGGCAGGAGTATAAAGGCCATAACTATAAAACCGCACAACACTGTAAGCCAAAAAAACAATTCTTTTTTTCGCCATCTCATCTTTCCCGGTTACACCTCTCTATTCCTTTCTTTCTCCTAATTAAATTAGACCCCCGCTGAGCTTTATTCGCCATTTTATGGGGAGCGGGTATGATTTTGCAAGAGGAAATAGTAAACCCTTTAATAAAATTATAACCTATAACGACTTAAAATTACAATCAAAACCTTGCCCTAAACCAGCATCCAAATTCTGGGATTTCTTCCCTTTAAAAATTTATGACTGATTTTCCCTCTTTTCATAAATTTTAAGCCCGATGAAAGGGAAAAAACAAATACCAAAATTATGCATGTATTATGCATGTATTATGCATATATTTCATCAGTCAAAATTTTTTTCTATTTAAAATTTTAAAATTATGTTCTTAAAATGATCGCTCTGCTTTTGTGATAGAGGTGGCAATAATCAGTCCTTGAGATTTATTCCATTAGCCCAAATAAATGTAAAACGACAACCCTCATATATCCCCTATCTACAGCAGTCACATTTGAATTGGTATCACCAACAATATAAATATTGGGCTTTTATGGATTATCAACAACAATTGTGAAATTTACAAACATTATCCCGTAATCAATATATACTAATTTAATAAAGAACATTTTTTGGATTTATAGTCATCATGAAATCAATATAATATATACCAATTTAATAGAGGGCAATTTTGCTCTAGCTAAAGCTCTATACTGCATCCACTAGTGTCATGTCAATTTTGTAATGTCGTATGAAGTGTGTTATATTTTTTTCATAATGAAAGGAGGTCTATAATTTTGGACTTTTTACGAGGCCATCAAGGTTGATGATAGTATTCTCTGTTATGGCTCAGAATTCAGCTCAGTGTTTCATCTCAAAGTAAATTACCAATAAATCCTTTCTACATAAATTAAAATGTCTCTCCTTATCACTCATCTGTCCCAATAGAAAGACTTGTCCAGCATCGTTCGAAAGGGTTGTGATGTTAAAGGGATAGAAAAGGTATTTTGCTTATCCGATCACATATGTATAAAACCTGTATTATATAAAATAGGGTGAACTGAGAATTGTCTTTGAACTGCTGAGGTTATTTTTTTAATCAAAGACTTATGATATACTTTTATTGTCTATGAATTTTACCTTTGAAAAATTATAAGCCTGTACTGTACACTGTACAATGAGGATTTTAGGTTTATTCTGAAAAAATTTTGAAATTTTTTTTATGAACAAAGTTTTCCAGCATCTTAAAATTATTGTTAATCCCATTTCCGGGTCAGGGCGAGGGTTACGGGAGGGAATGGCTCTCGGTCAATTTTTACAACAACAAGGGATGAGAATAGACACGTATATTACCGAGCAGGCAGGAGATGCAGAACATGAAGCTCGCCGAACCTCTATTCCAATTATTGTGGTAGGGGGAGATGGAACGATCAATGAGGTAATAAATGGGCTTGAGGGTAGAAGGGTCCCCTTAATGGTTTTCCCTATAGGAACAGCCAATCTTCTTTCTCGAGAATTTAATTTACCCAGAAAGCGAGCGGATTTTTATTCCTTGATTCAGTCGGGGGAAATTTATTCTCTTGATGTTGGTCAAGTATATAAGCCGACAAATCGTCGATTTTTATCGGTAGCCGGCATTGGTTTTGATGGGGAAGTTACTCGCCTTATGCAACAGGCTCGTATGAACTCTATTCATCTTTATTCATACATTTTTCCTCTTTGGCAAACTTTAAGGCATTACTCCCTCCCTTCTTTTTCCCTGGCTATTGATGATCAAACTGTAGCCGTCAAGGCAACTTCTGTGGTTATTGGAAATATAAAAAACTATGGAGGATATTTTTCTATTACCCATCGGGCTGAAGCTGACGACGGGTGGCTGGATATTTGTGTGTTTGCCGGCAAGTCCAGAAAGGATTACCTGCGTTATTTGGTGGGGGCTATTTTACGCCGTCCTACTATATTTTCAGATGTAACCTATTATCGAGGGAAAAAGGTTGAGATTCAATCCTCCCACCCTGTCCCTATTGAATTGGATGGAGATTTTAAAGGATATACACCTTTTGTCTGTGAAGTAGTCCCTAAGTCAGTTTTTTTGCTTCTTTCATCCCCAAGGCCACTTGGCAAGAGTTTTGTTCGCAAACACAGAAAATTAGGAAGGATGAAAAGGTGAGTCTTTCTGGTAAAATGAGGCTTTTAAGAATAGGGGTGACCATATTTGGGTTTTTAGTCCTTATGATGGGTTTTTTTATTAGTTGCCGCAGATCAGGCAAGGCAAGTCAACAACCAGTGGCTATTGTGTTTGGGGCCTGTTCGGGTTTTCAGGAAGTGTATCAAAAGGAAATTATCCCCGCTTTTCAGGATTACTGGTTAAAAAAGGCAGGTCAAAAGGTAGAATTTAAAGAATTCTACACTGGATCAGGATTACAAGTTCAGGCTATTATAGCCGGATTTGAAACGGATGTGGTAGCCTTGTCCCTTGGAGGCCATATCAAGATGCTGGAGGAAGCTGGTCTGGTCAGTCACTCCTGGCGCTCTCAAACCCATCGGGGTATAGTTGCTCGATCAGTGGTGGCTTTCGGTCTGAGGGAAGGTAATCCAAAGGATATATTTACCTGGGAAGGGCTGACCCATGAGGGAGTGCATATTATTCATGCTGATCCCAAAACTTCAGGTACCGCCCAATGGGTGATGAAGGCCATTTATGGGGCTGGTCTGAAATTGAGCGAAGGGACATCCGAACACAAAGAGTTGCGGCAGGCCAGACATTTTCTCAAGGAAGTGGAAAAAAAGGTAATGCTTATGGATCGAACCATAAGGGCTGCTTCTCATACCTTTAACCGGGGCACAGGTGATGTGCTGATTTCTTCTGAACATGAGATAAAACTGCAGCAGCGGTTAGGTCGTCCTATAGAAATGATTATTCCAGTCCCCACGATCGTAATTGAACATCCTGTTGCTTTAGTGGATAAGAATGTAGATAAACATGGCCACAGACAGGTGGTTGAGGCTTTTGTTAAGTTTCTTTGGACTCGGAAAGCGCAGGAAGCCTTTGCTGTTTATGGATTTCGTCCCGTTGATAAGCGGGCTTTTGAAAAATATGCCCTTTATTTCTCAAAACTTCAGCAGGTATTTGATACAGAATACCTTGCAGGGTGGGAGATTGGGCGATAGAATATATTTTTGTTTCGAAAATAACAATATAACATTTTGAAAAATAAAATTTTCATAATTCGTGGTGGCTCGGAGAGGCATGAGTGTTTACCATGAAAACGCATTTTGAAAAATAGACTTTACTGAAAAAGTCAAAAATTTTATCCTCGGCAGGCTGTTACGCAATATAGTTTTTTGTCATTTCGAGGGAATCCGAGAAATCTTATCTTTTTCAAATCAACGTGTTAAGATTTCTCCCTTCGGTCGAAATGACAATTGAGTCTATTCTGTAACAGCCTGTCGGGGGTGAAAAAAGCTTTTCATTAGTGTTTATTTAGGGACTGAGCAGCGCTAAAGCCCTGCACTGCAGTGAGTTTTTGATTCCATTCGCCTTGTGGTTAAAAAGACCCCCCAAGGGTTAGCATAATTGACCGGACTGCTTCGGCTTGGGGGTGTGAGGGGTCAAGAAATAATAATTCTCGATAGTGTCTCACTGCCTTCGGATAGTCTTGAAGCCGATAGTAGAGTCCGCCAAGGTTGAGATGAATATCAGCCGGATTGAGTAATGATGATTCAGATGATTTATTGGTGATAAGGTGAAGCGCTTTTTGGTAATTATAGACGGCTGATGAAAAGTTCCCCAATTGGTCCAGGGCCATGGCCAGGTAAAAATAACCCCGAGGATCTTCAGGGGAGAGTTTGGTGGCCTGCAAATAATGTTTGGCCGCCTTCTGATATCCTTGATAAGTATTTCGGTCAAAGTATAGTTTCCCTAAGGCTAAATAGGGGGGTGGGAAGGTTGGATCTTGTTTGATGGCGGAAGCAAAGGTTTTTTCTGCCTTATCAAACAGGCCTTCTTTTAGGTAGGCTATGCCCAGGTTATGTTTAATTCGCAAAGATTGTCGCTTTTCATCATTATATTTTTGCGCCTGTAATAAGAAGGGGATGGCCACTTTTGGTTTTCCCTCCTCAATGAGGACACTTCCCATTCCCAGTAGAGCGGGGGCAAAACTAGGGTTCAGGCTAATTCCTTGCTGAAAGTTTTTTTTTGCCTCTTGAAGGGTATATTTTTTTTGTTTGGGATGTTTGCTTTGTTTTTGCCCATCCATTAAACAGGCATTGGCTAAATACGTGGCTGCATAATAATTATGGGGATTACTTTTTAGGGCATCCTTCCATAAAGTGTAGTTGCTGCGCCAGACAAGGTTTCTGTCCACGGTCAAGGAACCATAGAACATAATAAGCCCCCCCACCATAATAATACTTATCCCCTGAACAAGCCTCCTTCTTTTTTTTTGTTTGGCCCATATCCCTAAGGAACAAACGAAAAGTCCTATAGCCAGGCTGTAGCCCAGGGAGGGAAGATACATATAGCGGTCGGCCATTTGGGTGCTTGTTGGAATAAGATTGGCCACCGGCAGCAGAGTGATAAGAAACCAGCAACCGGGAAAAGCCAAGGGCGCATTTTTTTTTAATAACCACAACAGCCATCCCGCCAAAAACAGTAAAAAAATCCAGGGAAGAATAAAGGAGATGGTTAGCATATCGGAAAATTTTTGGATAGAGAATACATAACGAGCGGAAAGATTGATGGGAAGGAGCAATTTTCCAAGGTATAAGACAATGATTTTTCCTGTGAGAAAAAGAGAGACAAAAAAGTTGTGCCCAACATAATGCTTAATGCCTGTGCCGGCACTTTGTGCCCAGATTGTAGTGATTGCTGAAACCCCTGAAAGGAGAAAAAAAGGAAGTTTATCTTTCCAGCCTATCCGTGGCTTTTTTGGGGAGAAACACCAGTCATAGAATATCAAAATTAAGGGCAGTGTAATGGCCACAGGCTTAGTGAGGAGGGCCAATAAAAAGAGAATCAGCGAAAGACCATACCAGGACCAATTTTTGTTTTTGAAAAATTGGATATACCCGTAAAGGGCAAGCAAAAAGAAAAAGGCGGATAGTACATCTTTTCGTTGTGAGAGCCAGACAACAGATTCTACATGGATTGGGTGCACTACGAATAGAGCGGCTCCAATAATAGCGGCTTTTTCATTATGATACCATTCTCGAATGAGAAAAAAGACGAGAAGGCTATTGAGAATATGCAGGATGATGTTGATCAGCCGATAGCCTGAAGGGTTAAGTCCCCAAAGGCGATAATCCAAATGATAGGAAAGTATATGCAAAGGGGCATAATTTTTAAAATAAGGTTGGCTAAACAGGGTTTTAAGGTTAGTCCAGGAAAATGTTTTAATGTAAGGATTTTTTTGTATATAGACATGATCATCCCAATGAAGCAGTGGATTCTTAACAGAATTTGCAAAACATAAGCTGCCGAGGATCACCAAAAACAGAAGGGTCGCTATCAGCCGACCGGCACGGGTGGAGAAGACCCTTGATATTGGTGAATTCATGAGGCTTTCCCCTTCATGCTTTCGGGTTTTTGGGCTTGAATTTCAATTACTCCTCCCTTGCCAAAAAGAGAGCAAAAGTAACAGATCATGATTAATACAGGCATAGAGAAAGAAAAGATTTCCATCTGAACAAACCTCAGAGAGAAAGAAATTTTTTCTTTTTTCCAGGTACAATGAAGCATTTGGTAGAGAGTATTTCGGGGAAATCCCAGGATATTGAGAAAGCTTTGAAGCAAACCGAAAGGGCCTTGTTCTATGGAGAAAGTGTGTTTCCTGATGATGGTAAATCCGGTTGAAGTAAGTAAGGTAGTCAGAGTAGAGGGACTATAGTGATAAAGATGGCGGGGAAGATCCAAATGAAACCAGTGATGTTTAGCTATTATGGCTTGTAAACTTTTACTGTTCGGCACGCAGAGGAGTAAATTACCCCCGGGCCTTAAAATTCGTAAAATCTCCTGTAAGGTTTCTCGGGGGTTCGGCAGATGTTCCAGTACATGCCACATGATCACCAGATCAAAAAAGTGATCCTGAAAACCGCATTCCGACAATGGTCGGCTGAAAATGTGAAGCCCCTTTATAGACGCAGCCTTCTGAGCCGAAAAGGGAGATAATTCCGTTCCATAGCATGTATATCCATATTGTTGCAGAATTTTTAGTGACTGCCCCCGGCCGCATCCTATGTCAAGCACCCTCTTGCTGTTAGATTCGAGGCTGATGATTTTTTGGGCTCGCAGGCGACGAAAGAGCCTGATATGTGTTTCCAGGGGTTTATGAAATTTTTCGTTTCGAATGCCATAATATTTTTGCGGATAAAAATTTAATATCCGGGCGGGAGAGGGGAGGGGATCAATCCACCAAAGATGGCATTTAGGGCAGCAGACCAAATCGGCGGCCCCATACCCAAAAGAGTTCCCCCTGATCAGGACCTTACTTTCTACAGATCCACAAAGAAGACAGAGAGTCGGTTTGGTTGGATTGATTTTTGTATTCGCGTTTTGGGGGTTAGCCATTTTTTTATTTTAACTCCTGCTTATTATTTTAACTAGAAATAAAAAAACCCACAACATTTTGTTGTGGGTTTTTTATTTCCTAAATCAAAATTTCAACTACTGCCTTACTTAGGTTACGATATTAACCAAGACCGGATCTGCAATAGGAGTGGTAACCGCAGGAGTTGGACTAAACAGGCTTGGGAAAAGGGAATTGTACAAACCGCCCATTCCAAGATATGGTGCCATTTGCATAAACGGGATCTGATAATTTAAACCGGTTCCGGTATCAATTGAATAATACATATTTTGCATCCCAAAGGGGCTCATCATGCCGCCCATCATGCCGCCCATCATACCGCCCATCAGGCCGCCGTACATGCTGCTGCCGTACATACCGCCCATCAGGCCGCCGTACATGCTGCTGCCGTACATACCGCCCATCAGGCCGCCGTACATGCTGCTGCCGTACATACCGCCGTACATGCCGCCCATCAGGCCGCCATACATGCTGCTGCCGCCATAAAGGCCGCCATAACCGCCATACATGCTGCTGCCGCCATAAAGGCCGCCATAACCGCCATACAGGCTGCTGCCGCCATAAAGGCCGCCATAACCGCCATACAGGCTGCTGCCACCATAAAGGCCGCCAGTGGTCCCGCCGTAATAAGCGGCGACGTTGTTAGTGGATAAACAGGTTAAAGTCAAAGCCATAGCTAAGATTAAAGCAACACTCAAAAACCTTCGTTTCATTTCTTTTTCCTCCATTCCTTGATTCCTAATTAACCTCAGGGTTTAAAAATTTTGGTTACCTAGACCGCTAGACCTCAAAAATTCTAACGGCTTGCTCGTTTTTCTCTCAGCCATCACCTCCCTTTAATCTCTCTTTTTTATAGAGATAAATTTTTTTAAAGACTAATATAAACATTTAAAAATTGAAAAGGTGAATATAAAAACAAACGGCGATATTATCACCTCCCTGCGAATAACAATAATCATATAAATAAAATCAATTTTTTAAATATGTAAAATGTTCTTTAAAAGCCCTTGTATTATATGCACTTGCTGAGTTATGGTATTCTCCCTTATTTAGCTCACCAATCAACCGGACTTACTCATCGCTTTTACAATACTATACTTGCTTTTGCAATACTTATGCCATGTTAAGGAGTTCACTGTATATAATAGTAAAATATGATAACAAATTTTGGAAATACTCAACGAAATATCTATATATATCCAGATAATTAAAGTATTTTTCAAGGGATGTGATTGGTTATAATTATGTTTTGAACATGCTGAGGCTGAGAGGTGAAAGAAGGGTTGATTTGCAAAATGTTTCATATTTTTGGGCCAAGGCAACTTAAGATATCCCTTTTAAAGGGTTTGGGGTTTATCCTAAAACTCTCGGGAGATGAGACTAACAATGGATTTAGAGAATTTTTTCAATAGGCCGCGAGTATTTGTGAAATTTTTTGCATAAAAAGTAAAATATTTCCTATTGTCAGGGTGATTTTTTTTATTTGAGGTTCATTTTTTATTATCCAAATTTATTCTTGAAATCGGATCAATTGTTGATTATAATAAAAGTTCGTATTTATAATATCTTATAATTAAAGGGGATAATGGATGGCCTGTAAATTTATATTTGTCACCGGAGGAGTGGTTTCCTCTTTGGGGAAAGGCTTGGCGGCCGCCTCGATAGGGTGTCTTCTTGAGAGTTGGGGATTGAGGGTTTCTTTCCTTAAATTTGATCCATATATTAATGTGGATCCGGGTACTATGAGCCCATTTCAGCATGGAGAAGTGTATGTGACTGATGATGGGGCGGAAACGGATTTGGACCTTGGGCATTACGAACGGTTTACCAGTGCGAAGATGCGCAGGAAAAACAATGTAACTGCCGGCCGAATTTATTATTCCGTGATTACTAAAGAGCGAAGAGGGGATTATCTGGGAAGAACAGTTCAAGTGGTCCCTCACGTTACTAATGAAATTAAGGAATCTGTCTTGAAAGTGGCTGATGGTCTGGATGTGGTCATTTGTGAAATTGGGGGTACTGTTGGTGATATTGAAAGTCTCCCTTTTTTGGAAGCTATTCGTCAATTTAAGACTGATCATGGTCCGGAAAATGTACTCTATATTCATCTGACCCTGGTCCCTTATATTGCTGCTGCCAGAGAGCTGAAGACCAAGCCCACTCAGCATAGTGTAAAGGAATTGCGGGAGATAGGTATTCAGCCTGATATCCTGCTTTGTCGTACCGACCGGTTTTTGGGAGATGAAATTAGATCTAAGATTTCTTTATTTTGTAATGTAGACAAACGAGCGGTTATAACCTCCAAGGATGTAGATTTAATTTATGAAGTTCCTCTGGTTTATCGCCAAGAGGGGCTGGATAAAATTATCATAGAATTATTACACCTGGAGACTCATCAAGATTTCGATCTTTCAGATTGGCAAGATATCGTTACAAAGTTAAAGAATCCGGAACGGGAAGTAGATATCGGTATTGTCGGCAAATATATTGATCTGCAGGACTCTTACAAGAGTTTATCCGAAGCTTTGGTTCATGGAGGAATCGAAAATCGGGCAGAAGTACATTTGCGCTGGGTGGATACATCAGAAATCGAAAAGGGGGGCTCGGAGGAATATTTAGCTGGTCTGGACGGCATTTTAGTCCCAGGAGGCTTTGGCGATCGCGGTATTGAGGGGAAAATTCAAGCCGTATCCTTTGCCCGGAAGGCGGACATTCCATTTTTGGGGATATGTTTAGGCATGCAGTGCGCTGTTATAGAATTTGCTCGAAACGTGCTGCTCAAGGAAAAAGCCCATAGCTCTGAGTTTGATCCCAATACCCCTTCCCCGGTAATTGGGCTATTAGAGGACCAGAAGAAAGTTAAAAATCTTGGTGGTACTATGAGACTGGGAGAGTACCCTTGCCGGCTAAAGGCAGGTTCTACGGTTTTTAAGGCTTACGATCAAACTGATATCCTGGAAAGGCATCGTCACCGCTTTGAATTTAATAATGTCTATCGTCAAGCTTTTGAGGAAAAAGGAATGATAGTGAGTGGGGCCTCTCCAGACCAAAAATTGGTAGAGGTTGTTGAATTAATTGATCATCCCTGGTTTATCGCCTGCCAGTTCCATCCTGAATTCAAATCAAATCCCAGAAAACCTCATCCTTTATTTACTGCCTTTATCAGGGCTGCAAGTAAGTTACGAACAAAGCGGGAACAACAATGTTAACCAGGCAAATTCAGGTTGGGGAAGTGCGGATTGGAGGCAAGACATCCCCCTTTGTTCTTATTGCCGGCCCTTGTGTGATCGAATCCGAGGAGCATGTTTTCCTGATGGCCGAACTCCTTAAATCTCTTACCACGGATCTATCTATTCCCTTTATTTTTAAAGCTTCTTTTGATAAAGCCAATAGAAGTTCAAGATCTTCTTTTCGGGGTCCTGGTTTGCAGAAAGGATTGGAAATTTTGCGGCGGGTGCGCACCAGGATTAGTGTACCTGTTTTGTCCGATGTCCATGAGATAGGCCAGATTGAGGAGGCCGCCTCGGTGCTGGATATTATCCAAATCCCTGCTTTTTTGTGCCGGCAAACAGATCTTCTAGTAGCTGCGGCCGCTACCAAAAAGCCGTTAAATGTTAAAAAAGGGCAGTTTCTCTCACCCTGGGAAGTTAAGAATATCATTGATAAAATTCTCTCCTGTGGTAATGAAAATCTTATGATCACCGAGCGGGGCGTTTGTTTTGGGTACAATAATCTTGTGGTAGATATGAAATCATTGCCTATTATACGTGGCTTTGGGTATCCGGTGGTATTTGATGCTACTCACAGCGTTCAGTTGCCCGGCGGTGCCGGGGACCATTCATCAGGAGACCGGGAGTATGTGCCCTGTCTGAGCCGTGCTGCTATTGCTGCCGGATGTGATGCCTTATTTGTGGAAATACATGATCAACCGGATCAAGCTCTATGTGATGGCCCGAATATGCTTTCTCTGGAGGAATTGGCCTCATTACTCCCAGATTTAATAAAGATTGATGCTATTGTTAAATCTAACCATAGCCGGCAGTTTTAATTTTAAGCTTTTAGCCTTAAAATGCGCAGGGATTTAACCCTGCTTAGGATCACCTTAAAGGTAACCATTCAGTCCCCCTCCCTTGACGGAGGGGTTAGGGGAGGGGGATATTTTATTTCATCCCCACTTAAGCCTCCCTCATAAAAGGGGAGGAGTTGAGGGCTGAATGGTTACTTTTAAAGGATTTTTGGGGGGCTAAAGCCTTACTCTACAGAGAATATGCGGATAAAAACTGTTGGATAATTGAAATCGAAATACATAATCAAAAATCGCGAAGTAAATTTTATGGACGATCGAGATAATATTTTAGAACTGGGCAAGAAGGTATTACGAAAAGAAGCCTCTGTAATTTTGAAGGTGGAAGCACAACTTGGCAATGAATTTGTTAAGGCGGTGGATGTTCTTTATAATTGTGCCGGGCGTGTGGTGACTACCGGCATGGGTAAATCCGGTTTAATTTGTAAAAAAATAGCAGCTACTTTATCAAGTACCGGCACCCCCTCTTTTTTCATGCATCCTGCCGATGCTCTTCATGGGGATTTAGGTATGCTGGTCAAAGGGGATGTAGTTATTGCCGTTTCTAACAGTGGAGAGACGGAAGAAATTAAACAATTATTGTCTTCTATAGAGCGCTTTGGTTTGAAAATGGTTTCTATTACCGGAAATTTAAACTCAACGTTGGCAGAATTCAGTGAAGTAGTTTTATATACTGAAGTTGAAGAAGAGGCCTGCCCGTTGAATTTGGCCCCCACTGCCAGCACTACGGTAGTTTTGGCACTTGGGGATGCCTTGGCCATGGCCTTGATCCGGAAAAGGGGTTTTCAGGCGGAAGAATTTGCCCAATTTCACCCTGGAGGAAAATTAGGCAGGCAGTTACTAAGGGTTAAGGATTTGATGCATACGGATGAGCAGTTGCCAATAGTAGGGGACTGGAAATTGATGAAAGAGGCGATTTATGAAATCACCAATAAGCGATTGGGGATGACGTGTGTGATTAATAATGTGGGTGAATTAGTGGGAGTAATTACTGATGGGGATTTGCGTCGTTTAATGGAGAAAGATATTACCTTTTTTAATAAATCTGTAGGGGATTGCATGGCCGGTAACCCCAAGCTGATCGACTCTGATGATTTAGCAGCTCAGGCTGTGCAAATCATGGAGGAGTATTCGATAACTTCCCTTTTAATCGTGAACCCGGAAAACAAACCAATAGGGGCTATTCACCTTCATGATTTATTGAAGGCCGGGGTGGTTTAGTGAAGAATTCAATGGCAGATAATGGCAGGTAAGGATTTGAAGGACTTAAAGACCAGAATACAACAAATCCGTTTAGTAGCCATGGATGTGGATGGCGTGTTGACTGAAGGCAGACTCATGTATACTGCGGATCAGCAGGAGATCTGTTGTTTTAATATCAAAGATGGTATGGGATTAACCCTGGCCCGGCACGCTGGTCTGAAGATCGTCATTATTAGTGGCCGGGAATCAGAAGTAGTAGCTCGACGGGCAAAAGATTTACAATTTTCTGCAGTTTATCAAGGAGTAATCAACAAACTGGGACCCTTTTTACAACTTCAGTCTAAATATAATTTAACTAAAGAACAGATGTGTTATATTGGTGATGATATTAATGATTTACCCATTTTTCAAGAAGCCGGTCTGGCTGTTGCTGTAGCTGATGCCGTAGAAGAGGTCAAATTGTTGGCTCATTACGTGACAAAGTTGCCTGGAGGCGGAGGTGCAGTACGCGAAATCATTGATAAAATTCTTCATTTACAAGGTCTTTATCAAGAGGCAATTAAATTTTTTCGATAGTTTTTGGGAATTTGGCTTTATCGATTTTCAGATGGTATATTTCATACTGTAGCGCAGGGCTTTAGCCCTGCTTTTTGGCAAGGCTAAAGCCCTGCGCTATTTTTGTCTAAATATCGATTATGAAATTATTTTTATGAAAATCTATAGGTATTTATTTTTATTTATCGTGATCAAAAAAAGGTTTTTTGGCGGCTGATGAAAAATATTAACTTTTCTCCATTGGCGAGAATTGGTTTTAATAAGGGATTCCGAAAGAGTGCCCTCTTTTTGTTTGGAGGGCTAATCCTTTTAGTTTTTTTTATCATCGTGTTATGGCATAAACCAATAGATTTTTATCAAAATCAAATTTTTGATAAAGAATCTATGAAACAAAGTAATCATATTTATCCGGATTTACCAACCAAACCTCAGGATCGAAAATTAATAGATGAAAAAAGTGTTATTATTGAGAAGACTGTTACTCAAACCCTGGAGGGGGATGGGGATACTGAAGCCCAAGAGAATAATACGCACATTCAGGAGACTGAGATTCAAAATGCAGATATTTTAAAACCGGAAGATAATAATAGGGAAAAGGCGAATTTTGAAGATGATCAAGAGCAAAAATTTTCTACTGCAGGCTATTTCCTGAAAGTATTTTCTGGGGTGATTAAGAGGGATGTAGAAAAAGTATCCGATTATCTTACCCAGAGGCATTTTTTACCCCGGCTTGTGCGAGAAACCGGTATTGCCTTAATGAACAATGTTTATGTTAGCCCTGATACCTCGTTAAACGTGAAAGAAATGCTTGCTCGATTAAAAAAAGACGGCTTTTTGGGGTATGTGCAAGAAAACCCGAAAAATCACTATTCTATCCGCATAAGTTCTTGTTATTATCTTGAAAGCGCTAAAAATATACTAGAAAATTTGAAATCGAAGGGTTATTTTGGTACTATTGTGCAGGAAGATACGCCGGTAAAATTATACTCCATTTTTTTGGGGCCATATCCGGATTTGCCGGAAGTTTTGCGGGAACAAAAGCAGCTAATGTTGAGAGGATTTCCAACAGTAATAATAACTGCCGATCCCCCTTTTTCAATAAAATTATTCAACAACAAACAATGAGCGAGGTCCCTTAGATGAAGGAAGAGGTTTTTGCAAAAACTGAAAATGAAGTAGACTTCCCAGAAAAAATGTTTTATAAAATTGGGGAAGTTAGCCAGATTTTAAATGTTAAATCTTTTGTGATACGCTATTGGGAATCTGAATTCAAACAGTTGCGTCCTTCGAAGAATGGAACAGGTCAACGAGTATTTCGAAAGAAAGACATTTTGCTTCTCCAGAGAATTAAGGAATTGTTATATGAAGAATTATATACTATCCCCGGAGCTAAAAAGAGGCTGCAGAAGGATCAGCGTGAGACAAAAAAGGCAAAAACTGTTGAGGGGAAAAGTACTAAGATTAGGAAAAAATTACAACACCATAAAAGCAAACTCATTGAAATAAAAAATTTTTTAAGAAATGATTCGGATTAACTATGCGGGGCGTAGCGCAGTCTGGTAGCGCACTGGCATGGGGTGCCAGTGGTCGGAGGTTCAAATCCTCTCGCCCCGACCATTTTTATACTAAAGGGGTACGGAAGGTACCCCTTTTTTGATGATTGCTCATTCCACAGCCCCTCCCAACAGGGGAAGGGGGGATGATGAGTGAAGGAACTGATAGAGGATTAGGGTAAGGAGCATTTTCTAGTGAAAAATTATGATGTAATTATTGTCGGCACCGGATCTGCGGCAATTTTTACTGCCTTAGAATTAACCCGGCACAGCGATTCAGGGAATATCTTGATGCTGGAAAGGGGACGGGATATTACCCAGCGGCAATGTTTGGCCAATGCCAAGGAAATCCCCTGTATCCATTGCCAAAACTGCGCTTTGCTTTGCGGGTGGGGTGGCGCCGGGGCTTATAGTGATGGGAAACTTACGCTTTCCTCTGAAGTCGGGGGATTTTTAGATGAATACCTGCCTCAGGAAGAAATAACTCGGCTGATTTCCTATGTCGATCAATTTTATTGTCAATTTGGGGCCCCGAAGAAAGTTTATGGCACTGATACGGAAGCCATTCTTGAGTTGCAAAGGAAGGCTTCTCTTCACGACCTTGCCTTAATCCCTTCTAAAATAAGGCATATGGGAACTGATCGGTGTAGGGAAATTCTTAAAGGATTTCGTCAATATCTCGAGGATAAGGTAGATATATTATTTGAGACAGAGGTACAGGAAATTTTGGTCCAAAAGAAAAAAGCCATAGGAGTTCGCACTGTTGATGGAGAGGAAATTTTTTCAAAGTTTTTGGTTGTAGCCCCAGGACGGGCGGGAGCCAATTGGTTAAAAAAAGAAGCTGCGAGGCTGAAGCTGGCTACATTGAAAAATCCCGTTGATATAGGCCTGCGTATAGAGACTCCTGCAGCAGTTATGGAGCCATTGACCCGGATAACCTATGAACCTAAATTAATTTTTCATAGTCGTCGTTTTGATGATCGGGTACGTACCTTTTGCATGAACCCTTACGGACAAGTAGTTATGGAATATTGTCAAGGGGTCCATTTGGTTAATGGACACAGTTATTCAAGAACAAAAACAGAGAATAGTAATTTTGCCCTTTTGGTCAGCACGCGTTTTACCGAACCCTTTGACCGTCCGATCGCCTATGGAAGATATTTGGCTCGTCTGGCTAATTTTCTCAGTGGAGGAATTATTGTGCAGCGTCTTGGCGATTTATCAATGGGTAGGCGATCAACAGCACAAAGATTGAAAAGAAACCTGATTGTGCCTTCTTTACCGGAAGCGACTCCTGGTGATTTGAGTTTTGTTTTACCCTATCGTTATTTGTCCAATATTATAGAAATGTTGGAAGCGATGAATAATCTGACTCCGGGTCTTAATTCAAGGCATACGCTTTTATATGGCATTGAGGCGAAGTTTTATTCTCTGCGGCTGCAACTTACAAATTCTTTTGAAACACCTATCTCTCATCTATACGCCATTGGTGATGGGGCCGGTTTGACGCGGGGGTTGATGCAAGCTTCTGTCTCAGGGGTGGTGGCTGCTCGGAGCATAAGGTCAAAATTTTGTTCCTGAACCGGTATAGGACTCATTGTTAAATTTTATGGGCTGATTTTTTTTCACCTGCATGAGGATCGGCAGTGCAATATCAAATTCAACGCGACAGAATGGTTCAAGATCAATTGGTAGCCAGGGGTATCAAGGACACTCGGGTTTTACAGGCTATGCGAAAAACTCCCAGGCATTTGTTTGTGGAAGAGGCTTTTGCTATGCGTGCTTATGGAGATTATCCTTTGCTTATTGGTGAAAAGCAAACTATATCCCAACCATTCATGGTGGGATATATGGTCGAGGCTTTGGCTCTAAACAATAAGGATCGGGTACTGGAAATCGGTACGGGGTCAGGTTATCAGACAGCGGTATTAGCGGAAATCTGTCAGAAAGTCTTTTCTATTGAACGGATTAAAAGTTTGGCCAAAAAGGCGCGTCAATTATTGGAGTCGTTTGGATACCACAATTTTCAAATCCGAATAGATGACGGCAGTATTGGATGGGCTGAGAAAGCCCCATTTGAGGCCATCATTGTTTCAGCGGCAGCTCCTCAGGTTCCTGCGCCGTTGTGTGAGCAATTAGCTGAAGGAGGTAGATTAGTGATTCCAGTAGGTACGGAAAAATCTCAAACCTTGCGGTTAATTTATAAGAAAAATGGTGAAATTTTTGAAGAAGAAAAATTTGGCTGTACTTTTGTAAAATTGATTGGTAAATATGGGTGGGAGATATAATTGTTACACTACCTACTAACCAACCCTTTTTTTTCTGGGCCCTGTATCAAATTACTTGAGAAAATTTTCTTTTTTTGATAAATTTTTATCTGGTTATTTAAAAGGACTCAAAATCGCAGTAAACTTATTGAGAAATTAGAATTATTGGGCCTCGCGCTTTTTGTAGCCGTGCCTTTGCCTATTACCGGAGCGTGGACAGGAGCAGTAGCTGCTTTCTTATTTCAATTTCGTATCAGGGATGCCTTTTTGGCTATTTGTTTGGGAGTTTTGGTGGCCGGTCTGGTCGTAACCCTGTCATGTTTAGGTGTGTTGCATTTTATGCCTTTGATTGCAGTGAAGTAAAAGTTTTCATAAAATATATTCATAAAATTCATAAATTATTTTATAAATTAATCGGGGCGTAGCGCAGCCTGGTAGCGCGCCTGCTTCGGGAGTAGGAAGTCGGAGGTTCAAATCCTCTCGCCCCGATATCATTCCTTATTTGGCTGATCAATATCCCGGATTTTATCCCATGCAAAATTACCTAAAAAAACCTTTTGGAATTATTTTTATTCTGCTTATTTTTGTGGGCTGTTTTTCCCATCCTCAACCCTCTGCCTGGGCGAAAAAGAGAAAATTTCGTCATAAAGGGGTTTTTCATATTGTCAAAAAGGGACAAACCTTATGGAGGATTGCCAAGACCTATAATATCCCTATCCAGAAAATTCGTGCAGCCAACCAATTGAGAAATACTCATCAAATTCAAGCAGGGCAAAAATTATGGATTCCCGGTGCACGGAAAGTGCTTTCAGTGCCTCCTACCTGTCCGCCTCAAGTTTCTCCCCCGCAATTTTTTTGGCCGCTTAAAGGGAAAATTATTCGAGAGTTTGGCCAATATGGGTTACAGCACTCTGAAGGGATTGATATCCATGCTCCCATCAACACTTCTGTTAAAGCAGCGTCTGATGGGCGGGTCATTTATGCCGGCAGTGACTTGAAAGGATACGGCAAGGTGATTATTATTCAACATAATAGTGGATATTCAACTATTTACGCAAACAATAAAGAAAACCTTGTAAAGGCTTTCATTAAGGTTCAATCCGGGCAAGTTATTGCCCGAGTTGGGGGAGGTGAGGGGGGAGAAGTCCCTTATTTACATTTTGAAATTCGACATCATCATCAGGCATTAGATCCGATTTCTTTTCTTCGCTAGTCGATAAAACTATTAAAGGCTAATACATTTGACATTTAATATGGGTTGTTTAACCTAAAACAGGGAACAAATAACAAAAATGTCGGATACTATATGTTCGGAAAATTTATTTGAAGATAACCTGACAGAGACTAATGAAAATAAGTTTTTTCGAACCGAAGAAGAGTCTTTGACTGATATTGGAGAAGATTACGATGAAGAAGAGGTACTGGAACAAAAGAGGGGGAAGGCTTATGTTGATCTGGTTCAACAATATTTTACTGATGTAAGCCATTTTCATGTTTTAACAGCCAAGGAAGAGTATCATTTGGCGAAAAGCGCCTCCTCGGGTCATGTGGAAGCCAGAGCCGGGATGATCAAAGGGAATCTTCGTTTGGTCGTCAGTATTGCCAAAAGGTATGTAAATCGAGGCTTGCCATTATTGGATTTGATTGAAGAAGGAAATCTGGGATTGATTAAGGCGGTAGAAAGATATGATCCGGACAGAGGGTTTCGTTTCAGTACTTACGCCACCTGGTGGATTAAGCAATCTATTATTCGATCTTTAGCTAAGCATTCAGGTTCAATCCGTTTACCGATCAATGTGGCCGAGATGATTAATCGATTTGTTCGGGTTTTACGAAATATGAGTCAAAAACTGGGTCGTGATCCCTCTATTACAGAATTGGCTGAAGCTATGGAATTATCTCCCGAAAAGGTTGAGCAGTTGTATGATTTACTGCAAAAGGATGTTTCTTTAGATAGCTTTATGGAAGTAAGGGATAATGTTCCCATGAAAAATTTTTTGGAAGATACTACTATTCCTTCTCCCGATGAATCAACAGCCATGTTTCGACAAAAAGAAGCTATTTCTGTATTACTCAGTTTACTGAATGAACATGAGAATGAAATTATGCGATTACGGTTTGGGATTGATGGTGAGGGGGGAATGACTTTGGAACAAATTGGGCGAATTTTTGGAGTTACTCGAGAAAGGATTCGGCAGATTGAAAGTTCGGCTCTTTGTAAATTACGAAAATTTTTAACGCGCGAGAAGGAAAAAAACTCAGCTATGGCACATGATTTTTAGTTGCTGCCATATCAAGGGCTGGCAGGCAATTTGTAAAAAAATTTTCGCAAACTTTTTAATCATAAGTCATTGACGCTCAATATTTCAAAGATAAAGATGTACGTCAGGGCTGGAAAAAACTTGACAGCAGGAATTAATATGATATAGAATAGCTGTATCCACAGGAATAAACACTATTGTTTACCTTCCTAAGAAATCTAATAATTAATAATCTAATTATCAATTAATAGAGATATTATCAAGTTATAGAAATTTGGTTGAGTTGAGTCCCCCCCAATTTTTAAAGTTTATAGCCTGGTAAAAGCATGGGTATGATTTTTTAAGATTGGGCGGTATTATTTATTATTTTTTATTAATTTATTTTTCATTAAGTAAGGAGAACCTTTTCACTATCGAGTAATCCTTCCATAAAAATATGAATTTTGAAAGAAGTCATAATTAAATTTTTTGCCGATAAGAAATAATACATCAGTTTTAAAAATCATTTTGCCTTCCTACGGACTTTAAAATCGTAGTAGTTATTAAAAATTGTATTTTCTCTTCTTCGGGAGGGAAAACGCAAATATCGTAATGCAAGGTTGGATAATTAGAAATTGGCAAGAAGGTGTAAAAGTTATTATTTTAGAGAGTTCATTTCTTTGGGGATAATATCTAATGAATATTGTTGAGCTTAAACATAAAAGCATAGGTGAATTGAGTGAGGTTGCCAAGACCCTGGATGTGTCTTCTATTAGTAATTTACGGAAATCTGAATTAATTTTTAAAATTCTTCAAGCACAGACTGAAAAGAATGGGCATATTTATGGTGAAGGGGTTTTAGAAACCTTGCCCGATGGGTTTGGATTTTTACGTGCTCCGGATTGCAATTATCTTCCAGGGCCCGATGATATTTACATTTCGCCATCCCAGATTCGGAAATTTGATTTACAGACAGGGGACACGGTTGCCGGACAAATTCGTCCTCCTAAAGATAATGAAAAGTATTTTGCTCTCTTAAAAGTTGAATCTATAAATAAAGAAGATCCCGAAATGGCCAAACAAAAAATATTGTTTGACAATTTAACACCCCTTTATCCGAACCAGCGCGTTTGTTTAGAGACCACTCCTGATGCACTTAGTGGGCGGGTCATGGATCTGTTAACTCCTATTGGGTTGGGGCAAAGAGGTGTGATCGTGGCCCCTCCCCGGACAGGAAAGACCATGCTTCTTCAATCAATTGCTAATAGTGTTACCGTGAATCATCCTTCAGTAATTTTGATTGTTCTTTTAATTGATGAACGGCCTGAAGAGGTAACCGACATGCAACGTTCGGTGAAGGGTGAGGTAATCAGTTCGACTTTTGATGAAGCCCCGGAGCGACATATTCAGGTTGCTCAGATGGTTATTGAAAAGGCTAAAAGGCTGGTAGAATATAAGCATGATGTGATTATTTTATTAGATAGTATCACCCGGTTAGCGCGGGCATACAATGCCATTATCCCCTCGAGCGGCAAGATATTATCTGGAGGGATTGATGCCAATGCGCTTCAGTGGCCCAAGCGGTTTTTTGGTGCGGCCCGAAATATTGAAGAGGGAGGAAGCTTGACCATTATGGCTACTGCCTTGGTGGATACAGGAAGTCGAATGGATGATGTCATTTTTGAGGAATTTAAAGGCACCGGAAACATGGAAATCAATTTAGATCGAAAATTGGTAGATAAAAGAGTTTTTCCATCTATAGATATTGATCGGTCGGGGACCAGAAAGGAAGAATTATTATTGAATCAAAATCAATTAAATAGAGTATGGATTTTACGAAAAATTCTGGCTCCTTTAAGTACAGTGGAAAAGATGGAGTTTTTAAAAGAGAAATTACGAGAAACAAAGGGTAATGAAGAGTTTCTAAATTATATGAATAAAATGGAAGATTAGGTATAAAACTATCCCCCAAATTTTTTCATTATTTCCTCGAACCTTTTCTCTTGCCTAAATTGCGATATTAGATTACAATTTCATAGATTAATGATTCAATAGATTAATGATTCAGTGGTTTTAAATTATTAGTGACTGTTTAGCTATCCTTGCTTCCCATCGAATATGGAATAAATTTCAGCAGGGATTTAAGGGGTTTAATAGTATAGAGTTTGTATTTTTTTACTTCGGCTTTCCAGCCATTTTGTGAGCAGACAAGACAGGATTTACAGGGTAATCAGGGTAATCAAAAATGAAAATTCTGTAGATTTTGTTAATCCTGTCTAACCAGAAGAGGTAGTTAAGGAGGAAGATTTATGAAGGAGGGAATACATCCCAACTATAAAGAAGCCGTTATTACCTGTGCCTGTGGCAACATTATTCACACCCGCTCCACTAAACCCGAAATGCATGTTGAAATTTGTTCCAACTGCCACCCTCTCTATACCGGCGCCGGGCAAAAATTGGTTGATACTGCCGGGCGGGTTGAAAAGTTCCGGCGGCGATATGCTAATGTGCAAAAGAAGGGAAAAGTAAAACAGGAGAAAGAGGAGAAAAAAGAGGAATAAGGTTTGCTCATGCAGGTAGTTCTGCTTCGGTATACCCAGGAACCGGAAGAGGCGATTGTTGCTGCAGCCCGGATGTGTTACTCTTCCGAAGAGGGGATTGGATTACTTAAAACGGTTCGGAAAAGTGATAGAAAAAGATTTGGTGCGGAGGAGAACCTGGAAAATGTTTCATAAATTGGATGAGGTGGAAAAAAAATTTCATGAATTGAATCGTCGTTTGAGCGATCCAAAGGTGATTTCGGATCTGACTTTGTTTAGAGAATATTCCAAACAGCATGCGGAGATAACTGAAATTGTTTCAAAATACCAGGAGTACGAAAAAATTAGTAAGGATATAGAGGAGGCCAGGGAGATTATTGGGCAAAGCAAGGATGAGGAATTGCGGGAAATGGCCAAAATGGAACTTGAAGAGGCCCAATCCCGGGAAGAGACTTTAACACAGGAACTTCGGATACTACTGCTTCCCAAAGATCCCAATGATGAGAAGAATATTATCCTGGAGATTCGTGCCGGTACCGGGGGAGAGGAGGCGGCCCTTTTTGCCGGAGATCTATTTCGGATGTATATGAAATATGCGGAAATACAAGGTTGGAAGACAGAAATACTGGACAGCCATGCAACCGGGGTTGGTGGGTTTAAAGAACTTGTGGTCGGGATTCGTGGTCAAAAGGTATATAGTAAATTAAAGTATGAAAGTGGAGTACATAGAGTTCAGAGAGTACCTGTTACAGAAGCATCCGGGAGAATACATACGTCTGCAGTGACGGTGGCTGTATTACCCGAGGCTGAGGAGATCGATATGGTTATTGATCCCAATGATATTCGGATAGATATTTATCGATCTTCCGGTCCTGGAGGGCAAAGCGTAAATACTACAGATTCCGCTGTCCGGATCAACCACCTTCCCAGCGGTCTGGTTGTCTCTATCCAGGATGAAAAATCTCAGCATAAAAACAAGGCCAAGGCTATGAGGGTGCTTCGTTCACGGTTGTTTGATAAGTTACAGCAAGAGCAACAGAGCGAAATTTCAGAGGCCAGACGTTCGCAAATAGGCTCTGGTGATAGGAGTGAAAAGATCCGTACCTATAATTTTCCCCAAAATCGGATCACCGACCATCGAATCGGGTTAACTTTATATAAATTAGAGTATGTTCTGGCGGGTAATATTCAGCAAATTATTGACCCTCTTATTACCTCTTTTCAATCTGAAGAATTAAAGCGGGTTGCTTAAAATACTCGTCCTTGTCTTCCTTATCCTCTGAACCTCTTCCCAGAGAGGGTTGGGATAAAATCATAAATATGTTTATGTCTGATCAAAAAGAAAAAGCAGCCCCCATCTCAATTAAGGCGTTTTTGAAAAAAACTATTCATCAGCTTAAGATGGCCGGAATTGAACACCCCCGGCTTGAGGCGGAGGTCTTATTAGCCCATTTTTTTAACATTGATCGCCTTCAACTTTATACACTGTGGGAGAAAGAGCTTGGAGAATCAGAAATTAAAAAATTTCAAGCTCTTGTGTCCCGCCGGATTGGCCATGAGCCATTAGCTTATATCCTTGGTAAACGTGAATTTTGGTCCCTGGATTTTCTCGTTACACCACAGGTACTTATCCCCAGGCCGGAGACCGAATTTGTGGTGGAGGCTGTCTTAGCCCATGTTTCCGATGGAGCCCTCATTATTGATGTAGGCACAGGATGCGGCATTATTGCTGTTTGTCTGGCCAGGGAGAGGCCTAAATCCCGTATCTATGCCGTTGATCTTTGTGAAGGTGCTCTTCAGATAGCCCGCTTCAATGCCATCCGCTATAAGGTAAACAATCAGATTACTTTCCTGAGGGCTGATTTGCTTTCTTGCTTTTCCCCTCATTCCGTTGATTGTCTTGCCGCCAACCCTCCTTATATTCCTACCCGTGAAATTTTTACTCTGGCCCCGGAAATTTATAATTTTGAACCTCACTCAGCCTTGGACGGCGGGGAGAATGGGCTTGAATGCATAAAAAATTTAATCGGGGAAGCCGGGAGAACATTGAAACCGGGTGGGTGGTTAATTATGGAAGTGGGATATGGTCAGAAAGATTTGCTGGTTGAGGAGATTCAGAAACAAAAAATGTACGTTCGGAAACTAATTTCTGACTATTCCGGGATTGACCGGGTGATTGTGTCCCAAAAATGATTTGCGGACTTTGCTCTTGTTTCTTTTTAACGAGCAACTATAACCACGCAAGTATCAAGAAAGGATAAGGACAAAGGATAACACAGAAATAAAGGATAATCGATGAAAATTATAGCAAGTACCCACCAGAAGGATTTTTCCAAGCAAATCAAGCCCTTGCTCAACCGCTTCTCTTTTATGAACGAAGAGTTAGAAGAGAAGGTTGAGAGCATTATCAAAAGAGTACAACAGGAAGGTGACCGGGCTCTTTTAGATTATTGCCGGCAATTTGATGGGGTTTCGTTGAATCGGGAGGACCTTTTAGTAAGCCGGAAGGAAATTAATGAGGCTTATAAACAGGTTCGGCCGGAAGAAATTGCTGCTTTGAAAATTAGCACCGTAAGGATTCGCGACTTTCACCGCCGTCAAAAAAGAGAGTCATGGTTTTTTTCTGAAGAAAACGGCGTTGTTTTGGGACAATTAATTACCCCCCTGGAAAAGGTGGGGATTTATGTGCCTGGGGGAAAAGCCTCATATCCTTCCTCCGTAATTATGGGGGCAGTGCCTGCGCAGATCGCCGGAGTCAAGGACATTATTATGGTTTCACCCCCAGGGAAGGGTAAAAGATTATCTCCCTATACACTGGTAGCTGCTGACATGGTAGGAATTGAAAAAATTTATAAAGTTGGCGGCGCTCAAGCCATTGCAGCCTTGGCTTATGGAACAGAGACTATCCCTTGTGTGCAAAAAATTGTCGGACCGGGAAATATTTTTGTGACTTTGGCAAAAAAACTGGTTTTTGGGTTTGTTGACATTGATATGCTGGCAGGCCCCAGCGAAGTATTGATCCTGGCCGATAAATCCGCCAATCCCGAGTATATTGCTGCGGACCTTTTGTCCCAGGCAGAACATGATGAGCGGGCGGTTACTATGCTGGTAACCCCGGAAGCCTCACTTATAAAAAAAGTTGAACACGAGGTTTTGCTTCAAGTGAAAGAATTATCCAGAAAAGAAATTGCCGAGCGGTCCTTACAAGACTATGGTTATTTAATCCAAACGAAAAATATGGAAGAGGCCATTCATTTGACTAATAATCTTGCTGCAGAGCATTTAATTTTGGCTGTGGAAGACCCCTTTAGTATTTTGACCCGAATAAAAAACGCCGGCTCTGTTTTTTTGGGCCATTTTACACCGGAGACTATAGGAGATTATCTGGCCGGCCCAAATCATGTGTTGCCTACTTCCGGGACGGCCAGGTTTTTTTCCGCCCTGGGCGTTGATGATTTCAGTAAACGATCCGGCTTTACTCATTGGACCCAAGCTGCTTTGGAAAAATTGGGACCAAGCGCTGTAACCTTGGCTGAGATTGAGGGGTTAACTGCTCATGCAGCCGCTATTCGTCGGAGGTTATCCAAAAAGTAGCTTTTAATACAAAAAAGTTCTAACTTAGCTGGCTAAATGTATAAAATATATTACATTTTTTTATTATTTAATTAATTATTCATTATATTAATTTGACTATACTAATTTAAAATGGTATAATAATAATTTATGTATATGGGAATTTTTATTGTATTTATAAGGCCTGCGGCTGATCAATTTGTGATCTCTGCCCCTCAATTGAATATGGGATAAAATCCAGTAGAGATCGACATATTTCCACCAAGTTGAAAAATATTTTTATCGGGGTATTAAAAAATTAAGCAAATCTTGTGTAACAATTTGCATAATATGAACAGATATACATATTCGTTTAGATTTTTTTTGGCGGAAGAATGGATCGAGTACCATCATGTTAAAAAACAAAAGAGCAATTAGAATAGAATAAGAGCTGGAATATCTTAGTTATTAAGTGCATTTTTTTGTTTATGGGCAGCATGGCATCTAATTTGCTTATAATTTCCTCTGTGTATAAGAATATTTATGAGGCGAGATAAAGTAAAAAATTGCCAAGTAAGGTTTTTGAATGGACAAAATTTTAAAAGATTACGCTAACCCACACACTACTATTTTTGTCGAAAAGGGGGTCCAATATGGATTTATTAAATAGCCGTGATAAAATAAGTATCTTTTTTATTCTTTCATTGGTAAGTATTATTTTTTATGGAACATCAGGGTGGGCTTTAGACCCAACTGTTACTGATGTAACCACCAGATCATTTAGTGTGGTATGGACGGAAGGTGCTGTCATTAATCCTGATAGCCATAGTTGTTCCCTTACTGTCAAAATGGGAGGCGTGGAGATAGACAGTAATCAGATTATTGAACCGGAATTAGATGCAGAGGGCCAGCCAAATGAAGAAGGTCGGCTTGGACTAGAGCGGGGAATTGTAAAGTATGAAGTTATAATGTTGAACCCCAACAGCACCTATACGGTCAATGGGGAAAAGAGTAATGGTACGACATCATTATTTGGCATTGGTAGCGACCAAACGGTGGTTACCGAAAAATTTAAGGGTTTGGCTCCGGAAGCGGATGCTAACGATCATGATATTGTCACCAACGATATTTTTCATTGGCCAGTATATGATGATGATGGCAAAACACCAGCCTTGGGTGCGATGGTGATGGCTGAAATTTTTAAGGATGCCGATTGTACGGATCCGAACAAGCAGAGCCATTACGCCATTACAGCTTGGGTAGGAGCCAACATGCCGGGGGATTCAAGTACTAATGATTATTTAAATGGTAAATTTGATCCGAATAATGTTACCTATAAAGAGTTTGCCGCTTTAAATTTCAACAATTTATTTGCCTTGGACAGCTATCCTTTGCAATTAAAGGGGGATGATGCCACTACTCCCCAAGTAGAGGGTGAGTATATAAAGATTACGGTTATTCCGGGGCAAACATCTGTGGCTGGGGATCTGACATATAAAGTGCCGGTTCCCGAAATCACTACCGTAGGGGAGGCGGGAGAAAAACAAAGGATTAGTTCGGCTAAAGCGGGTCAAAAGATCTCTTTTCAGCCTGGAATGAATCTTTTTACTTATCCCTTTGATATGCCTGCCCAATTAACATTACAACAATTTGTCGAAATAATTTACGCTGCCGGCGGAACAATAAATAAGCTAATGATCAATGAGGGAGGATGGCCGACTATGACTGTGGAGTGCGATCCTGACCCGCTCATTGATCCGGCTCCCAGAAGGGGACAATTGTTGGAACCTGGAAGAGGATATTTGATAGTTTTCCAGAATGCTCCTCAGGATTTCACTATATGTAATGCTCCAACTCCGACTAAGCTTACCCTTTCTCTGGGAATGAATGTCGCAAATTTTAATGAGGTCCCCAACTTTTATACTATGCAGGATCTTGTTGAAGCAATTTACGCTGCCGGCGGAACAATAAATAAGTTAATGATTTATGAGGGAGGATGGCCGACTATGACTGTGGAGTGCGATCCTGACCCGCTCATTGACCCGGCTCCCAGAAGAAATCAGCTTGTTGAAAGGGGTAAGGCTTATTTAATAGTTATGGGGTCGGTTTCTCAAGATCCAATGATAGTGAATCCATTACAAAAATAAAAATAACAAACAATTTTATTAAAGATATTGAATAAAGGAGGAAAATTAAATGCCCAAGTTTTTGAAAAATTTTTTATTGATCTCTCTTTTGATTGGGGTTTTTACTGTTTTTTTGTTGACCAAACCCAAAAGTACCATCGCTTTTTCGGTGGTAGGAAATGTGATTACCTATGATGTAATGCACGATAAATTTTATTCGGTTTGGCAGGCTGACGGTCTTTCCGGAACCATAGTAGATGTTAATGTTTCAGTTTATACTAGTTCAGATGGGACCGGTTTAGTGAGCGGCATCACCACGACGAATAATATTTGGAAAGATTCAGGATCTTATAATTATGTGAATACTATGGGCTGGAGATTTGATAATACCGGTCTTATGGGGGTGAAGGTAAGTGGTCTGGATCAAGTAAACACACAATATTATTACAAAATTACCGTTCATGAAAATATTGGCGGCACAATTTCTTATCATGATATTCCATCCGGCGCGAATGATTTTATACCTGTTCATACTATGTTCGATGAATCCAGCAATACTGGAGCATCGGGTAATCCTGTCAGACAATTTAAGGTATATGATGAGAGTGGAAACCCTCTTGATGGAGCTATAGTCCTTATTCAAGTTACAGGAGATTATTGGGATCCAACAAGCGCCAACCCATCTAAATATTCACCTTATTCGGTTGCCGGCGATTCGATGTCCGGCTGGACTTTTGATGGTGGTAAATCGAATGTGTCTTTTAGTGGCGGTACACTTTTTAAAGAAAGCCCCGTTTATCGTCTCATGGTAATCCAGGGGGATGAAATGATGAGGGTTACCTGCTTGGGTGGATATATGGGAAATGCAACTATAGATATTGCACAACATGATAATTATAACAATCATCAGGCTGAGTTTGGTTGTCCCAGCTATCCGAATGATCCCTCCTCATGCTCCGCAAACAGCGACAGGAATATAATTAATCTAGCCCCCAACCAAGCGCCCGATATTTCGATCACAGACGATCATAGCATGAGATTCCTTAATAACCAATACGTCCTTTTGGATACTGAAAATTTTGAACTCGATGTAAGAGCTTCAGATGCAGAAGGGGAGGCCATTAGTAATTGGGCTTTGACAAGCGAACCGGGTGGTATGACCATCACGGAACAATCCGATGCGAATTATTCCAAAATAGAGTGGGATCCGGGTAGTGGCGATGTTAGATCAACACCCTATTCTGTTTCAGTCACTGTTCAGGATATTAACGAAAACACCGGGAGTCTGCCCTTTACCATTTTAATCACTGATGGGAAGCCCTCTGATCCGGCCGTTTCAGTTACGCCGGCTGTTCCCCGAACCGGTGACCCCCTGGTGTGTGGAATTACAACAGGGAGCACTGATCCTTTAGGCCTTTCCATTACTTATGAGTATGCTTGGTACGAGGATACGGGTTTACGTGCCGATATTACGGGAAATACAGTACCATCCGGGGAAACCGAAAAGGGAGAGGATTGGTATTGTTCGGTAAAGGCTGTGAATTCAAATTCTGATGAAAGTGGCGCTGTTAACTCGAATACAGTAACAGTTGTGAATACTCCTCCTACCGCAGATATTACCGTAACCATTAATCAATCCAACCCGGATACGGACACTGATTTGACTGCCAACATTGTCTTGACGAATTGTTATGATGCGGATGGGGATTCTTGTAATACCCAGATTAAATGGTATGAAAGTGGCGACCCCGGCACATCTTATTCAACTACCGACTCTCTTGCCCACAGTAATACCAGCAAAAACCAGACATGGTATTGTGAGGCTACTGTGTGGGATAGCGAAGAGGGAACGGGTACCGGTTCGGATTCTGTCACTATTATCAATTTACCGCCCTCTGACCCTGCGGGTATAGGTATTGAGAGGGGCGCCGGCGGGAGCGGGATAAGATGTTATATAAATACCTCAAGCACCGACCCTGACACAGGCGACAATCCGGTAACCTACCTTTATAATTGGACATGTACGGGGCCAGGAGCGAATACGGGTCAGACCTCGTCAACCAATACGGAGTATACTCTGTCCGATACCGGCAATCCGATCGCGGATGTAGCCAAAAACCAGGTCTGGACCTGCAGTGTGCAAGCCTCCGATATGGACACAGGGAACCCAGGGCTGAGCGCCATCGTTCCTTGTGCTGGAAGTCTTACCATTTTAAATACTAAGCCTATTTGGGATATTTCCGATCCACTAACCCTCACGCCTGATCCGGCCTATAATGATACAGAGATCATCTGTACCATGGCCGCGAATGCAGCAAGTGATGCTGATGCTGATACGGTTGTTTATACCTATCAATGGTATAAAGATAATGGTTCAATGGCTTCCTATAGGGATGCCAATACTTCCTCTTTGACTTCAACTCTCCCCGTTTCTGCAGGTTTAGAGCAGGCTGCAACCTATAAATGTGAGGTTTCGCTGTGGGATGGTCAGGAAGCGGGTAATGATATTAAGAGTGCTTCGGTGACCATTGGAAACAGGCCCCCGACCATTACTGTTCGGAAGGGAAGTGTTGTAATAGGTGATGGAGAAATGGTGCAAGTCACGGAAACCGAGGAACTCGTATTGACTATTGTCAGTGACGATGCGGACAACAATGCGCTTAGTTCCTTAGATGCAGATGCGAATATACCTACTGTTGCTGTGAATGGTGGGGCAGTGATTCAAATTGTCGGTGATCCAAATGAAGCCGAGTTTACATGGACCCCTGCTCAGGGAGATGCCGGAACCTATGAGGTTGTTTTTAAGGTTCAGGAAACAGACGGCCCTGATTCACTAGAGACTACCCATTCAGTGCAAATTAAGGTAATTTATCCATCGAAGGTAATTGATAATTTTGAATTTCAGAGCGAACCCGATCCCGATTGGTATCTTCCCGCTAACGACGCCGAGAAAGACTTGGAAGAACGGTCCGATCATGGCTGGTCCGTATTGACCGGGAGTGGTGATATATATAGAGAATCATATGAAAATGATCCTAATGACCATTATTTGAATATGGTTTCGAATGAAAGTGATCCCTTAAAGTATATAACCACCTTGTGGCTTGCCGATCCTAATGAGACAAAAGATTTCTATGAAGTGAGATGTGATATTGATACCAATAGCCCCTATACTGTTGAGGCTTATGTACACGTTGTGGATACTGTGTCTGGGGTTGAGAAAGATTATTTCTTGCGTTACATTCCTGAGGATCCAAGCCAACATGATGGGAATAAATTTGAGGTTGATGCGATGCGTATCAATTACTATATTGGAAGTGAGTTTATTGATCCAAATGGGTGTTCATTAGAGCGCAATATGGAGAATGATATACACAATGCTATTGCTGCCAAAGGAAAGCAATATCAATCCCATTATGATTTTGTGTGGGGCTTCATTCTTCGTGGAGGTATAGATAAGTTTGATAATTTGGAAGTGGTTTATGGGGAAAGAGATACTGTTTCTCCTAAACCTCCACAAACCGGGAGTGCCGTTGGAATTAATGAAGCGGTAGTTTTAACTTGGGAGGATGACCCAAATCAGGATGCTGATGTGATTGGCTATGAAATCGCATGGCAAAAAGATGAGGGGCAAACCTATACACCTCAAAAGGTCTATGTATGGGAGGAGGGAATAAGCGGAGAGGTGAAAAGTTGCACAATTCCTTTTGCGGAGAACTACCCTGGTGGGCATTATTTATTCACCATCAAGGCCTTTGACGATGCAAAAGAAGCTAATTACAGTAGTGCACTTGAGCTTCAAGCGACACCCCATATAGATTCAAATCCTCCGGATATGGAGGAGTGTGATTTAACAGCCCAAGCGCCGGAAACACAAGGAGAGACCATAAACCTTGCGTGGACTGATCCCGGTGCGGCTAATTTATCTTATTTTATACTTTATATGGATGGCACTGAGATCGCTACCCTGGATAAAAGTGTTTTTACCTATCAGAAGACCGGTCTGGTGAACGATACACAATACGAGTTTAAGCTAAAGGGCTATAATGGGGATGGCTATGGCAGTGGCGTGGATTCCCCTGAGGCGACAGGAATTCCAATGGCACCGAAGGTGCTTGTCTTTGATGACTTTGAGTATGTTGCTCAAAGTCAGACCCCTATGCAACATGGGTGGAAGGTTCTGCAAGGTAGCGGAAACATGTATGCGGTTGAGGAAGATGGCAATTCTTGTATGCATATGACCGCAAATTACACTACAACCGCTAAGACGAATTTTATCATAACCAAATTCGTAGATGATCCTGAGGATTATACCAATACCAAATTGTATTTTAATCTCAAAGGCTTAGTAGGCGAGTTTAAAATTGATCTTTTTATAAGCGACACTAATGGGAATAGATACTTCCTGAGATATAGCCCGAATGCGACGTATAATGAACCAAAGCCCGACCCTTGTAAAGTTGGGATGTATATTACCCATTATCTTGACTGGCGGAATAATAACGGCACCGTTTGGCATCCTGTAGTGAGAGATCTACAAAAAGACCTTCAGGATGGCGTACCTGGGGCTACCTTTGGTTCTTTTCTGGGAATGGTCATCCGAGGAGAGGTATTTATTGGACACATTATCTTTATGAGGGCTCTGCCCGAGGTCGGCAGTTTAGTTGCCATATCAGGTAATACGCTGGTAGATTTGTTCTGGACCAGGACTGATCCCAATGTCGATGATTTTTACCTCTCTGTTGACGGAGCAGCGGATGTACTTATTGATAGCGCAACCCATTCTTTGCTCATTGACGGGAACCAGTGCTCCTGCACAGCAGACGGTTTGACCAATGATACGGCATATTCATTCACAGTTAAGCAGGGAAATAGTAGTGGTGTTACGGTTTCAGCTACACCCCATGACTTCGTGTTCGTGGAGGATTGTGATAGTTTAGGTGACTGGACGGATCAGGGATCAACGCTTGGAAGTTATAGCATTGTTGTGGATCCTGAGACTCACGATGATGTGCTGGTAATTGATCCTGACGACACTGCGGCCAGCGGATACCTTATTCGCTATTTTGTTGAGCTTGTGCCTAATATTACCACAGGGAAATCTAAGGTGATGGTAAACATTAAATCCGGTCAGGATTTTGTGTTGTGGTTTACAGTAAAGGATACTATCGGAGTAGAGTACAATCTTTTATATGCATCCGGTCAAGGAACCGATTCGGCCTTCGGTACATGGTCCTTTAGTTATCTGCCCTCTTGTGCTGATGGCAATTGGATTGATGGTAGCTGGCATACGGTAGATTTAGAATTAAATGATAATCTGTTATTATCGGGGGTACAGGGGTACGGTGTTCAAGTAGATGAGATTACAAATGTTTCCATTGGTGGGTGCGATGATGTTAGCGTTGATAATTTAAGCGTTTACTAACCCTTACTTTTTGATAGGTTCAAAAGTTTTTTTTGGGGGTAGTCAGAGACGGTATGTCCCGGCTGCCCCCTTTTTTTATAAAATTTATAACGGAAGTAGTGCGAAAAGCCAAAAGATCTCATACCAGGTGCCTTCCAACAATGGCCATGGATTTTCATTCCGATAAATACCCTTCCCTATTTATTTTCTATTTTAGACATATTTTTCTTAACCACCGATTTTTACAGGTATTATAAGCGCCATAATAAGGCCTAATTCAGGCAGTCCAAACAATTTCAACGGGCATATTATTTAGCCAAGGCACGGGAAAGGGGGATTATAACTTTTCAACCCCTTTACCCCTTTTTCGAAGTGTAATAATATGGTTTAATTACCTCTTGATTAAGATAGCCAAAACCTTTGCAGCTTATTCATCCGGGCTATTGAGCTGCTATGATCATAAAATCACAAGTGGTGCTGTGAATTGGTTGGTTAATAAAATCAAAACTCTCAAAAGGCAAGCCTATGGTTTTCGGGATATGGAATATTTTAAACTCCGGCTTTACCATTTACATACAAAGGTATTCATTAACCTGGTGAATTTTATGAAATACCGAAGGAATAAACACATACACTTAAGGGCGGCTATTTTAGGAGGTTTTAGGGAAGGCCCCCTTGCTTAGAGTGTGTTAACATGCCGTGCTTGTTGCCGCTAATTTTGGGTACAATTATGAGGCTTTACAAAGGTGTGAAAATCGGTGTGTAAGGAAAATTGTGAAAAAAGAAATTATTCAGATGAACAAAATTCTTTACAAATAAAAAGACAAAGTGTATAATCTGCCACACTAATAAAATGTCCCCATCGTCTAGGCCGGTCAAGGACACCGCCCTTTCACGGCGGTAACGGGGGTTCGAATCCCCCTGGGGACGCTTTATTTTTTTCAATCTTTTCAATATGTTAAAAGTTTTTCTTGCTGATTTCAAAATTTGAGTTTCTCAGGTTCAATTAATTTATCCATATCCCCCACTTATATCAAGTTACATTTAATGATAGTTTAATATTTTTGTGGCCATAGCGCAGCAATATATGATTAGGATTGTCACGTCGCCTTAATCCTTACATTGGCTTTTTCATCTTTTGATTGCACGTCGGTATAAATTAAAGAGCCCACCAGCCTCAAGAGGCTGATGGGCAGAGATATATATTACCATATCTATCTATTACCGCTTCTTTTCAATTTCTCTGCTCATATTAAAACTTTATTAAAAATTATACAACAATTCATCTACCAATATTAATCAAATTTAAAATCATCAAATCTAGAAAAGGCAGCCAGTTTGAGGACTATATTAAAAAAATAGTTGAAGCTAATAATTAAATGATAGTGAAAATAAATAAAAAAAAGGCCATCAGGGAGGTGACCTGATGGCCCAAAACAATAGAGGCGATCAAACAATAATTAAATAAGGTGATTAGAATGGTGATTATTACTATTATACAAAATGATCAAGTAGTAGTGCAAGAAGAAAATGCCGAGCTATTTTTTTGAAAGATGTTCGAATACTATTTTTTTGAATAAATTTTTCAATTTATCTGAGTCTGAAACTTTACTTATGTAATGTTATTCGCTATTATATGAATCTGGGGGATTTTATTTAGATTGAGAAGAAAATCAGCAAAAGCAAGGGTTTAATTCATAAATTGAGCACCTAAATTTTTTGGATTGCTTATTACAAGGCAAGAGAAAATAGCAATTTAGGAATTGTTCAGTTATCGAGTTTCACTAAGAATGAGCCGAAGAGATGATAAGGCCGGAAGTTTGACCAAAATGGCAGGTAGTGGAAAAGCATGAGCTTAGGCTTAAAAAATTAAGGGTAAAAGAGACTAACGGGTTTATTAATTTTGGAGAGAGAAATGGTTAAAGATGAAAATGTAAATACCCAACCAATGGAGCGAGACGAAAATGGTGAAGATAAAGAAGCTATGATAACTGAAAATATGGCTCTCTTTGGTCATATGTTGGAAGAATCCAGAAAAGAGCGAGAAGGACTCAATGAGTTACTCAATCAGATGCGCGCTCAGATTGCCGGTCTTTGTGAAAATAGCGAAATGATCATGCGGGTTGAAAAACGGGTTGAGACTTTGCAATTTTTATCTGAGGCCACGGAGAAAAAAATTTCAGAGATCCTTCAATTTCGGGAGCATATCGATGATGTAAATCGAAAATTAGACGCTTTTACTGCCCTTGATCAACAATTACATAAAAAGTATGAAGATTTATCAGCTCAAAAAAAGATTTTTGATGGAATGAAGACAGAGGTTGAGCAATTTCAGGGGACTGTTGGACAGATCGATGAACATATTCATACCCTCCAGGAAGAAACCGGGCAGTTAGGACAAAAGATGGATCAGATAGCTGATCGAAAGGTTGATATTGATTTGGCGGTGGAGGAGGCTGAAAAATTTTCTGCTCTTATGGAGAAACTGCATATAGAGTTCAAAGAAATAGAACAGGAGCGGGGGGCTGTTTTTTCGCAGATGGCAGCTTTTACTGATCGCGCGGCTAAATATGAAGATTTGATCGGGAATGTTCAAAAAAAGGTTGAGGAGGTGGAAAGGGATCGAAAGCAATATGAAATGACCAAACAGAAGTTGGACAACCTGAATTCATTGTATGAATATATTAAAACCAAAATGAATACCTTATCCCAGCAGCGTTTGATTGTGGAAAAGGCCAATGAAGAAGCAGGGAGGCTTAATGTCTTATTTTGGGACATGGAAGCGAAAGTAAATAAATTGACTGAAGAAAATAAATTAATTAAAAAGACTGAAAAAAATGTTTTGCGTTTAGAATCGATGTTTAATGATGTAAATTCTAAGATTAAAGAGGTTAATGAAGCAAAGGTCTTTTTAAGTAATGTCAGTGAACAAATGGATGGCTTACAATATGTAATGCAGGAAGTTAATGAAAAGAGTAAGACATTGGATGAAAGGCAACAGAATATAGATAATTTGGGAGAGCGGATTGATTATTTGCGTTCACGGATAGAGGATGTGGAGCAGAAAGGGGACGATATTTTATCCTTACAAACTGATGTTCAAAAATCCAGGGAGCAGCTTTATAATGTGAATCAGGAATTGCAGGAAGTAAGAAAAGAATGTGATGAAGTGCTGGATCAAAAAGGGTTGATCAAAGAAGTAAAATCTCAATTGCTGGAAATAGATGTATTAACGCAAAATATGCAATCAGAGGCGGAACGAATTGAAGGGAAAGGAAAATTGATTGAGCGAATAGAGGGGAAAGTGGGAAATCTTACTTCTAGTCTTCTGGATATTGAAGAGCGAATGATGGGTATAGAGTCTAAGAGATCTGAACTGAATGAACTGGAATCTCAAATTAGTGAAATAAAAAAAATGGGTGAAACGGTTACCAAAACAGAAGAGGAAATGCTCGAGAGGTCCGGCCATATTCATAAGATTCAGCAGCAGACGGAAAGCTTGACTCGCCTTTCCGGTGAGCTGAATGGGAAAATGGATTTGTTGGATCAACGTCAATCCTTTATTGAAAGCCTGGAAACCCGGGTTTCTCGTTTGAATCAGGTGAGTAATGAGCTTGAAGGCCGGATTGAGATGGTTTTGGAGAATAAATCAGAGGTCGAGAAGACGGAGGAAAAATTAAGCGCCTTAAAGGTTACCCTGAATGATGTCCAAGGTAAAAGCGCTGAGTTTTTGCACGAGAAAGCAAAAATTCAGCAAATGTACGAACAAATTGAGGAGTTGCATGTTCAGACCAATGAAGTGAAGCAAATGGTTGGTCAGATTAATGAAAATAAGGAAGCAGTTCAGAAAATTCATGCTACATTGAGTGAAAATGAAACCAAAATTTTAAATCTTTTTGGTTCAATAGATCATAAAATCCACGATGTTGAGCATTGGCGTACAGAAGTTCAAGAGATTATGGAAAGTCAAATGGCCCAATTTCGAGATATGCTTCAACAGATGGATGAGGGTGCAGCCAAGGCTTCCGATAGGATGGTAGATGTTGAAAAGATGGAGCATAAGTTGAAGAACCTTTCTCAATTGGATAGAGAAATTGAGAAGAAAATTGATGTCCTTGCCACCCGAAAGAGTGCTTTGTCTGAGTTGGAGAAGAAAATTGACACCCTGGAGGATTTATCTCGGGGGATTAATGATATTATGGGGAAGATATCCGGGGGGAAAGATGCGATTGAGAATACCAATAGGGATATTCAGGAAGTAAATTTGTTGGCCCAGGACCTCCGAGGTCGAATGCAAAGCCTGCTTTCGGAAAAGGAAAAGGTAGATGAAGTTGATAGCAGGTTAAAAAGTTTACACAGTTTAATGACCGATACTCATAAGAAGATGGGGACTATTTTGAAAAATGTTCAACTGATTGATGAGGCGGATTACCGAATGAAGAAACTGGACCTTATGGCTGAAGATCTTAAGGTGAAGTTAGAGACTTTGGCTCAACAGGAATCAGTAGTTGAAGAAGCGAATAAGCAGGCGGGTCAGTTGCAATTTTTATTGGGAGAAGCTGACGTAAAAATTAAAAAATTACAAAATTCATAGAAAAGTCATAGGTTATTTAGGTTAGTAATGTATTGTGAAAATCATCCGGAAAAACAGGTAAATACTCGATGTAAATATTGTTGGAAACCGATTTGTTCGGATTGCATCATCATGGTCGGCCAGGAATCTTTTTGCAGCCTGCGTTGTTATGCCATGTTTCTGTTGAATGAAATTCGGTGGCAATGTCGCCGGATTTTTTTTAGACAAGATCTTTATTTACGTTCCAAAATTGTTCATATAAATAAATATTCAACCCTCGCTTTAATTTTGATCTTTTTCAGTATGGGCTTGATTTTTTTCTATTCAAAAACTACCGAAGAAAGGTATGTCTATCCGCCTGAGCCGCCGCCGGTCACGGCTAATACCCCATTTGTATCTTCCCTTGGAAAGGGCGATGTTAAAGAGCAAAACCTGAAAGAGCGGAATTTGTTAAAAGAAAAGGGGAAAAAGGGTCTCTCGGAAGATTTTCAAAACAATTTATCCAATGGGGATGCTTCTCTTCCCACTTTGGCCCTGGAAGGAGAAAATAGTGCTTTTAATATCAGCCTTGCTACTGATTATCCCAAACCGCCTCCTTATATTGTTGCTATTTGTGGCGAAGCTCCAAGCAATAGTATCGTTGCTCTTTATAATAATGGCCGATTAGGCGATACTGTGCCATGCAGGAAAGGCAGATTTATTTTTCCGCGAATCAGACTAAAAAGGAATAAAAATTTATTACAAGCAAAATTGATTACTCCTGATGGAGATTTTCGGTTCTCTAATAGACTGGAGTTGGATGTAGACATAGCTACATCTAAAATTCAGGAAAAAGGGATTGATATTCGGCGCGGTAATCTTCAATATCCCGGGATATGTTTAAGTTTTGATGCAGGAACAAACGAAGATGCATCCTCTTACATACTGAAAGCCCTTAAGAAAAAGGGGGTGCAAACGACAATTTTTTTAACTGGGGCATTCATACGAAGGAACCCGAAAATTGTCATGCAGATGGTTAATGACGGCCATGAGATCGGAAATCATACGGACACTCATCCTCATTTGGCTAAATTTGAAAACCGTCGGTTTAAATGCTTGCCATGGGTTAATCGCGAATTTGTTCATCGAGAATTAAAAAAAGTGGAAGAGGCTTTTTACCATTTGACCGGTAAAAATTTAAGCCCTTATTGGCGTTCTCCTTATGGGGAATCTAATTTAAAAATTCGTAAATGGGCCGAGGAGTTAGGCTACGTCCATGTTTCCTGGACTTGTGGCCGGGCCTGGGAGGATGGGCTGGACAGTCTTGATTGGGTGACAGATACGTCTTCGATTAAATATCACTCTGCTGATGAGATTCAGGACCAAATAATAAATTTTGGCAAGGGCACAAGATACGCCGCCAATGGAGGGGTTGTATTGATGCACTTGAGCACCTCCAGGTCGTTTAAAGATGCAGTCTATACCAGGCTGCCGGAAATTATTGACGGATTGCGCGACAGAGGCTGTGAAATAGTGAAAATTTCCCAGGTACTTTCCGAAATTCCTGAGAAGGGGGGTGGGGAAGGTCAAATTAAGAGCGCTGGGACTAATAATCCATGAGCAAGCTGAAAGAAGAAATCCTGGTAACGAGTAATGGCTATTGAAGAGGGAGTTGTAACTGGGATTGAAGAATCATTTGCATTGGTAAAGGTGGTTCGAAAGACCGCCTGCGCACATTGTCCTTCCGCCGGCTCTTGCCACATTGAATCCGATCGTGATATGCTCGTAAAGGCTCAGAATGAAGCCGGCGCAAGAATTGGTCAGAGAGTAAAACTTTTTATTTCTCCAGGCTCGATCTTGGCAGCTTCATTTTTATTATATCTTGTTCCTCTTTTTGGTTTAGTGATGGGAGCAGCCATAGGTAAATTAGTGGTGGCTCCTTTTTTTGCTAATCTATCTTCAGAGCTTTTGGCCGCCGGGATTGGTTTGATAACCATGGCTGGCGTTTTTTTAGGAATTCGGTTTTATGATCAACACCGTAGACAAAAAGAGAAATATATCCCCAAAATCATTCAAATACTTTGAAATATAGATTCTCAAAAAAATAATTTCGTAATTTCACGGCAATTCTCATTATGATAAGTAGTGGAAAGTTAGCAAAATGTTCGCTTTACAAAAAGCCTCCCTATGTCGCTTCAGCGAACATTTTGCCAACTTTTATACGTTATAAATTTGTTTGGCGGGAATTTTAAAAATAGTGTTAAGAACGAATATGAAAGTCTGAAAGGAGGGAAAGTATGGGTGAAGTTAAAAAAATCGGCCTTATAACCAGTGGTGGCGATTGCGGTGGGTTGAATGCAGTAGTCAAAGGGGCCGCTCAGATGGCTAATTCTCTGGGCATTGAGCCTGTTGTTATTCCTAATGGCTATGCCGGGTTATATAATTTAATACATTTTGAAAGCTTAACTACCTTAACCCCAAGCCGTTTGAGTCAATTTGAAGCAAATCCGGCGGGATCTGAAGCAGGCCATTCTCGAGTAAAGATAAGAAAGATTAATGACCCTGGAAAATATGACAGAATTAAACAAGGGTTACAACGTTTTTCAATAGACGGTTTACTTATCAGCGGAGGTGATGACACGGGCAGCGTTTTGGTAGATCTTTCCGATCAGGGAATCCCTTGCATCCATGCCCCCAAAACCATGGACCTGGATTTGCAATCCTACTCTGTGGGCGGGGATTCTACTATTAATCGCATTACCCAATTTATTCAAGACTTAAAAACCACCGGCCGAACTCATAATCGTATTATTGTAATTGAGGTTTTTGGAAGATATGCCGGCCACACGGCTCTTCGCGGCGGGGTGGCGGCTGAGGCAGACGCAATTTTAATTCCGGAAATTCCGGTGGATTTTAATATTTTATATCATCATATGGTTACAACCTTCACCCAACGAATTCGAGAAAGCGATGTCAAGGCTGGGACTTATACTATCGTTGTATCAGAGGGATTGGCTGATGCTTCAGGCAGAGAAATTATCGATGAAAGCGCCGGGATTGATGCTTTCGGGCATAAGAAATTGGCTGGCGCTGGGAAATATGTTTGTCAGGAATTGGAAAAACGCTTAAAGGCTGATCCAGGAATTAAACAATTTATGCAAGACACTGGGCAATTTGTCCAGGGCTTGTATGAATTCCCAGAGATTCGAAGTGTTCGTCCCGGACATTTAGTGCGATGTGGCGCATCTTCCTCTTATGATGTTAATTTTGGGAAAGAAGCAGGGGCCGGTGCAGTGCTATTGCTGAGAAGGGGGATTACCGGTGTAACCATCTGTGGAATAAAAGGTAACAAGATTTTTTATCAAAAAACCAGTGAGGTTATTAAACAACGTTATGTTGACTTAGATTTGGTGGCCTTGTATGAAGATATGGGGTTTTGTTTTGGTCGGGAATCCGGGACATATAAAGGTGAAGCAACCGAGATAATTGGGCCGATTGATCGAATATATTAACACCTTTACTTTTTTTGAATCTATATACATTTATTTCGAAAGCCTAGTCTTTGGCCCCGGCTTTTTACAGGGGAGATTGATTTCTTATAATAAATAGTAGGTTTAAATCCAGGAAATAAGGGTGATGCCCAGGACAACTAGAATTAACCCCCAAAGACGAATTGATTGATCCGATGCCTTAGTAAACCACCATTCTAAAATTTTATGGGTTTGTTTGGTTGGCAAAAAGAGCAAGAGAAGTGCTTTAAGACACACCAGGAGACCGAGGATAAAAATAAACCATTTGGCTTGACTTCCAAAAGCTGCTACACAAAGTAAAATTCCTATAGGCAAGGGGATAACTGCGAATATTTTAGGATTGCTTTCAGAGATGATATGATGCAACATTTTTTGAAATTTTTCAGCGTATAAAACATGAATCGTCCCTAATATAATCCATAACAAACCGATAATATACGGAATCCATTTAATCCATTTCATGACGTATCTCCCTGGTCTATGGTTAGTTTATTTTTTTTCAATAAGCCTTTTTTCAATACGGTGAATTAAAAACAGTCTAGTTTTTTTTTACTATTATGTCAATATCCCTAAAAAATTTTTTTGTGTATTAAGGGCGAATTTTCAATACCCATGCCTTCAACCTTAAAAATAGGTTGACAACAGGGATAATAATATGATAATTTTGCCGAAAGATTAAATTTTTAGAACAAATCCGATCTCTTTTTTTATTTAAAAAATATCTTATTATTTTTTAAAAGTGAGGTTATTACCAATGTCCAAAAGAATTATTTTTCGGTGTTTATTACTGGTTTGTTTGATTAATTTCGGTATATATATGATTTTTCTTCCATCAATTTCATTTTCTCAAGATCCCTTAATGAACACTCGCGAGGTTATGGAAATTAAGGTGAAAGATAATTTTTTGTCTGTAAAATTGGAAAACGCTTCTATGCGGGAAGTTTTACGAGAGATAGCTCACCAAACGGGTTTAACTTTTGAAGGACTGGAGAACGCTGAAGGGAGAGTGACGCAAGAATTTGAAAATATTCCTCTTGATCAAGGATTAAGAAAAATTAGCCAAAGCTTTATCATGATTTTCAAAAAGACAGGAGAGAAGGGGGATGCCCTTCGCGTTGAGAAAGTTATTATTATTGCCAAAAAAAGTATGCCTGAGGACTCTCTTACTCCCCCACCGCGGGAGCCTTCCTCAATTACCAAATCCGAAACTATAAAACCAGAAAAGATCACTCCGAAACATGAAGTAGAGCAAAAGAAAAGGGCGCAAGCAGAAGCACAGAAGAAGTTAGAGGCGGAGAGGAAGGCAAGGGCAGAGAAGAGGGCAAAGGCAAAAGCAGAAGAGAGAATGAAGGCGATAGAAAAAGCAAAGGAAAAGAGGAAAGCGCGGGCAGCCAAAAAAACAACACCTGTTGCCATAACCAAACCAAAACCTCGGCCTTCTTCAACTTCTTCGGATTTGTCTCGGGGAGAGAAGTATTTTAAAGAAAAGAGATGGGATCGCGCTATGAAATATTTTAAAAAATATTTAGAGCAGAATCCCTCGGATGAACAAATGCGAGAAAAGTATAGTATTGCCAAAGAGAATGCAGACCGGGGAATTAGTTTATATAAACAAGCAAAAAAAATGGAGAGAGAGGAAGAATTTAAAGATGCCTATCAGTACTATAAGAAATCTTATAAAATTTATCCTCTTTTATACGATACATGGGAAAGAATGCGGGCAATAAAGAAAAAGATTAATAGATAGTGAACGTTCCGAGTTAATAAGGGTTATATATGGGCGAAGGAAGAATTTTAATTATTGATGATGATGAACATACTCGGAATGCTTATAGAGAGTTGTTTTCCAGTTATGGTTTTGTGACCGAGACCGCTGAAAGTGAAAATGAAGCCTATAAGTTGCTGAAAAGAGATAGTTATCAAGCAGTATTATTGGACCTGAGAGTATCGAATGATGCTCTGTTTTCTATTGCTGAGAAAATAAAGAAAACATATCCTAAGGCTTTTGTTTCTATGATGATTGTTGACCTGACTCCCGGGATGATAAAAAGGGCGACGGAGGTGCAAATTGATGAGTGCATGGTTAAACCGGTATTGCCGGTAAAGTTGATTGCCACTATTAAAAAAGGAATACTTCGTTATCGATTAGAGGAGGAGAACCGTTGCCTGATGGAAAAACTTGAGCAGATTGAAGAACAAAACCGGCGTTGGATTGTGCATGATATTCAAACCGGGGCATACAACAGGCAATATTTAAATGAGCGTTTAGATACGGAGATTAAAAGAGCTAAACGTCATGAACGTCGTCTCTCTGTATTACTATGTGAGTTGATTAGATCGGCTTCGGAGGGCGATGAACAAGAAGCTGATAATTCTTCACCTGATGGACACAGAAAATTGATGAAAATTTTATCTGATAGCATTCGTGATATTGATATTATTGCTCGCTATAAAAATGGTTTTGCAGTTATTCTGCCGGAAACCAATTCAGAGGGATCTTCTACTCTATGTGGCCGCTTGAAGGAAAGCCTTTCTGATTTTTTTGAATTTGATGAAAAAATATCTGATTTAGATTTTGAGCAAAAACCGGCTGTGCGCTTGGGGACAGCTACCTATCCCTTAGACGCCAATGTCACCAATGGTTTGCTTGAGATCGCCGAAAAACGGCTGCAATAAAATTTTCCCCTTTTCACTCAGCCATCCTCATTTTGAACTTCCACCTTTTACCACGCTCCTTTTACCAGAATAATATAAAAGGCCCGAAAAGCTTACTGTAGCGCAGGGCTTTAGCCCTGCCGGCTTTTTGAAAAATTTTATTGCAGGGCTAAAGCCCTGCGCTACTTTTTTTGTTTCTCCAAGGCTAGAGCCCTGGTGGACTTCAGAGTATTTTTTTTCGATTATTGAGTTTGATCTTTCGATCAGAGTTGATAATTTTATTACCCACCTGAGAATTTTGTTCTCATCCAGGTGCGTAAATTCTCGATTTTTTATGAGCATATGGTCGTCTACCATGGGGGGAGTGGTATAAGCTGAATGGCAAAAGATGGCCGGCCTGATTCGTTTCGATATCTATATTTTATGCCTGTGCCTGTGCCTGTATGTGTATGTGTATCTGTATTTGTATCTATATCTTGGCAACTATTTTTTGAATCAAATGAATAAGCGAAGATTCCGCTTTATTGGCCACGGAAACAACTTCCTCTTGATTAATCGGGGTGAAGGCATCAGGAAGGTTGACATTACCTATGATTGAAAAACCAAGTATACGCATGTTCGCATGAACACCTACAATAACTTCGGGCACTGTTGACATTCCTACCGCATCGGCGCCTGTTGAACGAAGGAATCTGGTTTCGGCGGGAGTTTCAAGATTCGGGCCCAACACTGCCGCATAAACGCCCTTATGGAGGGGCATTTTTTCTTCAAGGGCAATTTGTTCAGCCAGGGTGATTAAGTGTGGATTATATGCATCCTTCATATCGGGAAAACGCTGTCCAAATGTATCCAGATTGGGGCCCATCAAGGGGCTGGTACCCATAAAATTGATATGGTCTATGATAATCATCAGTTCACCCGGCTTAAATAAAGGGTTCAATCCACCGGCACAATTACAGATAATCATAGTCTGTATACCAAGGCATTTTAGGGTCCGGATAGGAAAGGAGATTTGCTGAGAGGTGTATCCCTCATAATAATGGAACCTTTTGCTCATAATGAGAACAGGTTTTTGAGCCAGTTTTCCAATAACCATTTCCCCTTCTTGTGCTTCTTTATTTTTTCCCATTACCTGTGGGAATCCGGGTATATGGGAATAGGGTATAGTAACAGGATCTGATAGATGGTTTATCAGTTGTCCCATACCTGTTCCGAGAATAATGCCGATTTTCGGGGTTAAGGCAGTCTGTTTTCGAATATAAGTCGAGGTATGTTCGATTTGTTCCTCTCTGTTTCCCATATTATTTTTCTCCTGTTGCTATAAATTCCCAGATAGTAAATTTGATACATTCGTAAAAAGTCCTTTTCAGAAGATTTGGTTTGCATAAATTCAATAAGTTATGTTGTACATATGTTCCCATTTTATACTTTTTGCGAGGCCATCAAATTTTATTCATTAATTTTTTTAACTGTAGCGCAGGGCTTTATCCCTGCCAAACATCTGGCGGCAACCTGCGCTCCCGATGCCTGAATATACATTGTAAAATTATTTTTAAGCGTTATCGCTTTGAAAATGATCGAATCCTGATTCCGGGGCAAGAATGCTATGGCCTTGGAAATCAATAAGCCGGACCCCTTTTTCCTTTTGGGTGATTTCCCCAATAATACTCATCGGGGTGCCTGTACCTTGTTTAATGAGGCTCTTTGCCTCATCAATCCGATCAGGTGGACAGGTAAAGAGCAGTTCATAATCCTCGCCACCAGAGAGGCCATAGGAAAGAGGTGGCTTATGAAATAGCCGGGCAATATCTTGAACCGCCTTTGAGATGGGAATATGCTCACACCAGAGGACAGCTCCTACTTCACTTTGTTGGCAGATGTGCCGCAAATCGCCGGCCACCCCGTCGCTGACATCTATCATGGCTGTAGCCAGGTGATTTTGGCTGATAATCTGTGATTCGGCAAGACGAATAATAGGGACTTGATGCCGCTTGATGGCCTGTTGGTAAATGTTTTTTTTAAAATCAACCGTGCTTTTATTGGCTGATGAATTTTTTATAAAGTTGAGAAGATCCAGCCCCGCGGCTGAGTCGCCTACATGGCCGGTGAGTATAATCAAATCTCCTTGACAGGCGCTCCGACGGGTGATTATATTTTTGGGCTGAATTTCTCCAAGGAGGGTAATATTAATTACCAACCCCGAATACTGTCCTTTTAAGGGTTCGTCTTTGCTTGAAGAATTTAAATAGTCAGGCCCGGCGTTGGTGTCCCCACCCACAATAGAAATAGAATATTTTTCGGCTATTTCAGTGATTCCTTGAGAAAGCTCGTCAAAATCTTCAAGGGATAGGGAGGGTGGTAAGGCTAGTGAAATAAAGGCAAATTTCGGTTTCCCGCCCATGGCCGCAATGTCGCTTATATTAACGATAAGTGCTTTTTGCCCTATTTGTTGAAAAGAGGAATATAGACGACTGAAGTGAACATCCTCAATCAGCATATCAGTAGTAACAAGTAAATAATTGCCCTGTGTTCCTTGCAGGACGGCACAATCATCTCCAATACCGATAATAGATTCTTTTTCTTTCGGTTGAATTAATTTTGCCTGAAGACGGTTTATTAAAAAAAATTCTCCTGGTATTTTCGTTGCTGACATGGTAAATTATTTATCCTTAGTGAAACAGTTGGTTGGTAATTGTTTGCTTTTTCCGGTCTCCCTAACCACGTTGCCTCATAGTAATATAGTTTCTAATGATTTTCAAGGGAGATCAGTATTAGACAATTCTCACTTTGCTATTTTTTAGAATGTAAAGCTATCTTTGGTAAAGCCCAAAAAGTAGTTTAAATATATTTTTTTATAATCTTGCACAAAGACACAAAGACACAAAGACACAAAGCCACAAAGAAAGAGGGAAAAAAGATATTGAATAGAAAGCATAATGAACTCGTAAAAAGACGTTTTCACCAAAGCATAATATTATGTGATTTTTGTAGCTTTTTGTGAGGATAAAAACTGTCATTGAGGACTTTATATTATAGAAAAAGTTGTATTTCACCAAGGGGAAAAATATGAATCATAAGCATAATTGCCTGGTAAAGTGGATTATCCTGTTACTGATAGCGCCATTGTGTATATCATGTCATCGGGGGAAATCCTCGGATTTAAGAAAAGATCGTATCAAAGAATCAATCAACAAGGCAGTTTTCTGGGTCAATGAACATCCGGCTGATTTTAATGATGGTAAGTTCATAGAAATAGCAGAAGAGATAATAACCTTTTATATTATTTATAGTCACACTGAAGATCCGGCCAAAAAAAATGATTGTATCAGGGAAATTGAAAAAAGGTTGAATTTGATAAAATCAAAAGAAGACTTTACAGTACAATCTGTTGAATATACAATGTTTTTGTGCATTACGTATATATGCGAAAAACTGAATTTAAAGGGTATTGATTTTCGGAAAATAATAGAGAATCAGATACTTTTAGACCCCAGTCTCTACCCTGCCCATGAAACCACCAAAGTATGGAATACCGCCTATCTGGAAAGGTTAGGCTACGATCCTCCCCGGACTTTGGAAGAAGTTTTATCTCAGAGCACCATCTCCAAGGAGGTCCAACAGGAGTTGCTTTTTCAAAGTACCCGAGCCCAATTCGATCCCAGGTATGTAGATGTGCTTGCTATCACCACATATGATTTGACACATGAAATCTTTTCTTTAACTTCTTTTGGCGAATTTCCACCCCCCGGTATTATTCTTGATAATCAGATATTTTTTTCTGAATTGTTTGAGCGTGTAATCGACTGGGCTATTACCGCCGAGCATGTTGATGTATTGGCTGAGGCCATAATGTGTGTAAAAATTCTTGATTTTAAGGATGTTTTATCACTGCAAAGTGGCCTTGACTACATAATCTCAAGACAAGAAAAGGACGGCTCTTTTGGGGTAACCAATCCAGGCAGGTCCAATGTATATCGACACGGCATCCTCGTATCTATAATGGCCCTTACTTTGGCACAGGAGTAAAAACAATTGGGAAAGTATCCGGGTGGTATCATTAGATGTTAAGATAATTTTTCACTTTCATGCCTTGACTACCTATAGATTTTCAGATAAATAATTTTACAACAGACATTATAAAGAGATTAGTGCATGAAATTTAATATCTGAAATACTATAAGTTCCTTTCAAACCATATTTCCTGAATAAAAGGGAATTTGATCATAAATTTTGGTGCGTTTTGGTGCGCATAATTATGTCTCCTATGTGGTTAAAAGAAATGAATAAGGCTATAGTGGGCGGCTTTTGGTCTTGCCATGATAAATAAAGCGTGATATATAAATTGAATTAAATAAAATAAAATACTGGATGAGGAAATTTAGATAAGGAGACTTATATGGTAAAAATTGGGATTATTGGCGGTTCCGGATTAGATGACCCTGAAATAATAAAAGATCCAAAAAAGGTTGAGATGCAAACTCCCTATGGGAAACCTTCATCTCTGATAAAAGAGGGGAAAATAGAGGGTGTAGATGTTGCACTTATGGCCAGGCATGGAAGGAAACATATCATACCTCCGACCCAGGTTAATTTCAGGGCTAACATATACGCTCTTAAACAAATAGGCTGCACTCATATTTTGGCCACCACTGCCTGCGGTTCATTAAGAGAGGAAATACAACGAGGGGATTTGGTTATTCTTGACCAATTTATTGATTTTACCCGGCACAGAAAAGTCACCTTTCATGAAGAATTTGAGCCGGAAAAAGCAACCCATACCCCAATGGCGGAGCCTTTTTCAGAAGAATTACGCAAGATACTGATTGATGTTTGTCGGGAACTTAAGCTTGCACATCATGAAAGGGGAACGGTAATAACAATTGAAGGGCCCAGATTTTCAACAAAAGCTGAAAGCAAGATGTTTCGAATTTGGGGCGCAGATGTAATTAATATGAGTGTTGCCCCTGAAGCTATTCTTGCCAATGAAATGGGTATACCCTATGCTGCCATAGCTATGAGCACCGACTATGATTGTTGGAAAGAGGATGAAGAGCCGGTGTCATGGGATGAAATATTGAAGATATTTTCCCAAAACGTAGAAAAGGTTACCAACCTATTAACCCATGCCATAAAGAAGGTGAAATAAAATGTCAAATATAATCAAGCAAAAAATACGAACAGTGCCTCATTGGCCGAAACAAGGAATTATGTTTAGAGACATTACTACTTTGCTTAAAGACAGTGAAGGCTTTAATCATACAGTAGATTTACTTATTGAACGCTATAAAGATATGAAAATAGACATTGTTGCGGGGATTGAAAGCCGGGGGTTTATTACCGGAGCAGTGCTGGCTCACAGATTAGGCCTTGGTTTTGTGCCCATACGAAAACCTGGTAAGCTTCCGGCAGAGACTGTTTCTGAAGAATATGAGCTTGAATACGGCACGGATAAAATTGAAGTGCACACTGATGCTATCCAGAAAGGAGCGCAGGTTTTACTGGTTGATGATTTAATCGCCACCGGGGGCACTGCCTTAGCTGCCTGTAATCTTATTACTAAATTAGGCGGACATGTAGTTGAGTGCAGTTTTATTATTGATTTAATTGATATAGGCGGCAAGAAGAAATTAATGGATGCCGGATTTAAAGTATTTAGTTTGGTTGTTTTTGAAGGTGAATAGGAGGGTGGGGCAGGTTGAAAAATTGAAGAGAAAAGTGTATATTAGGCACTTAGTTTTGAAGTGCATTTTGTTTTTAGGTACAAAACAACCTAACCTTATATAATCTCAGCTTGTTGGAGATAGGAGTAAAAAAATTGAAACAGTTTACCATCACTGTTTATCCTGAAAAGAAAAAGGTCGCGGCATCGGAAGGAGATGTGCTGTTACACGCGCTCAAAGAGGCCGGTATTCGCCTCCCTTCTCCCTGCGGTGGTCAGGGTACCTGCGGTAAGTGTCGAGTGATTGTGAAAGGCGGCAGATGCCATGCTTCTGCCTCATCACACCTAAGGAAGGAGGAAATTGCCCAAGGGTATTGTTTGGCCTGTTTAACCTTGGTTGAAGGGGATATGGAAATTGAGATTCCGCCTGAATCTCGTGCTGCTGCAGGAGCTAAAATCTTATTGGAAGAAAAATCAGTGGTTCAGGATAAGCTGGTTTTGGGCAAATGGGAAATTGAAACCAGGACCCATCGTGTGCATGTGCAATTGCATCCGCCCAGGCTGGATGATCCTCGCAGCGATATAGAAAGGCTGCGGGCGGATTTATTGACCAAGGGTTTTTCGGGAGATCGGCTGCATTGCTCCTTGTCTGTTTTAAGGAAACTTTCAAAAGTTTTACGGGATGGGGATTGGCAGCTCACCGTTACTTTGATGGACCTGATGGATGGGGTGGAAATTCTGGATGTTCAACCTGGAGATCAGACGCAGTATCATTTGGGTTTGGCTATTGATGTGGGAACTACCTCGGTGGTTATCTATTTGATTGATTTATTGACCGGGCTGGTTATTGAATCTGCAGCCGACTACAATGCTCAGATTGAATGCGGTGAGGATGTTATTACCAGAATTATTTATGCTCGCACTTCCACTGGCCTTAAAAAATTACAACAATTAGTCATTGGAACGATTAATAAATTAATTAAAGGGATTTTGCACAGAGCCGGTATGTCAGCCGAACATATCGATTGTGCAGTAGCTGCAGGCAATACAACCATGATTCATTTGCTTTTGGGGATTGATCCGCGTTATATAAGGCAGGAGCCTTACATTCCTACTATTTCATCTGTTCCGCCTGTTAAGGTGGCTGAATTGGGATTCGAGGTAAATAATCATGCGTACCTTTATTGTCTGCCCGCTGTGGCCAGTTATGTGGGAGGTGATATTACTGCCGGTATTTTGACTACAGGCATGCATAAAGAAAATTTTTTAACCCTGTTTATAGATATTGGAACCAATGGCGAGATAGTGCTTGGAAATTCAGATTGGTTAGTCTCTGCCTCTTGCTCTGCCGGACCTGCTTTTGAGGGAGCAGGGGTCCTTCATGGTATGCGGGCTGCTCCCGGGGCTATTGAAAGTGTTGTTATAGATCAAAATACCTTGGAGCCTCACTTTTCGGTTATTTGTAATTTGCCTCCGGTGGGTATTTGCGGTTCAGGAATTATTGATGCAATGGCGGAAATGTTTTTAACCGGTTTGCTTGATAGGAAGGGGAAGATAAGGGGGGATATAAAAATTCCTCGTATTAGAGAAAGTGAATTTGGGCGAGAATATATTTTAGCATGGGCTAAAGATACTGATACGAAAAAAGATATTGTTATTACTGAAATTGATATTAACAATATTTTGAGGGCCAAGGGAGCCGTATACGCAGGATGTTCCACCTTGCTTAAGGAAATGGGCCTGAGCATCAAGGATATCGAAAAATTTTTAATCGCCGGAGGATTTGGCCACTACTTAAATATTAGGAATGCCGTTGTGATCGGACTTTTGCCTGATATTCCCTACGATAGATTTCGTTATTTGGGCAACAGTTCGATAACAGGCGGACACCTGGCCTTGCTTTCTCAAAAACTGTGGAGGGAGGCAGAACATATTGCCCGTTCTACCACGTATTTTGAATTGAGTACCTCCACGGCTTTTATGAACGAGTACGTTGCTGCTCTTTTTTTGCCTCACACCAATACTTCATTGTTCCCTAATGTAGAAGCTACGTTACGAGAAACCATGGTCACTGATTGAAGCTAGGAGGCTGTCCGAGAGCTGACCAAAGTTGTCATTTCGAGCGTAGCGAGAAATCTTAGCAGAATTACTTCATGGTATTGGTGCTGGGGCCAAAGGAGGAATTATTTTTGATTGTGCCGGATGAAATTTTTAATGCTTCGATCATAGGTTTTTTCTACCTCCGCAGTGAAATAGCAAGCCGGCAGTTCCTGTGCGCGACGATGATAAGCAATGCATTCACAACAAATGCCTTTTCTTGAGCATGGTTCGTAAGTACAATTACAATTACAATTAATTTTATTTTGATCTTGATGACATTCCATACATTTTCTCCTTATAATTTTGGCATCTTTCATAAAGCACAATAAGTAGTTTACACTTTTTTAATCTTTTCCACAAAGACACAGAGCCAAAAAGTAAATAAATTATCAAAATTATAACGAGTCCCTATTTTGGTGTCAAGAAAGGGATTCGTTAAAGTTGGCAAAATGTTCGCTGAAGCGATATAGGGTGGCTTTTGCAAGCTTAGGAGCTTAAAAAAGCCGGCCGTCTAGCGTAGCGAATATTGGCCAATTAAGTGCATAATTATTATAATAAGGATTACTGTTAATTGAAAACTTTCAACATTCAGGAAAATTATGGACCCATTAATTTATGTGAATGGAAAATTTTACAAAAAATCTGAAGCAGTGGTTTCGGTTTTTGATCACGGTCTTCTCTATGGAGATGGGATATTTGAGACCTTGCGCTCTTATAGGGGCCAAATCCTTTTTTTATCCCGTCACCTTGACCGTCTTTTATCCTCAGCCGCATCCATTTCTCTAAAAATAGACCTCACTCCTGAACAAATTGGGCAAATTCTTTATCAGACCCTTGAGCAAAATCGGCTTCAAGATGCATATATCCGTATTTCTGTTACCAGGGGGAAAGGGGAAATTGGCCTTGATCCCGCCCTTTGCCCTAAGCCTACACTCATTGTTATGGCCAAAACATTTCGCGGCCATCCAAAAGAACTTTACCAAAATGGCATTCATGCCAGTCTGGTTAAGGTTCGCAGAAATGCTTCCCAGTCTATAGACCCTTCTATCAAATCAATGAATTTCTTGAATAATATCCTGGCTATGCAGGAGGCCATGAAATCCGGGGCACGTGAGGCCTTGATGTTGAATCCGGAAGGGTGGGTATGCGAGGGGAGTGTGAGCAATATTTTCTGGGTCCAAGATGAAGTTGTAAAAACCCCGGATATCGGCTGTGGTCTTTTGGCCGGCATAACCAGAGAAGCGGTCATCAAGACAGCCAATTTGTCAGGGGTTTTGGTGGAGGAGGGATATTTTCCTCCGGAGGACCTTTTAATGGCCAAAGAGGTCTTTGTTACCAATACTTCCTATGAAGTGATGCCCGTGACCTTGATAGATCAAAACCGCGTCATGAGTGGAAAGGTAGGCAAGATAACCAGGTTATTATTGTTGGAATATCGAAAAAAAATCCCCGAATTTTTAGCCGAAGGCTAAAGGTTTTGTTTTTTCAGCTCTTCAAATAAGCGTTTTTGTTCGGCGGTTAAATGGGTTGGACTTTTGATAATTATTTTAACATAAAGAACTCCGGCGGATTTTTCTTTAAGGCTGGATAGACCATATCCCTTAAGCCTCAGACAGGTTTGATTTTGTATGCCGGCTGGAATACACAATATTTTTTCCCCCTCCAGGAGAGTTGGCACCGACATACTGTCTCCAAGGGCAGCCTGTGAAAAAGTGATTTCCTTTTCTACATAAAGATCATTCCCTTTGCGGGTAAAGATAGGATGGGGGGCTAATTTGATTTTTAAATATATGTCCTCAGATGTATCGCCAGCCTTATTTTGTCCAGGCAATCGAATTTTTTGGCCCTCATTAATGCCAGGGGGGATTTTAATGGACACTTTTCGGGTTTGGTTTCCCTTTTGAATGGAGATTTCTTTTTCCGTGCCTTTGACTGCTTCCTCTAAGGTTATGGTTAATTCATGCTCGGGATTTTTTCTCCTGAAAGATGTTTTAGAATGTGGGGGAGCGCTTTGTCTGCCAAATATGTCTTCATAAGGGAAAGGGCCTCCTTGTTGGGATCTCGGATCAAAAGGACCAGTGTATACTCCTTGAAAGGGATTTCTCCGGCGAGCGCCCTTGCCGAATATCTGGCTTAAAATATCTTCTGTCCCAAAACCGGAATCTTTGAATAAATCGCCCAAATCAAAGTTGCGGAAAATATCTTCTCGAGAGAATCGTTGATGAAACCCGGTGGAGCCGAACTGATCGTATTGTTGTCGTTTTTCCTTATCACTTAAAACCGCATAGGCTTCATTGATTTTTTTAAATTTTTCTTCTGCAGATTTATTCCCTTTGTTTTTATCCGGATGATACTGCAAAGCCAGCTTCCGGTACGCCTTTTTAATTTCTTCTTGCGAAGCGTTTTTAGACACACCTAATATTTTATAGTAATCAGTCATCTTTCGTTGATATCTCCAAGAAATCCTCCCCCTCACCGCCAATCAGGGGGAAAGATAGAAGAGAGTTAAGAATCTTGCCGAAAAGATTTTTCAATCAAATCATTTAAGAATTTTTCGCTATCCAGAATAGCCTCCTTATCAATAAGAAATCTTTTTTTACCTGTTTTTTCTTCTATTAAGCGAAGTCCATGTTCATAGTTTCGGAAGATTTGCTCACATAAAGTTTTAGGTGAGATTTCTTTACGAAGCACCTCTGCGGTGATGTAATTAACAGCGCTTTGATCCAGATCAATTTCTATTCCCCATTTGAGAAAAAATTCTTTTTCATAACTTTTGAGTACGTTATGAACTTCAATAATTTTTTCTATAACTCGATCAACAGTATACCCCCGGGTAACCACAACGTCAACAATAATACTTATTGTTTCATCATCGAGTAATTCATGGTAAATCTCTTGTAATTCCGCCCTTCTTTTTATAATTGTTTGGTGAATTGATTGTTTTTCTTTGGAAAGGAGTCGGTTATAACGCCCCATGAGGTCCACATTGTAAGGATCCTCCAGGAGCTTGTTTAATTCAGTTTCCGGATTTTTAATCAAGTCTGAAGTAACCACCAAACGCTCGATATTCGTTGAGGGAAGTAACTGTTCAAATTTGATAAGGGCTTTTTCAATGACACTGACAAGGCCTCGGGCCCCGGTTTTTTCACTATAAGCTTGTTTGGCTAATTTTTGTAAAGCAGAGTCTTCAAATTGAATGTCAATGCCGTAAACTTTGAAATCAAATTTTTTGCTGAGAATAATGGGACAATTTTTATTTTTAAGAATTTGAAATAAATCTTTTTCATTCAGGTCCTCAAGAACTGATACAATGGGGAGTCTTCCAATAAATTCCGATTCAAATCCATATTCAATAAAATCTTCAGCTTTAGCTTTTTTGAGCAATCCTATTTTTGATTTGTCCTGGGGAGGGGGCGAGGCCCCAAAGCCGATTTGCTGTTTATGTAAGCGCTTCCGAATAATTTTTTCCAGCCCAGTAAAAGCCCCGCTGACAATAAAGAGAATATGTTTAGTGTTGATGGTTTGGGGCTCTGTTTTACCTGTTTTCCGGTAATGTTCAAGGGCCTGAAGCTGGGATAAGGGATCATGGGGGACCTTTAAATTAATTTCGGTTTCTTCCATAGGTTTTAATAAAGTACGTTGCACTCCTGTTCTGGAAACATCCAGTCCATAATGGGTGCCGTGGGAGGCAATTTTATCAATTTCATCAATATAGATAATACCGTACTGGGCCAATTGGATATCTCCGTCAGCTTCATGAACTAAATTGCGGACCAGATCTTCCACATCTCCTCCAACATACCCTGTCTCACTGAATTTAGTGGCATCTCCCTTCACAAAGGGCACACCGATTTTACTGGTGATGAGTTTAATGAGATAGGTCTTGCCAACACCGGTAGAACCTAACATGATAATGTTATTTTTAATATTACCTATATCCTGGAATTTGTGATATCGGTTAGGGTTCTGCAATAATTTGATGCGTTGATAATGGGTACATATTTTTGTTGAGAGAATTTCTTTAGCCTCATCTTGCTTGATGACGTATTGATCAAGAAACTCTTTTAATTCTTGAGGAAGAAGATCAAAGTTAATTTTCGAAGAAGATTGAAAGCCCGATGAAACGTTTTGGTTTACTCTGGCTATATCCGGTTCTCTTGGGAAGACCGGTACGCCGAGAATCCTTCCCCCATATTTTTTTTGTAAAAAATCGTTCAGGTCTTTTTCCAGCTCTTTTTTACTAGGGATTTTTTCATCCTTCATTGACGTTCCCCAATGCTATTCTCGATAGCCTTAATATCTTTCTATGGTTTATTCGCCTCTAAATATATATAATATCATAATAACTGTCTTAAATCAACACCATTGACTGGTCTTACCATCCCTCCCTGTGTATTTTTTTATTTTTGACTAACTGCTAATATCTTGTTCGGTTTTTACGTATATTATCCGTAATAAATAAGTAAAAAAGTTGTTATAAATAAATTTTACAAATTTTTATTGGTTAAAAACCCCGCAATACTATTACCTATTTCCTGTTTATTGGCATCTTTCATAAAGCACAATAAGTAGTTTATACTTTCTTAAAATTTCACACAAAGACAAAGAGCCACAAAGAAAAAGTAAAAGAGAAAAATCATGAGCATAAAGTATAATACTTTGTGTGCTTTGTGTCTTTGTGTGAGGATAAAAATAAATTGATAAATAAAGGATACCGTGTGATTAGGAAAATGGTTATGGTGCAACCGTTGGCGAACACAAAAACTTTCTTTAGTATCACACAAAGACACGGAGTTCACTAAGAAAAGCATAATACTTTGTGTGCTTTGTGGCTTTGTGTGAGGATATACTTTTTTTAAAAAGTGTAAACTGATAAATGAAGGATGCCTGTTTATTGTGAAATTATTTTTTTGAAAACCTATAGCATAAATATGATTTTATGATATAATAGACGCGTGTTTACTAAAAGATCGAAAAAAATATTTTAGTGAGATTTACTATCTGAAAATCTATAGTGTAATTAATGAGCTATGATTGTCGGTGTCTGTAAAATAGAGTTGTATATTCCGGAAACTAATTCGCTGAAAGCGAAACGAAAGGTTATTAAAAGCCTGAAGGATCGGGTGAGGAAAAAATTTAATGTTTCCATTGCCGAAGTGGAATTACAGAATCTTTGGCAGAGGGCGGTTTTGGGAGTTGCTACGGTTAGCAATGATAAAAAACAAGTAGACGCCACCTTTAGCAAGGTAATTTCTTTTATGGAAAATACTGATTTGGCAATTATTGGGCAGTATAAAATCGAAATATGGTGAGCCGGGAGATAAGGCAATGTTAGAATATAAACGATCGGATAGAATAGCAGAGACCATCCGAGAGGTGATTTCTTCCATCCTTCTTCGGGAAATTAATGATCCGCGTATTCAATTTGTGAGTGTTATGCGGGTGGAAGTAAGCTCTGATCTGCAACATGCTAAAATTTTTGTGAGTATCATAGGCTCTGATGACAAAAAACAAGAGGCCTTTGAGGGGCTAAAAAGTGCCCGAGGGTTTATTCAAAGAAAACTGGGAAAGAGAATTCGTTTACGCTGTACCCCCGAGATTAGTTTTAAAATGGATACTTCTGTTGATGAGGGAATGCATATTTATGACTTGTTACAGGAAATTAAAAATGAAGGCGGATTGAAGGATGATGATGAAAAATGAGCGATATTATTAAACAAATCGCCGAATGGATAAAAAAATATCAGCATTTTTTGATTATCTCTCATGAGGGAGGTGATGGTGATTCCATTGGATCTCAATTAGCTTTGGCTTTTATTTTGAATAAATTGCAAAAGGAATTTTTCATTCTGAATAAAGATCCCATCCCGAATATATACAACTTTCTCCCAGGGGCTGAATGGATCAAAACTCAGATCGATAAGAATTTGGAAGAATATGAAGTTGTTTTCTTTTTGGACTGCGGTTCAATGGAAAGAACAGGCTTGAGCCTTCCTCAAGGGGTTCAATACATTAACATTGATCATCATCTGAATAATGATCAATTTGGGCATTTAAATTGGGTGAATCCGCGAATGTCTTCCACATCCGAGATGATTTATCATTTGTGGCATACTTTGTCTATTCCCATGGATGTATCTATAGGGGAAAATCTTTATACCGGACTTTTAACTGACACTGGATGCTTTCGGTATAGTAATACTTCCTCTCAATGTTTACATATAGCCGGCAATTTAATAGAGGCAGGAGTTGATCCCTCCAGAGTTGCCAGCCAGGTATATGAAAGGAAAAGCTCCTCTCAACTTTTATTTTTGGCATCTGCACTTTCAAATCTAAAATTAACTGAGGATCAGAAGATTGCCTATATTTATTTGGGTAAAGATGTTTTTCAAAGATATGGGGCCACTAGGGAAGATACTGAGGGTTTTGTTAATTATCCCTTGGCTATTGATTCAGTCGAGGTGGCGCTTTTATTCAAGGAGGTTTCAAAAGATTTTTTTAAAATCAGCTTTCGATCCAAAGGTCGGGTTAATGTAGCTGCAATAGCCGGAGTATTTAATGGTGGAGGACATTATAATGCTGCCGGCGCAAAGATAAAGGGAAGTTTTATTTCCGTTTGGAATCGAGTGTCCAAAGTAATTTATGAACAATCATCTTTTTAATTATTTAGAGGTTTTGCAAAATAATCTTAAACTGTCTAATAGAGGAATTTGATCGACGAGAAATCCTATTGCAAATATATAGTTAAAGGTCTCTCGGTTTACTCGATATGACAAACTATTTTATTTTGCAGAATTTTTAATTATTCCGGAAAGGGGGAGAACATCATAAAAAAAGAAATCACGGTAGGTATGGAAATTGACGCTTATTGTACAAAGTGTAAAATAATCTTAACCCACGTAGTGGCAGCCATGGTAGGGAAACGTCCCAAAAAAGTAGAATGTCTTACTTGCCATGGGCAGCACGTATATAGGGCGAGTGAACCGGGTAGTCGGGCCAAAGCAAAGGCAGAAAAAGATTCCGATGGATCAAAGGAGAAGGCCCCAAAGAAGACGCCGGCAAAGAAACGAACCAAAACGAAAAGAGGTGTGGAAAAAGAGAAAGAATTATGGAGGGCAACTCTCGATAAGAAAGATTTGGCTTCGGCCAAGCCTTACAATATGGCTGATTCTTATGAAGTTGACGATATAATCAACCATAATAAGTTCGGCATGGGGATTGTCACCAAAGTTATTACTGCCAAAAAAATGGAGGTCCATTTTGAGGCCGGTCGCAAATGTATGGTTTATAATTTTTCACAATAATATGAGAAATTTTTTCCTTAATGCACAAAAAACCTCATAATATCATTGTAGAAGACATAAACCATGAGAAGTATCAGGATGCTGAATCCTATTTGTTGAGCGATTTCTCTCTTTCTAATACTCATAGGTTTTCCTGCGATCATTTCAATAATGAAAAAGAGCAGATGTCCCCCGTCGAGCACCGGAATGGGGAAAAGGTTGAGAATTCCCAGTTGAAGACTTAAGAAGGCCATGAAGTAAAGAAAATCAGTCAAGCCGGATTTAGCGGAGGCCCCGGCAATTTGAGCAATCATAATGGGGCCGCCAAGGGATTTGGGTGAGGTTTTGCCCTGAATGAGTTTAAATAAAAATTCAAAGGTAAGCTTGGTCAGTTTAATAGTCTCGGCAAAGCCCTTTTGCGTAGCTGCCAGAAGGCCGTATTTCATGACGATGGTTTCTCCCACAGGTTGGGTAATGCCGATAAGCCCTTTTTTGGTTTCCGGGTCTAGGGCAGGAACAATTTCTATGGGAAATTGATCTTCCCCTCGTTGAATGGTCAAGGTAATTTGTTTCTCAGGGTGTTCCTGAATTAATTGAGCCATATCGAACCAATGGTGTACAGGAATGCCATTAATGCTGACGATGAGATCTCCGGCTTCCAACCCCGCCTTTTTTGCCGGATTCCCGGTTATACTTCCAATACTTGGGGGAATAGGATGCTGAATACCCAGTGATCCTAAGCCCATAGCCCCTACTTCATTAGGGGTGGCAGTGAGAGTAATGATTTTTTTATTTCGTTCGACATTAATTTGAAGCTCTGCTCCGGCATTGGAGGCAATTTGTGTCTGAAGTTCTTCCCAGTCAGCAATTTTTTGATTATTGATACTGATGATTTTATCTCCAATCTGAAACCCGGCTTCTTCTGCAGGGGATTCCTGCTCAATCCATTCGATTGTTGGCGGCATAGTAAGGTAAAGAGGGATTTTTTTTCCCAAAAAAAAGACAGTGCTCATCAAGACGGCTGCCAATATTAAATTCATCATCGGTCCACTGAAGACCACTTGCATTCGTTCCCAAGGAGTTCGAGAATAAAATTCGAAAGGTTTCCCCTCCAATTCCTCATCAGGATTTTCCCCGGCCATCTTGACATAACCTCCAAGAGGGAGGGCGGAAACCATATATTCAGTGTCTCCCTTTTTGAATCCTAGTCCCGGGATTTTGGGGCCAAACCCCAGAGAAAATTTTTCAACCTTAATCCCAATGGCCTTAGCTACAATGAAATGGCCAAATTCATGAATAAAGATTAAGATCCCTAAACAAACGAGAAAAGCAACAATTATGGTAATCATACAAATCTCCCTATAATGTCCCGGGTCTGCTTCCTAGCCCAACGGTCAGCCCAGAGGGCATCTTCAATTTCTCGAAGAGGCGCAGGTTGATGACAGTTTAATGTTTTTTCTATAATTATTGGAATATCGGAAAAGCCAATCAAGCCTTGTTTGAAGGCTTTCAGGGCAACTTCATTAGCAGCGTTTAAAACAGCAGGCATAGTTTCTCCCTGTCGGATTGCCTGATAGCCCAATTGAAGACAAGGAAATTTTTTTGTGTCTGAAGCGTAAAAATTAAGTGATTTCATCCGAGGCAGATCCAGAGAAGGAAGATCAAGAGGGATCCTTGTAGGATAGGAAAGGGCATAGAGAATCGGCAGACGCATATCGGGCACAGAGAGGAGGGCCAGTATATTTCCGTCACAGAATTCGACCATTGAGTGGACAATACTTTCCGGATGAATGATCACCTCAATTTTTTCTATGGGAAGGTCAAAGAGCCATTTGGCTTCGATAACCTCCAGAGCTTTATTCATTAATGTAGCAGAATCCAGGCTTACTTTTTCCCCCATGCTCCATGTTGGATGTTCAAGGGCTTTCTGATAACTTATATTACAGAATTCTTCCCGGCGAGTAAAGAAAAATGGCCCACCCGATGCAGTTAACAAGAGCCGTTTGATTTCCTGATGGTCATTCCCCATAAGGCATTGAAATATAGCTGAATGCTCACTGTCTATGGGCAGAATTTGTACCCCTTTCTCTTGGGCTTTTTGTTTAATAATTTTGCCGGCCATAACCAGTGTCTCTTTATTGGCCAAAGCAATGTCTTTACCAGAAACAACGGCTTCATACGTAGGGATTAATCCACTCGCCCCGGAAATAGCCGAGACTACAAGGTCCGCCTCCGGATATTTAGCTGCTTGGAGTAACCCCTCTTGACCGGTTACCAGTTCACAATTACATGATTGTATCTCCTGCCGGAAGGTTGCTTTATCTATTGGCCCCTGGACTGAAACGATTTTTGGCCGGAATTGTTTCACCTGTTTCAGCAAGAGAGTTATGTTCGATCCTGCAGCAAGAGCTACTACCTCATATAATTCTTTATATCGGCTGATAATATCCAACGTATTGATGCCAATTGAACCCGTTGATCCAAGAAGGACAATTTTTTTCTTTTTATTAATAGTTGAGTCTCCTTATTACTTTGATATTATAAGGGTTATTTTTTTAAAATCTTTATCTATGTAAATACAAGATTACATAATAATAAAGTGCGGGCCCGGCAAAGAGAATACTATCGATTCGATCAAGAATTCCCCCATGCCCCGGTATTAAAGTACCGCTATCCTTAACCCGGAATCCACGTTTAAGCAAGGATTCAGTTAGATCACCCAATTGTCCGAATACATTTAACAAAAAACCGAGAAAAATACTATTGGCCAGATTTATTTGTTTTAAAAAGGTAAAATGGGCAATGGCTGAAACGATAATACTACCAAAGGTTCCACCCAACGCACCTTCAATAGTTTTTTTTGGGCTGATCCTCAGGGACAATTTGTGTTTTCCGAAAATTTTTCCCGTGTAAAAGGCCGCAGTATCACCCGTCCATACCACCAGAAGAAGGAAAAAAATCATGCTTTTCCCATGGGGCAATACACGAATCAGCAAGAGGTGACTGAGAAGCCACGCCACGTAGAAGACCCCAACTATGGTACCGAAAAGTTTCAGTATTACTATGGAAAAATCTTGGGCCTGGGTAAGAGAGATAAAAAAAGGCAGAATCACCACTAGAGAAATAACCAGTGATGATGGTACTGAAGCTATGCTCCCTTTGAAAAAAGTTATGCTTACCAAAATCCCCAGTCCTAATCCTGTCAAAGTAAGGCAATCAGTAGTATTTTTGGTCAAAAGATGATAAAACTCCATTAATCCAAGGAGGATACAGCCGGCTAATAACAGCCAAAAATAAAAGGGAGTCGTGTAAATAATAAAGATGATCAGGATCGGTAATCCAAAGGCAGCCGTGGCGATTCGTTTTAAATGCCCCCCCCCCCATTTTTTTTCAGGTATAACTATTTTTTCAATTTTATCCATTATTCTTCAATAACCCTGCCGAATCTTCGTTGCCGGGTTTGGTAACTGAGAATGGCCTGATAAAATTCTTTCCGGCTGAAATCAGGCCACAGGATCGGCGTTATCCAGAATTCAGCATAGGCTAGTTGCCAGAGTAAAAAATTACTGAGTCGCATTTCACCACTCGTTCTGATTAAAAGGTCGGGATCTGGAAGACCGTGTGTAAACAGGTACTGAGAGAAAAGTTCTTCGTTTATGTCCTTTTCCTGTATTTTTCCTTTTTTAAAATCAATGGCAATTTTTTTTGTCGCCTCCAGGATTTCCTGGTGGCCACTATAATTGAGGGCCAAATTAAGAATCATTCCCTTATTTTGGCCTGTTTGGCCAATAGTATAGTGCAATTCGTCTCTGACCGGATCAGGCAATTTGCTATCGTCTCCAATAGACATAAGACGAATATTGTGGTTCATCATTTTTGCCAATTCTTTCCGGAGATATTCTACCAGGAGCTTCATCAAGGTATTTACCTCCCATTTAGGGCGGGACCAATTCTCGACTGAAAAGGCATAGAGAGTCAATACCGGAATTTTTACTTCTACTGAAGCCTCGACAATAGCTCTCACTGATTTTATTCCCTCTCTGTGGCCCATTACTCTGGTCAGAAGGCGCTTTTTGGCCCATCGACCATTCCCATCCATAATAATAGCCACATGTTGAGGCAGCTTTTCCTGATTAATGGCTTGTTTAAGTTCCTCTTCTGTTTTTAATGATACATTTTTTGAAGGCATTTTTTTATTTCTTTTTACCCGAAAATATTAGACCCGCCAAGTCTCTATTCCTATGATACTTTGTGCTGATTGTCCGGCATTTTGGTTTCATTGGCAAAAATTTTTTCGGCATCTTTAACATCTTGTTTAATTTGTTGAATCAGGCACCCATGATTAGGGAATGAAATTTCATTTCGAATTCGTTTAATTAATTCGATTTTCAGAAATTGCTGGTAAAGATTCGATTGAAAATTAAAGATATAAGCCTCTATGCCTGGGGGTGAATCCCCAAATGTTGGTTTATGGCCAATATTTGCCAGCCCGTTATAATTTTTTTCACCAATGTAAATTCGAGCCGGATAGACGCCAAATTTGGGAATAAGTTTGCTGCCTGCATCGATGTTGGCTGTAGGAAATCCCAATGATTTTCCTCGACCACTTCCGGTTATGACCTTTCCACTCAGGGTATAGGGCCTTCCTGAAAAGAGGTTGGCTTTTTCCAGATTGCCTTGAGATATATAATTTCGAATGGCGGTGCTGCTCACTTTTTCTCCTTTGATTTTAACCTCTTCTACCACCCGGACTCGATATGGATATTGATGAGAGGATTTTTCAAGCATATCAATCCCCCCCTTTTTACCCCGGCCAAAGGCAAAATTATATCCCACAAAGATTTCCTTGACTCGAAGTTTTTCCCAAAGAATATTTTTGATAAAATCAGCCGGATGCTGGCCGGCAAATTCTTCTGTAAAATGGGCGCACATGACAATATCCACATTGAGTTCTTGAAACAATTTCATTCTCTCATGAAAGGTAGTAAGAAGAGGGGGACATCGGTCAGGAGCAATGATTCTCAGAGGGTGAGGCTCAAAGGTAAAGACCATACTTTGGATTTTTAGCTCTTTGGCCCGTTCTGTGAGCATACTTAAAATTTTTTGATGGCCCAGATGCAATCCATCGAAGTTGCCCAGTGTCAGAGTGATGTTTTGCGTGTCAGGAGTAATATTATTTAGGCCCCGGATAATTTTCATAGCAGATTTTCGATTACCAATCCTATATCCTATACTATAACCGGTTACTAAAAACTATAAATTTTCAGAAAAATAATTTCATAAAATTTACTATCTAAAAATTTCTATGAATCATTCATAATGAACTTTGTTTGCAGAATTCTTAATCTAATCAGATAATCAATTATATTTTACAGGCACTTTATTGTCAACCTGTAACCTTCTGTAATTGACGACTCTTACAAGGATTTCATCAGATCCTACCATACATAAAAACCTTACATATATACCTTTTTGGTTCCTCCTTGTCCGGGTTAGGTATTATAAGATTTAAAGGTAGGCTTTTTCAAAAATCAGGGTGTAGAAAGCGGAAATATAATGCATGAAAAATGTTTTTACTTGACAGTATGTGTTTATTCAAAAGACGAAAATTGGTAGATTCAATTTATTTTTATTTTTTCTAAATAATCCAAAATAGCCTCGGCAAATTTATAGAAATCAGATAATCTGTTCTGAAGGATATCGTAGACTTTTTCAATCAAAATATCTCTATACTCGTGAATAAGTATGTTTCTAAAACCTGCCATCCTTAGGAGCTTATTTGCCTGTCCATCATTAATAACTCCTTTTTTCGCCAATATGAGAAATATCTCTCCATAATCGGAAGGACTCCCCATATTTTCACTGGCTATAATATGATTCCCTATATCAATACAAGATTGAATAGCCGTTTCTAATCTTCGCTCGACAATCGCTTGTATGTCCCTATCTTTTTTATATTTTTCAAGCGATACATGCTGTTTAGATTTAAGGTGTTCCAAACCATCGTTTAAAAAATTTAATATCCTGCGCACTACCGGCACATCAACCATATCCCCCCCCCCTTAAATTGATCTCTGCCGCTTTATCATATAAATCATACATTTGCCTGATATCTTGATACCTGCCTAAAGCGGCTGCTTTAAATTTATAAAACACTCTCACATCTTCAGCATAAATCAGGCGGCCGTATTTGATAACCTGAAAGCCAAGAAAAGGATTCGCCAAATTGAGAACCACCACATCTACCTTGCTAAATTTACAAATTCTCATCAAAGCGCATGTACAATCTATCTGCCTTTCTCCTAATCTTAAAGCCTCTTTTTTTTCTTTAAAATATACTGCAATATCAATATCACTGATGGGGGTATCCCTCCCCGTGGCAACAGAACCAAACAACAAGGCAAAGGCAACATCATCCTGTTGAACAAAAAAATTTTTCACCTTTTTTACCTGTTCCTCGTTAAAGCAGATTTTCCTATTGCGGCTACACATTACTTTCCCTTCGCTTTTTTTTACCAAGGTAAGAGTCTGCGTAGGATCGAATCAATCATAAAGAAACCATATCATCTTGAAAAGATTACCATCTCTTACAAGGCAAAGCATAACTTTAGCTAATATACAAGAGTTAGTTCAAAAAATCAATTGGTTCCATGTTTATCTTACCATAAAGTGATAAGAAATAACTAAATGCTTCCTATTGAACTTGTCGTTGATGCGCCAGTATAAGCATAAGAAGAGGCGGAAATATTTAACAAACCCAAGGCCAAAAGGATAATAATGAGATTTTTTTTTCTAAACGATCGGCCAATTTCATTAAGGGAAAGGTAAAGACAAAAAACATCAGGCAAACAATTAAATAATACTTCATAGGGTTAAAGGTCACACTGATTATAGATTGAGCCTCCCGGACTACTTCACTTACTGAAATAATAGAAATGAGCGCCGTGTCCTTCAACAGAGCGACAATAGAATTCATTAGAGGGGGAATGGCAATTCGGAAAGCCTGAGGCCAGATAATGAATCGAAAGAGGCAGCATCCCCTTGCCAAGGTGGTGGTTTAAAGCCACCATCGCGGAGTCGACCCCCCCCGCAAGCGATAGGGCCGTGCGGGTGGTGAGTTTACTAATTATACAGTCCCGCCAATAAAAAAATTCAGTCGCCTTTTGAATATCTTCTTGAAAGGAATAAAAAGGGAAGTTTCTGGGCCCAGTTTTTCTTCAATTCTCATTGGATAATGCTCAGATAGATTCCTTCATACAAAAGACTGAAAAGCAATCAACACATTGCCCATCACATTTATTTGATTGATATGAAGAAGGATATATTTGTTTATTTTTCATATTTGATTCAGTTTTTTTTCTATTGAGCTTTCAGGAGGGCCATACATATTTAGAGCCTCTAAAAATTTATACATTTTGCTGGGGTCTTGATTCATTTGTCTATTTCCCTTCTTTAAGTTTTTGAGTTTAATACATATACTCATCCCTTCTAAGATTTAATAAAAAGACAATTGAATATTTTTTTAATAATGAAATATTCTTTGATTTTAGTCAAGTATAAAAGTACCATTATTCATAGTTTTGTAATATTTTTATTTTTTTGGGTAGAATAAAGATTGATGGCCTCGTAAAAAGTCCAAAATTGAGGGCTTCGCAGAACATAACTTATTGAATTTATGTAACCCAAATTTTGTAAAAAAGACTTTTTACGAATTCATCAAGATTTATTAATATCGTTGTTATCGAGAAGAAAGAGTTGAGTTTAACGTCGCATGCGACGTCACAGTAAGATTATTTTTCATAATCACTCGCCTGTTTATTTGTAACCTATTGATATTAAAATATAAAAATGTTATGCTAAAGGTGGCATTAATTATGCATATCCCGACACTGTTTAGGTTTGTAAAAGGCTGAAAAAACACCGCACAAATCAAGATCATATAATTTTATCGTGTATCTTTTATTAATTAGAGGAGGTATAAAGAATGGCTAAAGCAGTTGGAATCGATTTAGGTACTACTAATTCTTGTGTCGCTGTAATGGAAGGCGGCAAGCCTGTGGTAATAGCCAATGCCGAAGGGGCCAGAACTACCCCTTCAGTGGTGGCTTTTACTGATGACGGCCAACGCTTAGTGGGACAGGTAGCCAAACGGCAGGCGGTCATGAATTCACAATCCACTATTTATTCGACGAAACGTTTTATCGGTCGAAATTATGCGGAAGTGGGCTCAGAAATGAAAATTGTTCCCTATAAAGTGGAACCAGGTCCCAATGACGCGGTTCGTTTTGATATAAAAGAGAAAAAATATGCCCCGGAAGAAATTTCGGCTCAAGTGCTTCGCAAATTAGTAGACGACGCCTCAAGTTATCTGGGGGAGAAAGTAAAACAGGCGGTTATTACTGTACCGGCTTATTTTAATGATGCTCAGCGGCACGCGACCAAGGATGCGGGCAAAATTGCCGGTCTGGAAGTGCTTCGTGTAGTTAACGAGCCTACAGCGGCTGCCCTGGCCTATGGTATGGAGAAAAAGAAGAATGAAACCATTATGGTTTTTGACCTTGGAGGTGGAACTTTTGACGTCTCTATTCTGGAAGTAGGTGAGGGCGTTTGCGAAGTTCGCTCCACTTCAGGTGATACGCACCTGGGAGGAGATGATTTTGATAAGTGTGTAGTGGACTGGTTGGCTGATGAATTTAAACGGGAGCAGGGGATTGATTTGCGCAATGATCGACAGGCCTTACAGAGGCTTTATGAGTCTGCGGAAAAGGCAAAATGTGAATTGTCGAGTATGGCTCAAACAAGTGTCAATCTTCCCTTTATTACCGCTGATGCAGCCGGTCCCAAGCATCTTAATATGACCTTGACCAGGGCCAAGTTTGAGCAATTGACTCATCATCTGGTGGACAGTTGTATGCAGCCGGTCAAACAGGCTTTGAGCGATGCTAAACTGGCGGAAAAAGACATTGATGAAGTAATTCTGGTGGGAGGTTCAACTCGTATGCCGGCGGTGCAGGAACTGGTGCGCAAATTAACCGGCGGCAAACAGGCCAATATGTCGGTGAACCCTGATGAAGTGGTGGCCGTTGGAGCAGCTATTCAAGCCGGTATTATTCAAGGAGATGTAAAAGATATTTTGCTTCTTGATGTAACTCCTCTTTCTCTTGGTGTGGAAACTTTGGGGGGAGTTATGACCAAGCTAATAGATCGTAACACAACCATCCCGGCCCGCAGATCAGAAGTCTTCTCTACAGCCGAAGACAGCCAGCCGGCCGTAGATATTGTAGTTTTACAAGGCGAGAGACCAATGGCCAAGGATAATCGTCAACTTGGCCGATTCAAATTGGAAGGGATACGCCCAGCACCTCGGGGTGTCCCTCAGGTTGAGGTTACCTTTGATATAGATGCTAATGGGATCTTGAATGTTTCCGCCAAGGATAAAGACACTGCTAAAGAGCAAAAAATTACCATCAGTGGGTCTACCAATTTGGACAAAGAAGAAAGCGAACGTATGGTCAGGGAAGCAGAGGCCCATGCAGAGGAAGATAAGACGAGGAAAGAAACCATTGAAGAGCGCAACCAGGCGGATTCCTTGGCCTATCAGGTAGAGAGGACCTTAAAAGAATTGGGTGATAAGGTGCCGGTTCATGAAAAGGGTCGCTGTGAGCAATTGATCGCTGATATTCGTCAGGCCATTAAAGAGGATGCTCCGGTTGATAAAATTCGACAACTTAAAAGTGATTTACAACAGGCTGCTTATGCCCTTTCCTCGGCTGCTGCACAGCAAGGGCAACCGGGCCCTGGAGCAGGGCCGCAGGCAGGTGGGGGCCCAGAGGCAGGTGCCGGACCGGAAGGGGAGGCTGCACCTTCGGGAGGTTCGGGAAGTAATGAGGATGTAATTGACGCAGAGTTTACTGAGAAGTAATTCATTTTGTATCCATATCAGTCCCCCTCCTTGTGTCCATTCAGTTCCCCTCCCTTGGTGGGAGGGGTTAGGGGAGGGCGATGCTTTATTTCACCCCCCACCCGGCTTCCCCAATCAAGGGGAAGTACCTGAGGGGACTGAATGGTTACTTCATGTTATCTATCTCTTTCATTGCATAAGGGATAAACTTCAATAAAGATTAAGAATAAATAGGATTAGGTGTTTTGTTATTTCGAGTACATTCACTAGGTTCATTGCAAACACTGCGATTTTTTTTAGAAAGATTTCTCGTTGCTAAAGTTTCTCGAAATGACAGATGAGTGCTCTTTTGCAGAAGGCTTGATTAAGAATACATTAAGGTTTGATTAAGAATTAATTATAGAGGAGGTTACTATTTATGCCAGCAGATACTAAGGCCAATGCCGTTGAAACACATCAATTCCAGGCAGAGGTAAAACAGGTCTTGGATATAGTTATCCATTCCCTTTATAGGGAGCGTGAAATTTTTGTTCGGGAATTAATTTCCAACGCCGCCGATGCTCTGGAAAAATTTCGCCACGAAAGCCTTGTTCATAAACAGATTTTTGATGAACATCTATCTTTAGAAATTTCGATTACTATGGATGAGAAAGAGCATACTCTTACTATTGCCGATGTCGGCATAGGTATGACACATGATGAATTAATTGCCAATTTGGGCTCCATAGCGCATTCAGGGGCGCACAGTTTTATAAGCCAATTGGCTGAAACTGCCCGCAAAGATGTGAATTTAATCGGCCAGTTTGGCGTAGGATTTTATTCTGCTTTTATGGCTGCTGACAAGGTAAGGGTCCAAACCAGGGGTTTTAGGCTGGATGATCAGGGTTGGGAGTGGACCAGTGACGGTATAGGCAGTTACACTATACAGCCGGCTGATGGTTTACGCCGGGGTACAAAAATAATTTTGGAACTTAAGGAAGATGCCCATGATTTTGCCAAGCTGGAAACCATCAAGCGAATTATCACCCAATATTCCAACTTCGTTCCCTTCCCTATTTTAGTGAAGGGAGAGAAAGTAAACACTGTTAAAGCCATCTGGACTCGTAATAAAAATGAGATTAAGGAGGAGGAATATACTGAATTTTATAAGTTTGTAGCCAATGCCTTTGACGAACCCATGTACCGATTACATTTTAACGTAGATGCTCCCCTGACTATAAACTCTCTTCTTTTTGTTCCCAAAGAAAATTTTGAGCGATTCGGTTTCGGGAAGATGGAAAGGGGTGTGGATTTACATTGCCGCAAAATACTCATTGCCAAGCACCCTGAGGGCTTATTGCCGGAATGGATGAGGTTTTTACGCGGAGTAATTGACAGTGAAGATTTGCCTTTAAATATTTCCCGGGAGACCTTGCAAGACAATACCTTAGTCAGGAAGCTCAGTCAGGTAATAAGCAATCGTATGCTTAAATTTTTAGAAGAGCAAGCCTCATCGGATCCTGAGAAATATGCCCAGTTTTGGAATACCTTTGGACAGTTCCTGAAAGAGGGAGTGGCTAATGATTTCAGCCGTCAGAAAGAAATCGCCAAGCTTTTGCGATTTGAATCCTCTAAAACCGAAAAAGGAAAGTTGACTTCCTTAAGTGAGTATATAACGCGAATGAAAAAGGGGCAGAAAGCCATTTATTATTTTAACGGCCCTTCAAGGGAAGTTATTGAGGCAGGTCCTTATCTTGAGGCTTTTCGAAGCAGCGATATAGAGGTGCTGTATACCCATGAGCCCATTGATGATTTTGTTATGACGAATCTCCAGGAATTTGAGGACAAAAAGCTTTTATCAGCAGATCAGGGTAATCTTGAGCTGCCCGAATCAGCGAAAAAAGAAGCGAAAGAAGAAAAGGAAGAAGGGGCAAAGTCCCAAGAGCCCTTGAGTGAAAAAGAACTTAAATCTTTAACCAAGTGGTTAAAGGAGGTTTTGGGCGATAGGGTAAAAGAGGTAGTAGAGTCTCATAGATTAGTAGGAAGCCCCGCCATTGTGGTCAATCCCGATAGTTCTATGAGTAGCGCCATGCAGCGGGTTATGAAGGCGGTAAATCAGGATGTTAAGGACAACCTTTCGCAATTGACCCTGGAAATTAATCCCGGGCATGCATTGATAAAGCATTTGGCCGAACTTCGGGAGAAGGATGCGGATTTTGCTAAAATTGTTGGCGAGCAACTTTATGATAATGCTTTGATTGCCGCTGATCTTCTTATGGAGCCCCGCAATATGGTGGATCGGATGTATAAAATTTTAGAGCGAGCTACAAAATAATTACCTATAAATTTTTAGGAAAATAATTTCGTAATCGATATTCAGACGAAAGTAGCGCAGGGCTTTAGCCCTGCCAAAATGAAGAGCCAAAACCTTGCGCGACAGTATGAAATTTAATACCTGAAAATCTATAAATGAGTATAAAGGCGACTTGTTTTTTTCAAGTCGCCTTTTTTTATAGATTTTTAATAAAGATTTTAAAACCAGGCATTTTATTTCCGAATGGTGTCTGAATACCAGCCGATAACTTTAATTGAGAGCAAAAAAAATGGGGGAAGTAAGGTAAATGCAGAGGCTGTTTCCCTATACTCATGAATTGCCCTTTTTACACTGACATTTTCGGCTGATAGTTCGCTTAGTTGACTTAATGATCTCATGTGAAAATTTTAGACTTAATTAGATCATCACACTTTCCTGTAGCAAACAGAACAACTGAAAAGAAAATTCCACGCTCATTTTATAAAATTTGCAGACGACTGTACCTATACTTTTCTTTTGAGCCCTTCTTAATCCCTTACTCCTATATTTGTGCTTATTATTGATGTTCCCTTACTTTCCCCGATTTTTTTATTTTTCTATTTCTCTGTAAACCCTTCTTATTCCTTAAACCTCATCTGATGAATTCGTAAAAAGTCCTAAATTAACATGGTTAGGCATTATAACTATTTGATTCTATTAGATACTATTTTTATAAGTTTAACTTTTTACGAAACCATCTCATCTAATTTTGGAGTATTTCTTAGATCATTGTACCAATAAATATTTATTTGACAATTAACCCAAAATAGTGTATTTTTTAAAAGAATAAATTTTAATCTTCTTAGCTTAGAGCTTAGATTTCAACCTCCCTTAGAGAGTAATGAATTTATTTCAGCTTGGTTTCGGATCTATTTACTCTTACTCATCATTTCCTAATCATCGAATAATTATTTAGTGTATGAGCGGAAATCTCTTTTTGTCATTTTAATAGATTGTGCAAAATAAGCTATTTTGTCATTTCGAGCACATTCACTACGTTCAGTGTAAACTCCGCGAGGAATCTTTAATGATTTGTTTTTAATAAGATTTTTCATCGCTAAAGCTCTTCAAAATGACAGTTTAGAGTTATTTTGCAGAACTCTTTCATTTCCATTGAAAGGAGAAAATGGGGCAAGGATTTATGAACAGGGGCTTCGTTTTACCTATATCTTTGATTTTTGGGGCAGCGATTCTATTAATGGCTATAACAACTTATCTTCCATTAGTTACTGCTGTGGAGATAGATGTTTATCCTGGAAACAGTATTCAAGAAGTGATTAATAATCCTAATATTACTATGGGAGATGTGATTATTGTACATGAAGGGATTTATTATGAGAACATTACTTTTTTAGGTAAGGCGATAACTGTAAGGAGTATAGACCCCAACAATTTTGATATGGTAGCCAATACTATTATTGACGGCAATCAAGCAGGGATAGTGGTTACTTTTAGTGATGGGGAAGGAAGCGATTCACTATTAAGTGGCCTTAAAGTTCGAAACGGCCATGATAATTTTGGTGGCGGAATTTATTGTAACTCCTCTTCCCCTACCATAGCCAAGTGCATAATTACTGAGAATTTCAGTAACTGGGGCGCCGGCATCTGTTGTGAATATTCCTCTTCACCTCTTATTGCCAATTGCACTATTACGAAAAATTCATCCGACAATGGCGGAGGAGTTTATTATTTTAATTCTTCTTTGTCGAGGCTTATTGATTGTACTATCATCGATAATTCAGGCAGTTGGGGCGCTGGCATTTGTTGTGAGCACTCCTCACCTATAATCAGCAATTGTATAATTGCCGAAAATACCTCATCAGTAGATGGCGGTGGAATTTATTGCTACGCCTCCTCACCCAGCATAACTAATTGCAGCATTACCGGGAATTCAGTTGATGAATTTGGTGGCGGAATCTGTTGCGACTCTTCCTCAATAACTCTAAGCAATTGCCTGATTTCTAACAATTCAGCCTCTGAGGATGGTGGTGGAATCTATTGTGATTCTTCCTCACCCAGCATAACTAATTGCAGCATTACCGGAAATTCAGGTGCCTGGGGCGGTGGAATTTGTTGTGACTACTTATCCTCACCCAGCATCAAAAATTGTAACATTATTGATAATTCAGCCGACTGTGGGGCCGGGATTGAATGTTATGACTTCTCTTCTCCCACTATTGTCAATTGCCTGATTTCTGGAAATGAGGCCTCCGAAGATGGTGGTGGAATTTACTGCGATTCTTCCTCACCAAATATTATAAATTGTATTATTACGAAAAATTCAGCCGACTGCGGTGGTGGAATTAGTTGCTACGAGTTTTCATTTCCCACTATTAGCAATTCTATTCTTTGGGGCGACACACCGGATGAAATGCATATATTTGATAGCGCCTCTACAATCACTCACTCCAATATCCAAAATGGGTATATTAATGGCACGGGTATTATCGATGTCAATCCCCTATTTGTTGATCCCAATGCAGGTGACTACCATCTGAAATCCGATTCTCCCTGTATTGATAAAGGTGATCCCAACATACCAAATTTGCCTTCAACTGATAGAGATGGTAATCCTAGAATTATTAATAACAAACCGGACATAGGGGCTTATGAATATTTTGAAGAATTGCTTACTCTTTGTTATGGGTTAAATTTTGTAACTTTTCCCCAGGGGCTGGAATGGAATTCCCTGATGGATCAAAATATTCCTTTTTTAAAAATACAGACTTACCAATCTGAGACATCAACGTGGCTGACCTTGGGACCATCCTATGATGGGAATTTTTCTTTCTCATTTGGCAGGGGATGGTTGGTATATATAAATCAGCAAAAGCCCGGGTGTATATATTATTCCTTCCCCGAAGCAGAGGATAGCCCTTTAATATTTAATCCATTTACTGATCTTTTTTCTGGAATGAATCTCCTCAACTTTTATTCTTTATCTAAAATAATCAATAATGATAAAGACCCGCCAGTGATCCGGCCGGAGAATTTTTTTCAAAAAGTCAGCCAGGAAACAGGCAAAGAATCAACATCTGTTGTCAGATATGACCCCCTGAAAGGAAAATGGCAAGCCGATTATCAATTTTTTGATCGTCCGGCCGGACTCAGATCTGAATTGAAGAAAGAAGGATATGCGCTTTATTTGCAATAATACATTCCCAGGGCCATCAATCATAATATTCCCGTGCCCATCATAAGAATTTTTTCCCAAATAATCCCCTATCAAAACATATTGGAATAAGAAACTCTGTGTTCTCTGTGTCCTCTGTGGTGAAATTTAAAAAGCGTAATTTATGCACTCGCCGAGTATTACAAAAAAAGATTTCGTTTTTATGCTATTTTATGGAACGATTTTTGCTTCATTTATTTGCTTATTTATCCAACCGCTATATGGAGTGTAATATAAATTGGATATATTAAACTGAATCGGTTACTTTATAAATATGACAATATACAATTTGACGTGTGCTTCAAGCCATATAAAAAAGGATCGATGTGATTTTCGTGATCGTCGTTCAAAAAAGGATCGGCGGGCTCGGCCGACCTTTGCCTTGAGTAGATATATGGTAATGGGAAAGAGAGGTCAGAGACGAAGGAAGGCCGATAAGCGACAAATGTATGTTGATCAATATAGCCATGGCCTTTTGGTCCTGTTGTGCGCCATTTTATGTTTATGCATTATGGATGGATATTTTACTGTTATTAATGTTTTTTTTATGGGGGCATCAGAAATGAATCCAATTATGGCTTATTTTCTGAATAAAAATATTACCTCCTTTTTTCTTATAAAGTATGGACTTACCAGTATAGGATTAATTTTTTTATGTATACGAATTCATTTTAAATATGTCCGCACTACCCTGGTGGCTATATTTATTCTCTACGTATTTATACTTTGTTCTCATCTTTATATTTTGTTTTGTTCCTCCTTGCCTGCAGGCGGCTAACACCTTTTGCTTTGACACTTCCTCTCGTTTTTTTCACTGTCTTATATTTTTGCAAAATTAGTGCATAAAATTTAATATCTGAAATACTATATCAGCAGATTTGAAGGTAGGGTTTTACACTTTCGAGAAAATGCTCTGCCTTTCGGAGTATTTCTTCAGCTCTGTCGCTCGTCACTGGTTTGATGACCTTATAATCAGATCGTTGGCGAAGTTCAAATGCCTTATGAAAATTTTTGGACAGTTCTTTCGGAAATATCCCTTTTATGACAAACTCTGTATCAAAAAGGCTAATTACGCCGGTATGTTTTGAAGGAGCCTTTGAAATTTTCTGGTAAAATTGGGGACGGACCCCAATTTCCATTAAACGATTTAATAAGGCTGGGATATGGGATAATAAGATTTTAATTGGAAGCCGGAGTATTTATTTTTACACAAAATATTCCAATTTTTGCCGTAGCCTACTATGTGAATTAATACACCGATGGAAGTGATGATCACTATTGCTTAAGATATGCAGAAGAAGTTGCTTCTTTATTTTTTTTCAAAGAGTACCTTCCCATCCTTGAAAATATGGTGTAGATAAAAAGGATTTTTAGCTCTAAAATTCCATTCTACTTCCTCTGGTTTCCTCACAATTAAATCCACCGGAAACCGCCGACCGCACAGTAATGCATCTACTTTGCGCCTAACTATACGACTTGATTCTTTCCCCTCTTTAATTATAAATAGATCAAGGTCACTCTGACGGTTAAAATCACCCCTTGCATAGGAACCAAAAAGGATAATTTTTTTCGGTTTAATTTCTCTAACAATCTTCTCAACTATATAATCTATTAAATGAGGAGTTATTTTTTCTGTATTTAATTTTTTATCTATGGACATTTTCATTTTTTCATCCCCTCAATCCTTTTAAGATTGCCATTGTATTGCAGTTTTTGCTAATCGTCAATGGTAAAAAATGTCCGCCTAAGCATACATTATTTTTCTATCCTTTTGTATAATCCTTGCTAAAACCTATTTTTTGCAGCAGCGCTAAAGCCCGGGTTTGCATAAAAATAGTAAAATGAGCATTGCCGCCATTATACTCTTTATTCTTTCAGGGAAGATTGATATAGTATTAATATTACTATAATAGAGAAATATCCATTATGTTTAAAAAATCAAAGCAGCGCTGGCTGGAAAATCAAAAAGAGCAGGTACTCAATGCACAGAAGCGGGCAGAGAAATTAAAAATTAACATTTTTTAATGGGCCTATTTTTCCATTTACCGAAAATGCCAGTCTTAGCATTTTCGGTAAATGGGAGTATTCTATAATTTTTCAGAAAAACAGTTCAATAACATAGGGATTATCATTTTTTTCTGCGGCTTCCCAGCCATTTTTTGATTTTAAGACAGTGAACGTATACGATGGCAGGTTTTCGTCTTTTTACCAGTAACCGGCTGGAAATTTTATTTGAATACCTGGCTCAAGTTCTTGAGGGGCCTCTCCCATCTCCTTTGGACCAGGAGATTATCGTGGTTCAGAGCAAGGGGATGGAGCGGTGGATCTCCATGAAGCTTGCCCAAAAATTCGGCATCTGGGGCAACGGCCGCTATCCTTTCCCCAAGGCAGTTATCCGCGAGCTGTTCAAAATGGTGACGCCAGACATCCCTGATGATGATCCCTTCGACCCAAAGGCACTTACCTGGCGGATTATGAAAAGCCTTTCCTTCTGCACTGGAAAAGCAGGTTTTGAGGTCCTGCGCAAATATCTTGGTGATGAAGCTAACAACCTGAAACGGCTTCAGTTGGCCGAGCAACTGGCTAAGATTTTTGACCGCTATATGGTATTCCGGCCCGAGTGGATATTTGCTTGGGAGGAAGGAAAAGAGGACCATTGGCAGGCTCGGCTCTGGCGGGACTTAGTGGGTAGTGCTGCGGCCGGGCATATAGCCGCTCTTCGAAAGGTATTTCTCGAAAGGGTTGGCCAAACAACCATCGACCCGGAAAAATTTCCTGCGCGAGTATCTATCTTTGGCATCTCTAATCTTGCTCCCATGTATATGGATGTTTTCGCCTCCGTGGCCCGGCACCTTGAGGTAAATCTTTTTCTTATGAGTCCCTGCCGGGAGTTTTGGTTTGATATTGTCTCGGAGAAGGAGGCCGCCAAGATACAGAAAAAAATCGGAAGGAAAAAAATCAATGGCAAGGCCCTTTCCTCTGATGAACTCCATTTAGATACAGGGCATCCTCTTCTGGCTTCCATGGGCAAACAGGGAGCACATTTTTTCCAAAAGGTCTTCGATCTTTTTGAGCAAATTCCGGAAAATCTTCCTCATGCTGAAGAAACGCGATTTGAAGACCCGGACCGGGGGGGGCTTCTTTCCTGTCTTCAATCCGATATCCTTAATTTGAGGGACCGGGGGAGTGGGGAATGGGAGAAAAAAACAATCACCATAAACGATAACTCCATACAGGTTCATGCCTGCCACAGTCCTATGCGTGAGATCGAGGTGCTCTATGACCATCTTTTAGATTTTTTTGAAACTAATCCCGATCTTGAGCCGGGGGACATTCTGGTCATGACGCCTGACATCAGCAAATACGCTCCATACATTTTTTCCGTGTTTGAGGGGAGACGAGAGGGAGAAAAAAAAATTCCCTATAGTGTTGCCGATCGCAGTGCCCGAAGGGAAGGGCAGGTTGTAGAGGTGTTTTTGGAAATACTTGGTTTATATGGAAGCCGTTTCGGTCAAACACAGATTCTGGATGTTTTGGAGTCGCCGGCAGTAAGAAAGCGATTTGGTCTGCAAGAGCAAGATTTGGAACCTATTCGGCGTTGGGTGGAGAGCACCCGCATTCGTTGGGGGGTGGACGGAAAAGATCGAGGCCGCATGGGGGTGCCCGAGTTTGAGGAAAACACCTGGAAAGCAGGACTGGAAAGGCTTCTTTTGGGGTATGCCTTGCCTGGCAAGGGCGAGCGAATGTTTGAAGGGATTCTCCCCTATGATGATATTGAGGGCACTGAAGCGCAGGTCCTGGGACATTTTCTTGATTTTATTCAGCATCTTTTCGACCAGATGACCTCCCTGGAGCAGCGCCGATCTATGTCCGACTGGGCCGTGGCCTTGCAGGGACTTTTAGAGCGATTTTTTACATCCAATGAATCCACAGAGGCCGAGCTTCACGTGCTGCAAAAACTTCTGGGGGAATTCAAGGACATAGAGGAGAAGGCCGGCTTTGAGGAAAAGATTGAAATTGAGGTAGTACGCTCCTATCTGGCGGATCGTCTTGATCATCAGGTGGATACACTGAGAGCGGGGTTTCTTACCGGCGGGGTTACCTTCTGCACTATGTTGCCCATGCGCAGCATTCCCTTCCGGGTGGTGGCCCTAGTGGGAATGAATGAAGAAGACTTCCCTAGGATGGTCAGTGCCGTGGGCTTTGATCTTATGGCCCAGGCCCCGCGAGTGGGTGATCCCTCAAAGAGGCATGAGGATCGCTACCTTTTTCTGGAAGCGCTTCTTTCCGCCAGAGAAAAACTCTATATCAGCTATGTTGGGCAGAGCATCAGAGATAACAGCCCTATCCCTCCTTCGGTATTGGTAAGTGAGCTGCTCGATGCCATTGATCGAGGATTCGAGCACCCTACTAAAAAAACCCTTGATTATGTGGTTACCTATCATCGCCTGCAAGCCTTCAGCCCAGCCTATTTTAATCCACGCGGGTCGCTTTTCAGTTACTCAGAGGAAAATTGCCGGGCCCTTTGCGCACGCCTGAAGGAGCCTGTCCAGCAGAAGCCTTTTATCACCGAGCCTTTGCCCGAGCAGTCTGATGAGTGGAAGACCCTTAACCTAACCCAACTGATTCAATTCCTGGCCAATCCGGCCAGGTTTTTTCTCTCTCATCAATTGGGAATCAGGCTCGAAGCCCCTTCCTCTCATTTGGAGGAGAGGGAGCCCTTTGATGTGTTGGGGCTGGAAAAATATCAGCTTGAGCAGGAATTGGTACAAAAAAAACTCCAGGAGGTGAAGCTGGAGGATTATTATCCCCTCCTCAAGGCACAAGGGGTCCTGCCTCCGGGGACCAGTGGGGAAGTTACCTACCAGGATCTTTGCACTGATGTTGAAGATTTTGCGGCCAAGGTTCAGCAACACACCGCTATGGAAAAATTGGCCCCTCCGGATGTAGATATTGATATTGATGAATTCAGGCTTATGGGGAGAATAGAGGGTATTTGGTCTGGCGGACTGCTTCGCTATCGGTGCGCCAGCATTAAAGCTAAAGATTATTTAGCCGTCTGGGTTGAACACCTGGCGCTCAACTGCCTTGCACAAGAGGGTTATCCGGCAATGAGTCTTTTGATTGGCAGCGATTATCAGTATCGCTTTCATCCGGTGCCGGACAGCCGCAAAATTCTTAAAAAACTTCTTCAAATCTATTGGCGGGGAATGCAGATTCCTCTTCCATTTTTCCCGAAAACCTCCTTAGCCTATGCGGAAAAATTTTTGGATACAGGGGATGTATTAAAGGCCTTGTACTCAGCCGGAAAGTCCTGGGAAGGAAATGATTTCAGCATGGGTGAGGCTGAGGACCCCTATCTTCAGCTATGCTTTGGCAAGGTTGAAAATCTTTTGGGTGAAGATTTCCAGGCCCTGGCCCTGGAAATCTTTGAACCCCTTTTGAGTTATCGCGAAAAGGTCCTCACGCTCAACAAGGGGAATTATACTTGGCAAGGCCATAAATTGTGATTATGAAAAAATGCTAGATAAACCACAGAGCACACAGAGGACACAGAGGGCAGTAATAAGATTTAAAACTCTGTGCTCTCTGTGTTCTCTGTGGTGAGATTTGAAAAGCGTAATTTGTGCTCTCGCTGAGTATAGGTAGGGGAAAATGCCGGCCTAAAGTCCTGCGCCACGGGATGAAATTTACTATCTGAAAATCTATAGAGCATAAAGAAAATATGATTGTTGTTGGGAGTAAGCTAAAGAATGAATGAGTTTGACTTGCTCAACAGCCCCTTAGAGGGGCGCAATCTGATCGAGGCAGGTGCCGGCACAGGCAAGACTTACACCATCGCCGGATTGTATATCCGACTGCTTTTGGAGAAGTGCTTGTCTGTTGACCTGTAAAATAAATTAAGTATAAAGAATAAAATAATTTAATCTCTATTATGTTTTCAAGCAGCCTGACAATTATTTATTGTTGGGAAGGGAATATTGTGTCTTCTGTTAGATTAGTTTGTCTCCAGAAATCGACTTTTGCGATAAAAAATTCCTTTAGATTTTAAAAAAAATTAGGTATTATAAAGTATAAAAATGAATAATGGAGAAAATGAACTTAAATTAAAATGGCTTTTAAAATAGGTGATCGAGATATGATTATTCCTCATCCTTTCCCATATCAGGGAAGTAAGAGAAACATCGCAAAATCAATACTTCGGTTTTTTCCAGATAGCTCTGAGGGACTTATTGAACCTTTTGCCGGATCATGTGCTGTATCTATTGCCGCTGCTTTTTTTAGTAAAGCGAAAACATTCATCTTAAATGATTCAAATATAGCTTTAATGTCTCTCTGGGACATGATAATTAAAAAACCAAGAGAATTGGCGACTCAATATAGAATACTTTGGATTGAACAACAAGGAAATGAAAGAAGTTATTATGATGCAATAAGGAAAGATTTTAATAAAAGTCATAACCCGGCTTTTTTATTGTATCTACTCGCTAGATGTGTCAAAGGATCTATAAGATACAATTCAAACGGTGAATTTAATCAAAGCCCGGATAATAGGCGTAAAGGAATGCATCCAGATAAAATGGAAGCAAATATCTATAATGTCTCTGAACTTTTTACAGGTAAAATAAAACTTTTAAATTCTGATTATAAAGAAGCACTTAAATTAGCATCATCAGAAGATATAGTATATATGGACCCGCCATACCAAGGGGTTTGTAATAAACGCGATCCTCGTTATATCAGTGGACTTACTTTTAGTAATTTTGTTAATACCTTAAACGAACTTAATAATAGAAATATCTCCTTTATCTTAAGTTATGATGGGCGTACTGGGAACAAAACCTATGGGAAGCCGATGCCTAAATCTTTATCTCTTCATAAAATAGAAATAAATGCAGGGCCCTCAACACAAGCAACACTTTTAGGAAAAAGAAGCTTAACTCATGAGGCACTATATCTGTCACCAGCATTAATAGAACGGCTAAAGGATATTGAACCTCGTAAACTTATACATCAGCCAAGACAATTATCTCTTTTTGAATATGCTCAAGTATGACGACTCGACAAGATTATCCAAAGAGATTTATTAAACGTCTAAAATCCATTAAGGCTAAACGTCCCAAAACTGTAATTCAACATATATTAAAGAATGGGCATATAACAACTGAAGAATTGCAATCAAAATATGGATACGAACATCCCCCCAGAGCCGCACGTGATGTAAGGGAATTAGGAATCCCTTTGGAAACCTTTCGAGTCAAAAATTCTGAAGGTAGATCAATAGCAGCTTATCGTTTTGGTGATCCCTCAAAAATTAGGAATGATAAACTTGATGGAAGAAAATTAATTTCAAAGCAGTTTAAAAATACACTTCTCAAAGAAAATGGTTCCCATTGCCATATTTGTTTAGAAAAATTCAAAAATAGATATCTTCAAGTAGATCATCGAATTCCGTATGAAGTAGCAGGTGATGAGGAATCAAGTGAAAGGAAAGTTGAAGATTATATGCTGCTCTGTGGTTCTTGCAATAGAGCTAAATCCTGGTCATGTGAGAATTGCCCAAACTGGAGTGAGGGAAAAGAAGATGAGATTTGCAAATCCTGTTATTGGGCTAATCCCGAAGAATATAAACATATAGCCTTACGAGAAGAAAGAAGACTTGATTTTATCTGGCAAGAGAATCAAATAAGTGTATATAATCGGTTAAAAAACATAGCTAATCAGAAGCAAATGAATCTCCCTGACTTTGTTAAATCAATATTGAAAAAACATATTAATTCTAATAATCACTCAAAATAGAGCTTATTTGCTTAAAATGAATAGTAATTTAAAAGAGCTAAACATAAATGAAGAGTTTTATTTTCAATGGCATATCACAGAAAAATGTAATCTCCGCTGCCAACATTGTTATCATAAAGATTACTCTTCGGATAACGAGTTAGGCCTTGCTGATTTAATAAAGATAGCCAAAAAGATAGACACAACTCTCAAAAAATGGGGGAAAATAGGTTCTCTTTCAATTACCGGAGGAGAACCCTTTTTGCTTCAAGAGAAATTGTTTAATCTGTTGGAAGAAATAGATAATTTATCTTTATTGGCTTATTTTGATGTCTTGACCAATGGATCTCTTTTAGATCAGCTTATAGTAAATAAATTAAAGGTATTTAAAAAATTGAGAAGAGTTCAATTATCCATGGAGGCAGGGCATAAAGAGATAAATGATAAAATACGCGGGGAAGGTAGCTTCGAGAAAACTCTATCATTAGCAAATACCCTCCGATCCAGGGGGGGATCTCCGCAAAAACTTTCTGGCTGGCAAAGGGATTAGCTGAAAGAGGCCATCATATCCATGTTGTAACAAATGCTGATAGTGGTGAGAAAGAATATTTTATAAATGACAACCTTACAGGCCTGCCCTCAAGCATTTCGATCCACCATGTTATAAAAGATATTCCATGGCATATACCTTATTCTGAGCTTTACATAGCAGGGCTTTTAGATAAGACCCTGGAAATAGTCAATAAACACAAAATAGATTTAATCGATGCAGACTATTTGATTCCCTATGGTATTGTGGGTTATCTTGCATCAAGGATAAGCGGCATCCCCTTTATTATCAGACATGGGGGCCAAAACTCAGTAAATCCCTCCTTTTTACACATTTCAAATCGCAAATAAATTAATCGTTTTTAGCACTTTAAAGAAGTACTTTCCAAGCATTTATTGATTTTCCACCTCTTGGGAAAAAAGGCTATCATATATTTCCATGGC
>DAOURK010000163.1 GCA_030625085.1 Pseudomonadota bacterium
GACCAATCCGCGCAATAACCAATATGTACAAAAATTATGTGAGATCCTCAATGAATCTGAAGTCATTTTTCCAGGTACTAATTTGCGGATGGCCTATAGTATGGTATCAAATCAAAATCCTACGGATCAGGAGTTCTGAAGCTATAGATTTTTAAATAAATAATTTTACAACAAATATTTATACAATAGCAGCGCAGGGCTTCAGCCCTGCGCTACATCATAAAAAAATTAATGCATGAAATTTAATATCTGAAATACTATAGATGCGTGATGGGATAGGAGACTTTATTTAACCCCGATTTTCGGACAAAGCTTCACCAAGGGGCAAATGGAACATGAAGGCTTTGTGGCTTTACAGATCTGACGGCCGTGAAAAATAATTAAATGGGAAAACAGAATCCATTCATCCTGGGGAATTACTTTATTCAGGTCAAACTCAATTTTATCAGGATTTTTTTGATGAGTTAAGCCAAGTCTGGCGGTTACCCTTTTGACATGAGTATCCACCACAATACCGGGTATATGGAAGGCGTTTCCCAAAATAACATTTGCTGTTTTTCGCCCTACACCCGGCAGTTGCAGTAAATTTTCCATCCGGTTCGGGACCTTGCCTTGAAACCTTTTTTCCAGTTGTTCGCAGCACGCCTTAATGCTTTTGGCCTTATTGCGAAAAAAGCCGGTAGAACGTATATCTTGCTCCAATTCCGCTAAATCTACCTCAGCGTATGCTTTGACTGTGGGATATTTGGCAAATACATTTTTTGTAACTTGATTAACACGTGTATCTGTGCATTGGGCAGAAAGAATAGTGGCTATAAGCAATTCAAGGGGAGAGGAAAAGCGCAAAGCGGTTTTTGCCTCCGGGTAAGTTTTTTTTAAAAGAGCAATAATTTCATTTATTTTATCTGGTTCAGAATTTAAAGCCATAGGCAGGTTCCTTTCTTTTTTTTCTCAACTCACGCCCATCTTGAGCAAAATTACTGTTTCTTTGTCATTTTGCTGAACGGGAAAAAATGAGGATATGTGTATAATAGATGATAAACTAATATATTGTCAATTTTCTTTTAGCTGACTGATTCTGAGGCAGGCATTGTAAATCAGCTATATTACTGACAATAGTATTTTTCAACAATATTATTTTGCAAATTTTTCGCGGTAAAAAGCACACATAATGGGATCGGTCCCTTTTTCATTTTCCGCCCGCATGCGACATCCGCCACCGCATTCCTCTAAATGGATACAATCCTTACAATCAAGCCTGCTTAAGGGAATATGGGTAAGTCTGGCCCAGCACTTGGCTAATCCTTCCCGAATGTGACCGATGGGGCTTTTGGCATAAAAGCCGCATTTACACACGTGCCCATCGGGCATAATTGTACATAAATGCCGCCCACAGCTCAACCCCTCGTTTCCTCCATGATAGCTGCCTCCATAGGCAAATGCTAAATAGGGAGCTGCTTGCTGTGAAGTTAATCCAAAAAATCGGTTTTGAGCATCAGCATTCGTATTATAAGGGACATCGATGCCCCATCTACTGACCCCAAGATCATGAAGAAGTAAGGAAAGCTGTTCAATCTCTACTAAATTTCCTGGATGCAGCATGGTAGCTACTGAGACATCAAAATCCTCCTGCAGACAAAGCTCTATAGCTTGCACTGCTTTATGAAAAGTATTTTTCCCCCGGTAATATTCATGGCCATTTTTAAGACCATCCAGGCTGATTTGAATTTCATGAAAACTTTTAAGAAGAGAAATAAGTGAAGGGCAAATGAGCATGCCGTTGGTTAAGAGTATTTTACGAAGTTTGAGCGTTTTTAAAAACTCCAGAATTTCCTCAATTTGTGGGTAAAGCAAGGGTTCTCCGCCGGAGATTAACACTTTGAGCCCTTGAAGGTGATTAAATTCATTCAAAACCTTTTTAATCGCAGTTGGGGAAAGATTTTGAGGAGGATGTTTTTCTATATAACAATGGCGGCATTTCAGGTTACATTGGTTGGTTATTTGTACTTCTAAATAACGCAGGGAAGGGGTCAGCAAAACAGGGGGTTGTTTGGATAACGAGGTTATTTTTTGGTAAGAACAAAGCTGTAAAATGTTTTCGCTCAGACAAAAGGCCAAAAAATTCTCATCCGGTGTTAATTCATCAAGGAGCCTGCTGCCATCGCACAGTTTTAAAAATTTGAAGGCGTCTTTATTTATTTCATATAATTCATCTTTCCCTGCATCATACACATGGGGGGTTTTAAACTGTCGAATAATGCAAGAAGGGGAAAGCATGATATATTGTTTTTTCATCTTTTCCCTGCTTTTCTCATTTCAAAGGCATTCAGCAGCCGCGGGTTTAAACCGGCCGCAATCTCAATTGGCTGCTGTGAGAGGTAATCATAAAGTAGTTATATCCTATAAGCCTGGTGATAAAAATATACCCGCCACATGGCGAGCAATTTTTATTCTGGCCCAGATGCTTTTGGGCACGAAAATCACAACCATCTTTAAGAAAATCACATTTTTGACATATGAGTTTATAGATGTAAGGATCATAGTAATAAACGCATTTGGGCCCGGATAATGGGGATGACAATAAATAATTACATTGCGGATATTTTCGCATAACCTCTTGTACCAGGATAAATCCATAACAAGTAAATGTATCTGAAAATAATAAGGGCTTATGATATGGGCAATATTCTTGACAAAGGAGTTGACGATAATCAGGGTTTTTTTGTTCCATATCTCACCTCATAAAAAAAAGCGTCATTGCTCTTTTCATCAAGAACAATGACGCTCAAATACCTTAACAATTAGAACTGCATTTACAAAGTCCTTTTGCGCGTTTCTTTATTTTTTTTATTTTCAATGTATATCACCCCTCCTTCTCACTCTTTGATAGATCATTATCAATAAGTACATTAACTCTACGGATTTTATGTACAAATATCACCTCCCTCCTGGTATCCCCCTGACAATGGGGGAAGTCAGTATGAACTTATATCTATCGGACGTCAGAAAAAAAAACACTACGCCAGACAAAAAATGGCTTCTTCGGAAATGTTATTATCTCGGGCAGGCCTTGGGGGGAGATATTTATGGGAATGAAAATCCATGATTACAAAATAAGCATTGCATCACCATAACTATAGAATCGATATTTTTCTTCAATGGCCTGGTGGTAAGCTTTGAGAACAAATTCTCTTCCGGCAAAGGCGCACACAAGCATTAATAATGTTGATTTTGGCAAATGGAAATTAGTAATTAATGCATCTACCATTTTAAAGGGGAAGCCCGGATAGATGTATAGGTCTGTCCACCCTTCCGGAGGCAGATCAGGATTTTGTCCAAAAGATTCTAAAACCCGGGTAGATGTAGTTCCACAGGCGATAAGGCGACCACCCTGCTTTTTTGTTTCGCGCACCCTTTGTAATGTTTCCGGCTTGAGACTATAAAACTCCGGTTCCATAGTATGATCTTCAATAGTTTCAACCTTAACCGGTTTAAATGTCCCCGGTCCAACGTGTAGTGTTATAAAATCAACGCTTATTCCTTTGGATTGAATCTGATGTAATAATGATTTTGTAAAATGTAATCCGGCTGTGGGTGCAGCTACAGCCCCATTATTTTTAGCAAAAATCGTTTGATAGCGAATTTTATCCTCTTGTGTGGGTGACTGAAAATGTTTTATATATGGTGGAAGAGGCGCTTGTCCGTGATTTTGTAAAATTTGATTAACCGACTTGTTACCGGAAAAGGTTGCTATGAAGCGGCCCCCTTGTTTTTTTTCAACGATTTTTCCAACTAAGCGTCCTTCAGCAAGATAAAATGGTTCATCAATTTTAATCTTCCCCCTGATTAATACCTCCCATAGATTTTCTTGAATGGCCAAAAGGAAGAAAATTTCTAATTTGCCGCCGGTTTTTTTCTTGCCAAACAATCTACAGGGAATTACTTTCGTATCATTGAGGATTAATAGATCACCGGCCTGAAGGTATTCGGCAAGTGAACAGAAGGTTTTATGTTCGATAGAACCGGCACTGCGGTTAAGGACCATTAAACGTGAGGTGTCTCTTTGGGCCAAGGGGTGCTGAGCAATTCTATCGGCAGGTAAGTCATAAGAAAAATCAGAAAGGTGCATTTTATCTATTCTGCCTCAGATAAAGCAGCCAAGGGATAATATTTGTGTAAAATTTCTTCATAGGTGAAACCCTCTTCAGCCATCTTTTTTGAACCCCATTGACAAAGACCAACACCATGCCCCCAGCCCCGACCGATAAAATTGAAGGTTATTTCTAAGTCATAATTTTTCCCTTTTTTCTTCTCTGCCTCCTCTCCTGTCTTTTTTTCTTTTTGAATTTTTTCTATAGTGAAAAGCAGGCTTGGCAGTTGATTGTATCCTATCATTTGACGAAATTTTTTAGCTGTCATGGTGATATTTCCCAATTCATGTTTAAATCTTAATTTAGGAATTCTTCCGGAAAAGGTTTTACCTATTGCACGTAAGGATTTTATTGGGCCTACTTTCATTTCAGAGCGTAATAAATAATTTCGGATTTGAATATTAGAAAATGGTTTTTCCCAATTATAATATGGGGAGTCCTGACAGAATTCACATACGACCCCGGGAAGGCCGGGGTAGTTCCCAAAGACATTGTGAGCAGATTCAGTATGGCCGCCGCAACATGCGTGATAAAAAGTACACAATGGTTGTTCGTCTATAGTTAAAATGAGATTGCGGGTGTCTTCTATAGCTTGATTGGTTAGTGGATCTTCTCCAGCTATTCCCCGATAGGCTTGTGATTCGGTGGTGGATTTAAGATCGTATAATGAATCAAGATTTCTCTGTTTTTCAAATAAGGCGTATGATCTAGCTACTATAGCTTGCGCTTTTAGGGCGGCTTCCGGCCATTGAGGAGAGATCTCCTGCTTCATAATTCCTTGCAGGTAGAGCTCCAGATCCAATTCATTAATTACTTCCAGATGAAAATTTTTCTTCTTATGGATTATGATTCCGCCTCGATACCAGCGATTTTCAACTTGGAGAGCTGATTTATCAAAGGCGACCAGGAGAATAAGGTCCGTTTGAATATCATGTTCGCCAATCTTTATTCCTAAAGGACTGGAGCAGCAATTGATGGGAGTTTCTTCAGGGAAGGTGTTAATGAATTTTCGATCTGGGTAATGAAAGGCCTTGATTTTGTTGTCAAAGGAATTAATTGTCAGGTGATTTTTATCAGAGTGGATCAAAACGCGAATTTTTTGGGGGTATCCCAAGCCCAAGGCTGAGGAATAATTTAAAACTAGCCATATGAGAAGGGTCAATAAAAGACTGAATTTTGTCCATGCTTTCATAAAGTTCTACCTTTATCATGAATTCCCAAAAATTTTTTAAAAATTCTCTTTATGTAACCATTCAGTTCCCCTCCCTCGATGGGAGGGATTAGGGCAGGGTGATGCTTTATTTCATCCCCACTTAAGGCTCCCCCATCAAGGGGGAGGAGTTGATGCAACTGAATGCTTACCTTTTCATAATTGAGCTTTTTTATAAACGTCCTTTAGCTTATTCCGGCGTCGGTGCTTTTTTATCAGCTTGCCAATATCGATCTTTTTCACTGTAAATGCAACCGCAATATTGTTGGCGGTACAACCCCAGTTTTTTGGATAAGGTAATACCTTCTTTCCAGCCCTCCCGGAAGTCTTGGTAATAAAATTGCACTCCATACTGCTGTCCTAGCTCAGTGCCTATTTTAGCAATAGTTTCATGCTTTTGAAATTTACTATACAATAATGTGGTGGTAAAACAATCAAATTTTCCATTTGCCGCTATTTGCGCTGTAGCCAGCAAGCGTGTATGATAGCAAAATAAACAGCGTTCATTTTCTCGATATATTATGCTGCGAAGAAAATCTTCCAATTGATATTCGTCTCGGTAAATCATGCGAATGCCCGCTTCCTCGGTCCAATTTTGAACAGTCTCCATCCTTCGCTGATATTCTTGATAGGGATGAATGTTCGGATTAAAAAAAAATCCGAATATTTCATGCTGTTCCTGAGAGAGCACCTTATAAGGATATACAAAACAAGGAGCACAGCAAAGGTGAACCAAAATTTTCATGATTTTTTCTCGTTTATCTGGTTTGGAGGGCGGTTATTTTTTGAGTTCTAAGAGCAGGATTCCTTTTTATTATCTCCCTTTTACCATAAAAACGCATTTTGAAAAATAGACTTTACTGAAAAAATCAAAAATTTCATCCTCGGGGCTGAAAAAAGCTTTTCATGAGTGTTCATTTGTAATTATCTGCGGCTAAAGTATCAAGTTATTGGTATATTGTCAATACACTTTTCGCCTTGTCATTATTGACCTCATATCCCCTTTGGTGACGATTTGGTGACGATCGGTAATTTTATTACCTTTGCTCCTTCCATAACCTCTTTTAAATTTTCAGTCAAAATTCGAGTATATTTTTTTGTGGTTTCAGATTTTTTATGTCCCATTACCGCCCCAATCTCATCGCGGTTAAATCCAGCGTTAATTCTTTGGCTACCAAAACTATGTCGAGTAGCATTATATAGAGTAATATTGATATTTTCCCGACCAATCACTTTTCTCCAGATTTCCCGAAGAGTGTAATATTGATATTCCCGGCCCTTTTGATCGAGAAAAACAAATCCATTTATAGCAAACATTTTCTGCTTTTGCGTTTCTAATATTCGCTTCAATTCATCAGTAAGGGGAAGTAGCCGCCAATCCGTTTACTTTAGTCGTTTCTTTCAATTTACCCGCGCTATGTGTCCTTTTAAATAATAAAGTATTTTCTTTGAGATTAACACAATCCCATTTCAAAGCTGTGGCTTCACATATTCGGCATCCAGTTAAAAATAAAAAATTAAATATTGGGTGATGCCGGGGATCGGTTTCATTAAGAATTAACTCTTGAGTTTTACGATCAATCCATTTGAAAGGTTTGACGATAACCTGTATTTTAGGGAAAACAGGAATTTTAATAATGTCTTCCCATGAATAAGCATCAGAAAAAACCTTATGAAGGGTGATTATAATGGTCTTAATATAACCACTACTTAATTTTTCATCATTGTTTGATTTTTTATTCCTTAACTTTTTCAAAAATTTAACAATATCGCCGCTTCTGATTTCTCGAATGTCTTGGTTCGTAAAAAATGGAATATAATGTTTTTTAATTATTTTCTCTCGGAGCAATGTCGTAGAAGGTGCAAGATTATCTTTGATTAAATCAAACCAGGTCCAAATGTATTGGTCAAATTGAAATTTTCGTTTATCGGTCTGAACATAGAAGGTTGGATCATGGGAACCCTCGTCAATTTCTCCTCTAATCCTTTCTATTAAGCGCTTGGCTCGGTTATAGGAATCAAGTATTTCACCGCTTTTATCCTTAAAAAGACGATACCTTTTGCCTTTATAATGATAATCAACAATGTATTTTTCTGGAGTAATAAAGCATTTAGGACAACCTAAAGCCTTACCTGAATTGATAAATTTTCCTCCACAATTTTTACATTTACCTTTTGCTCTAACAGATCCAACCATGCATAATCCCTCCTCTTGTTGTTTGCGTACGCATAAGGGATTATGCACAACAAGAGGAGGATTTGTCAAAGTAGAGCTTGTCAATTCACCGATAGCAGACCTCTCTTGCATACTCCTGAATTTTTTCCATTCAAGGAATTCAGCAAATTCTTTCTGGTCGATTTTACTTTGTGGGTCCGCTATTGCCTGCATTATCCTAAATACTTATCCAAAGATCTGTTATAAATAATGTTTAAATGTTTCTCACCTTTAAAAGTCCCTGATAAATATCTTCAGCTCTTTTTTTCACCTTTGACCAGGGTTCACTCTCATGGTAATAAAAGAAAAATCCGTCATAAGTACCAGCCGGTTCCGTCTCTCCGTCGTTCTCATCTAAAACCAAACCTATAATTTTTACTTCTTCCTTCTCGTTTTCTATTCCTTGGATTTGCCAACCGGTTAAAGGAATTTTTCTAAGCTTTAGTTCCTGCCCGCACTCACAATTCATGAATAACGCATACCAGCCATCAGCTTTAATAATTTGTTTAGGCAATTGCTTTCTCCTTCCAATATCAAGGCTGCCCTTGACATCAGTTTAATAATGCGTTAAGTTTGTTTCTCAAGGCAGATTTAAACTCCCTCAAGATTAAATCTGCTAGGTTTTGGCCTTTCAAAACAAAAGTTTTACCACCGAATTTCACCGGCAATCCGTGTTCACTCAAATAATTAATATCGATTGGTTTATTAACTGCCGGCATTGTTTCAACTGCTGCATTCATCTTTTTTCACCTCCTCTCATATCCAAAATTCAATTTGTTGATCCTGGCATCTAAACCGCCTTGATGCCTTATCAAAATATAATCTGACACCCCCCAGGTCTCCGAATTCACGATTTTTCCGGACATATAAAACGCCGTCCGGATCTCCATCCTTTTTAGTCTCATCCTTAGGCCGCCACATAACAAGCACATTATCACTTAAATAAGATATGTCGCCGGTTCCGGCAATATCGACCTTACCCGGTTTTGAATCATCTGTACTCCCCTTTCGAGGATGAGCCACTAAATGACAATGAACTTGATATTTTTTTACAAAAGTCATAATTCGAGCTACGAATTTTTTTTGGGCCGTGTATAGTTCAAAATCAGATTTATTGGGTAAACCTACTCTCGTTAACGAATCAATAATAAAATATTCTACCCCATACCGCCTGACCGCATATTCAAAGTCATCAAATATTTCATCTGGCCGGGTCTCCTCTGCTGAATCTAAAATATAAACCCACTGGTCAAGCCAAGCAAAGGCCCGGCTGATTTCATCCATTGATGGTTTTTCTTTGCCAACAGCCTGTTGAATCATCCATTTCATATATCTGACGGGTTTTAATTCAAGGGAAGCTATACAAGACCGGATTCTTTGAGACGCAAGAAATAAAACTACTTGGTTTAAGACCGTGCTCTTGCCGGAACCATCCCGGCCCGACCAAATAGTACATTCACCCGGTCTCCATCCTCTGAGATAATGATTCAATCCTGGAAATCCTGTATCAGTGCCATTGTATTTATCCGGATTAAGAAATTGATCTGCAACAGCCTCATAAAAACTTCCGGCTGTTTTTAGCATGTTGGGAGGGAATTCTTTGGCATTCTCAAAGGCGTTTTGAATCATTTCTTTTGAAATGCCTTTCATTAAACATTCATTCGCGTCTTTGTGAGGGAAAATAACACTCCGACACCGCCACCGGCCAAGCCGAGGAACTAAAATATTAATTGCTTCTTCTCCGCCCCGGTCATTGTCCATACAAAGGTAAATTACATTGAACCGCTCTAAAAAATCCCATTCGTTATCAATCCATCGGTGATCTTTTACGCCGGAGGGAAGGGAGGTTATATTATTAAATCCATATTGAACTAAAGCCATACAATCGAATTCACCTTCGGTAATAGTCAAGGTACCGCCGGTTATTGTGTCCCGGTTAAATAAACAGGATTCAGCATTAGTCACTTGCTTTAATTCTCTTTTCCCGCCCTGATATCTTTTATCATCCCAATATTTAATATTTACTTGCCGGCCATCCTTGAAATATGGAAAACAGATTTCACCTTTTACGCCATTGAATAACTTAGACTGTTTGATGATTTCATCGGTAAAGCCTCTATTGTGAAGATATTTCAGGTTCTTTTCACTCAGAGGTAAGGCTTGAACCTTCGGTAAAGTGTATATTTTCGGTTTGATGCCATTGGGTTTATAAAATTTTGCTCTCTGTGGTTTATCGCCTAATTGCTGTTGAAATTGATAAAAATTGCCGGATACACCACAATTATTTTCACGCATACATTTATAGCCCCCATGGTCGAGATTGATTGAAAGGCATTTCTCATGTTTGGGCCCACCATCGCAAAAAAGGCAAAGCATAACGGCACATAAACCGCTGGGTCTCTGTACTATTTTGTACTCAAAGCCTTTACTGTCTAAATATGCGCTGACTTGTGAATTCATGGCATAGCCTCATAGTTTGGCCGATCGGAGTTTATTGGCCGCATTTGCATAACCAATTGGTCATAATTCCGCCTTAATCCTGAAGTTGAATCAATACGGGGTTGCCAAAATGGATCTTTTTGAGCCCAAGCAATAATTATCCTGATTTCATCCGGATTTCGATTATCTAGCCGGATCATATAATCAATATGTCTAGCCCATTCCTGTAAATTTGGTTTTTTATGATTTGGATAGTTCTCAAAAATTTTCTCAATTAAAAATTTCGCTAGTTGAAATTCGATAGAATTTTCAACGAAAGAGTATTTGTATTTAGGTTCATCTATAGGTTCTATAGTAGTGGCAGGTTGATCTGTCGGTTTTCTGTTTTTTGGTCTGTTTTTCTTATTCTGTAAGTTTTTGATATCTATAAACCTTATCTGTTTTTTGATCTGTCGATTATCTGTTTTTTTATCTGTTTTTTTTAGAAAGCCTTTTTGGTTCTGCTTAATCGTTGTTTTTTCAGGATAAACAATCTCAGCGCCTAAATTTTTTAAAAATTTCCTTACTTTGTCCCTTGACCATCCCCATTGTTTAGAATATCCGGCGACAGTGGCAGTTTTCCCCTCGTCAAAATCTAACTGTAAGCAATATGCAGCTTCCATTGTGTTATAACTCCCTTTATGTGGTAATAAATGCCTAAACTCTTTTGAAAGAGGTACCCAACTATCCCCCACAATCTTTATACTCCCGGATATTAAACGAAATCATCA
>DAOURK010000182.1 GCA_030625085.1 Pseudomonadota bacterium
AGACGATTTTCTCTTTATTATCAAAAGTAACTGACGATATCAGATTTTGATAACAAGATCATAAAAATTTAATTTTATGGAAACGAGCAAATTATTTGCGATTGATATTAGCTCAAAAAGCCTAATTTACTGAGTTTTGGGGGGCAGTGATCTGGCAAAGTTCTGGAAAGAGAGGATCTTTGGGCATCTTTTAAAAGAGGTAATACTAAACGCTGCATTAGTGGTTTCAGATGATAAGAACAAGGAGCTTTTTAAAAATTTTAACGCAAAAGTAGAGGTTTTACCACGATATATCCCTGATGAAAGATGCTTTAACCCTTCTTTTACTAACCATGAGACACCTTCTTTTGCTTTTATTGTGAAGATAAACCATTATTGGAAATATAAAAGCCTGGATAAAATTGTAGATATTTTTTCCGGAATTAAAAAAGATTTTAAATTGTTCTTTATAGGGCAGGGTATAGGGTATGAGGATTTTTTAAGATATACCGCAGAGCAAGATTTAAAAAAACACACGTTTAGAAATTTTGTTCATCCTGCAAATATGCCGGATTTGCTTGCTAATGTGGATTTTATACTTTCTTTCTTTCGCGATAATCCTATAAGGGACTTCTCAAATATTGTGTGTGAAGCTCTTTGGTCGGGCATTAGATTAATAACAGACAAGACATTGTCTATAAATGAATATACCAAGTATATAGAAATTGAACCAGAAAAACAGATCATTAATTTGGCTCCGGGAAAAATTGAGGCAGCGTAGCGTACTATTAGTGAAATCATAAGCAACTGGCAGGGACCATATCGTTGCCATAACAATATAAAATACAATTTTGATGATTATATTAATGCGAATTTGAAGGTGTATAATTTGATAAATTGAAAAAATCTATTATATCCCTTAAGTTGAAATGGTGGAAAAGGTTATAAGAGAAGGTTATAAGAGCATAAAGAAAATATGATTGTTGTTGGGAGTAAGCTGAAGAATGAATGAGTTTGACTTGCTCAACAGCCCCTTAGAGGGGCGCAATCTGATCGAGGCAGGCGCCGGCACAGGCAAGACTTACACCATCGCCGGATTGTATATCCGGCTGCTTTTGGAAAAGCGCCTCTCTGTTGACCAGATTTTGGTCGTTACATTCACTGTAGCGGCCACTGAAGAGCTTCGGGACCGAATCAGAAAAAAAATAAGAGAGACCCTGGACGCTTTTACAGGAAAGCCTTGCCAGGATGAATTTGTGGCCGGCATGGTGGTAAAATATAAAGATGTGAGCCAAACACTGGTCCTTTTAACCAATGCTTTGGCCTGCTTTGACGAGGCGGCCATTTTTACCATCCACGGGTTTTGCCAACGAATCTTACAGGATAAAGCCTTTGAATGCAGATCTTTGTTTAACACCGAGCTTTTAACTGATCAGAGCGCCCTTGTGCGGGAAGTAGTGGATGATTTCTGGCGCATCCATTTTTATTCTACTTCTCCTGGATTTATGAGTTTTGTAAAGAGGAGAAAAGATAAAGGATTTAATCCTGATGCTTTGGCCGCCTTTGTGAGCCGGAATGTCGGGAAGATTCATCAACTGGTCCTTCCCGAAATCGAAGCGCCTGATACTCATGAGCAGGAACAAGTTTGCTGGAATGTTTTTGAAAGAGTGCGCCAGGCGTGGGTTAAAGCAAAAGGAGAAGTGGAAAATCTTTTTTTCACCAACCAAAGTTTAAACAAGAAGATGTATGCTCAAGCAAAAATCCCAATCCTGCTGGAAAGGTTGGAGCGGTATCTTGAAGCAGACCGCCTGTTTCCTTGTTTTGATAAGTTTGATAAATTTACAACCGGCGCCTTGCAGAAGGCAACGAAAAAAGGGTGTGATCCTCCGCAGCACCCATTTTTTGATCTGTGTGATGAATTACTCAAAGAGCTTAAGGGACTGGAGGTTCTTTTTGAGCAGCGGCTTCTGGCGCTTATAAGAGAACTTTTGGCCTTTGCGAGAGAGAAGCTCCCGAAAAGAAAAGAGGATTTAAATATCCGAGCTTTCGATGATCTTTTGCTTGATCTTCGATCCGCCCTTAAAAATGAAGGAGGAGATACATTGGCCAGGGCTATTGGCCAAAAATACCCGTCGGCCCTTATAGATGAGTTTCAGGATACTGATCTTATCCAATATGATATTTTTAAAATACTGTATCCTGATAAACAGGACCTTTTATTTTTAATCGGCGACCCGAAACAGGCTATTTATAGATTTCGCGGTGCAGATATTTTTGCCTATATGGAGGCAGCCGGCAAGGTAGATAGTAAGTACACACTAGGCACCAACTGGCGTTCAGTGCCTGAGCTTGTCAGGGCGGTTAATACGCTTTTTTTAAACAGGGATAATGCCTTTGTGTTCAAGGACATTTCCTTTCATCCGGCCAAGTCAGGACACGAGAAAGAAAAGGAAGCCTCCTTCATTTTAGAGGGTGAATTGGACAAGACGCCTTTCCATGTGTGGTTTATGGAACGAAGGGATTCGCAAAAATATATTACTATAGGAGATGGGGAAAAAGAGATCTCGAAAGCGGTGACTGTAGAAATTGGGCGGCTGCTAAAGGCGGGGAAACAGGGGTTGTGCCTTATTGAGGGCCGAGCCATAGAATCCGGGGATATTGCCGTTTTGGTTCGGACCAACCGGCAGGCTCATATAATGCAGAAAATTCTCTGGAGGTACGCCATCCCTTGCGTGCTTTACAGCACTGAAAGCCTCTTTGTCTCTCGCGAGGCAGGGGAACTTTTCAGAGTATTGACAGCCGTGGCCGAGTATGGGAATGAAGCCAAGATCAAGGCAGCCATAGTCACTGATATTTTTGGAATTTCAGGCAACCAATTGGCCCGGTTAATCGATGATGAGATCAAGTGGGAAGAGTGGCTTGAAAGATTCAGGGGCTACCATGACCTGTGGGCGCGTCAGGGGTTTATTACCATGGCCGGAAGGCTTATGGCTGAAGAATCGGTAAGGAGTCGACTTCTGGCTTATCCTAATGGTGAGCGCCGGCTGACCAATGTGTTGCATTTTCTGGAGGTCCTTCATCAGGCTGTCTTGGAGAATAAATTGGGCATAGAAGGCTTGATGAAGTGGTTTGCCGGACAAATAGAGGATCAGCCGGATAAGGAAGAATACCAGACGCGCCTTGAGACCGATGAGAAAGCAGTTAAGGTAGTTACCATCCACAGGAGCAAGGGACTGGAATACCCGATTGTTTTTTGTCCCTTTAGCTGGAGCGGGTCACGCGCAACGTTCAATCCCCGGATAATTAAGATGCTGTCCTTTCATGATCCTTTAAGAAGGCAGGCAACTCTTGATCTTGGCTCAGAAAATTTTGATCTGCACAAGGCCTTGACAGAACAGGAGAATCTGGCTGAAAATCTGAGGATGCTCTACGTAGCGCTCACTCGAGCCAAGTATCGCTGTTATCTGATCTGGGGGGCTTTTCGATATGCCGAGACCTCAGCCCCTGCTTACCTATTCCACCAACCCAAAAAGGATGCGCTTGAGTTAACTGAAAATGTAAAGTTGGATGATGATAAAGGGGATAAAGAAAGTATTACCCAATGGTGCAATATACCGGATGATGATAATAAGATGAGAGAAGACCTTAGGTCCCTTACCCAAAAGGCGAGCAAAGCCATACAAGTCTCCTCTATGCCGGATGATTCCCCGGAACCTTATATAATTGAGCAGGAGGATATAACCGAACCGGCTTGTCGTATTTTTTTAGGGGATATAGTAAGTGACTGGCATATAGCCAGCTTCTCCTCTCTTATTTCAGGTAAATCGGAAGCCCCGGAGATGCCCGGATGGGATGAGGGGCAACCATCTGCGGATTTTGGCGGACAGGAAAGGCCGGCTGAGGCAGACGTCAATGATTTGACCATATTCGATTTTCCCAAGGGGACCAAGGCGGGTACATGTCTGCATGAAATATTTGAGCATATTGAGTATAATGAGAAAAATCAGGAGGCTAGAGAAAAAGTGGTCCGGGATAGGCTGACTGCTCATGGATTTGATGAAGTCTGGACCTTGCCTGTATGTTCCATGCTCACAACAATATTTGCCACACCTTTACTTGAAGGGCAAAAGGATTTTACCCTGTCCTCCCTTTCCCGAAAGGACAGAGTAAATGAGATGGAATTTTATTTCCCTTTAGAGCGAATCACTTCCCAAAAGCTGGGAAAGATTTTTACCGCCCACGGCGGTTTTCCCTCTACTGGAAATTTTTCGGGGGCGATCGAAAAATTAAATTTTACACCGGTCAGAGGTCTGCTTAAAGGATATATTGATTTGGTGTTTTGTTATAAGGGTCGCTATTACCTGGCGGACTGGAAATCCAATTATCTTGGCTCTCGTATAGAGGATTATGGGGGGAAAGAATTGAGGGCGGTCATGGCTCATAAGCATTATTTCCTTCAGTATCACCTGTATAGCGTGGCCCTTCATAAATATCTGGCCGGCAGGATTTCGGGCTATGATTATCAAACCCATTTTGGCGGGGTTTTCTATATTTTTTTGCGGGGAGTAGACCCGGCGGCCGGGTCAAAATTTGGTATTTATCAGGATCTTCCTCCTCGATCTTTAATTGAGGGCCTCAGCCAGTATCTGTGTGGAGAAGTTTGATGAAAGAAGATTGGATGGGGGGTTTTGATGAGCAAGGGAAAGGTTTGGAAATAAGCCGGTATTTTGCTCGATTTATGCTTAAGTTAGCCGGGGAGAAAAGCAGCGAACTTTTTCTGGCTGCTTGCCTGGTGAGCCGATATACGGAAAAAGGCCATGTATGTCTTGATCTTTCTAGTATTGCAGGGCGCTTGGTAGCCGAAGTGTGTGAAGGGGCAAAGGATGATATAACCTGCCCTGAGTTGGGCCACTGGATCTCAGAACTGAGAAAAACCTCTCTTGTCGGCAAACCGGGAGAATTCAAGCCTTTGATCCTGGATGATGCGGGCAGACTTTACCTATACCGGCACTGGGAATATGAAAAGACGCTGGCCGATAATTTGAAGATGCGGCTGGACAGACTCTATGGGGATTTGGATATAAAGCTTTTACAATCCGGCCTCAAACGTTTTTTTCCTGACCCTTCGGGGAAAGGTGGGCCGGATTGGCAACGAATCGCAGCCCTGACCTCTGTATACAGGATGTTCTCTATTATATCCGGGGGGCCTGGAACAGGTAAAACCTTAACCGCAGTCAAAATTCTGGCGCTTCATGTAGAGCAGGCCAAAGGAGGACCCTTACGCATTGCATCGGCAGCGCCTACAGGCAAAGCAGCAGCGAGGCTTAAAGAGGCAATCCGGACGGCTAAAGAGGAGCTTGCCTGTTCATCAGAGGTTCGCTCCATGATCCCCGATGATGTATCAACCATACATCGTCTCCTTGGCACCATTCGCGGCTCTTCCAGCTTCCGCTATAATGAAAAGAATCCCCTTCCCTATGATGTGGTTATGGTGGACGAGGCATCCATGGTTGATTTACCTCTGATGGCTAAATTAATTCAAGCTGTTCCGCACAAAACCCGATTGATCCTTCTTGGAGATAAGGATCAACTGGCCTCAGTGGATCCTGGGGCAGTTCTTGGCGATATGTGTGATACTGACCGGATTCATTCTTTTTCCCGGGAATTCGCCGGCAAGGTGGCCGAGATCAGCGGGGAGAAAATTTCCGCTGAAAATTTGGATAAAGAAAGGGGACTTCGGGATTCTATAGTTATTTTGTCCAAAAGTTATCGGTTTGGTCTTGACAGCGGCATTGGGGTGGTTAGCCGTGCGGTCAATGAAGGGGATGGGGCAAAGGCGCTTAACATACTTAAGGGGGACAGTGGATTCAAGGCAGACGGAAACGAGAAGTACCGTGATATTTCCTGGCGGCAATGTCCGCCTCCGGTGAAAATGGCCAAGGCTTTGAATGAGCTGGTAATCCAAGGCTATGGTGATTACCTCAAAACAGATATTCCTGAAGAAGCACTTCGGCTTTTCAACCGGTTCCGCCTACTCTGTGCCTTGCGGCAAGGGCCTTATGGCGTGTCGCAGATAAACATTATGGTAGAAAAGGCTTTACAGGGGGCCGGTTTAATTCATCCCCAAGGGCCTCACTACATTGGGCGACCCGTTATGGTCACGCAAAATGATTATCAGATGGAACTTTTTAACGGCGATATTGGGATCATTTTGCCTGATTTTTCAGCAGGGAATGTTTTACGTGCCTATTTTTCAACTCCTGATGGCGGGTTGAGAAAGGTCCTTCCGGCTCGTCTTCCCGCTCATGAAACAGTATATGCCATGACCGTTCACAAAAGCCAGGGGTCGGAGTTTGAGCGCTTGCTTTTACTTCTTCCCGACCGGGATTCGCAGGTCCTTACGCGAGAGCTTGTCTACACCGGCCTTACCCGAGCAAGGGAGCGGGTGGAAGTATGGGGCAGGGAAGAAGTGTTTTTAAAAGCCATTTCCAGGCGCATCCAGAGGCAATCAGGCCTTCGGGACGCTCTGTGGGGGTAAGAAAAAGGTGTTTTTAAGGGCAGTCTCCAGGTGCATCCAGAGGCAATCAGGCCTTCGGGATGCTTGTGGGGATAAGAGATTGCTCATCCTCACCTAATTTCCTCTCATCTGCTTTTAAATGCATTTATAAATTCATCGGCAGTGATACCTGCCTGTTTGATAGCGCTTCGGAGGGTGCCTATGGCAAGTTCTTTGTGGACAGGGACTACACAACCATGATCTTCTTTTCGTAATACTCTATGGTTGCCTTTTTGGCGGACAATTTTAAAGCCTAGTTTTTCAAATACCTTTATTGCCTCCTTGCCTGAAATAGAGGGAAGCTTAGGCATTAACAGTTACCTCAAAGGTCGTCAGTAAAGGATGTTGAGTCTCTTGGTGAGGAAATTCTTCAAGATATAGTTCTGTTGCTTCCTTTAGATTGTTAATTGCTTCTTCAATTGATTCCCCTTGACTGGCTGTGCCGACTTCAGGACATTCCGCAACATATAACTTTTTTTCTTTACGAACTATTGCTGTAAATAACTTATTCATATTTTTCCCTTTTGGAATTTTCTCATATATTTTATAAATTTTATCCCATTATATCAAGTAATTATTTTTTTCAGAAGGCTTCTGTCCTCGGCCATTTTCTGGGCTAATTGGTAAGTCTGCTTCTGTTTGCTCTGGGGCAGCTTGGCCAGCTCGCTGGCGGAGGTGAAATCCATATTTATGCCGCGCCGCATAAGTGTAATATTGAGATTATTAGCTACGCTTATATGGTGGCTGATCCAGGACTGGTTTTGGATGAGAATTACGCCTAATAGAATGGGTGGGGTCTGAGCAAAGTCTCTCAAATTATTAATAATACCAATTTTAGTAAAATTAACACTGAGGCGTTAATGTATGGATACTTTTTCCTATTAGCGGGGTCAGCCCTTGACATTTGACATCTGACCCAACCGGTTGTTTTTTATGACTCAAAAACTTAACAAATGGGTCAAGTTTTTAGATACCCGATAGTGGATGCTAGTGTCGCGTCAACTATGTTTATAACTATCTTCAACGGTAAAGATGTCAAATGTCAAGGGCTGGCCCCTCGTAATACCCGACTATATTGGTTTACTATTCATCAATTGGTCAAGGTTAGATAAGGAGCCTTCTACTGGCCAGTATGCACGGTTTTGCGGGTGGGTGGGGACTTTCGTCCCCTCCTACCCCGATAATCCTTATTGGTTATTAGTTAATAACAATCGCCACTATCAATCTTATACCAATTTCCGTATTGATCGAATTCATTAACCTCCATTCTTTCCAAGGGCCTTATTTATGCAGGAAAGATAATCAAGCTGCTTCGTTTTGTGAGAAATAACGATGGTATTTTAAAATAACGTATTAATCTTTTTTCGGTCAGACATCATCTACAATTTCCAGCACCAAGGCTTACCCATCTATTATCTGCACTTAATGTATAGAAATGATAAAAATCATAGTTATTAGGGTAATCTAGACACCATTGTCTACAAGTACTTAAATTCCAACTGTTAGGTACAAGAGTTAAGCAATCGTAAGGAGTGCTAACCTTGTGTGAATGTCCCAGAACAGCGCAATAATATCTGTTAGAAAATTGACTATCACCGGCAGATCCTTGTGCCCCTGTGGCACCAGTAGCACCTTTTGGCCCTGCTGGTCCTGTAGCACCAGTATCTCCCTTATCACCTTTGTCACCCTTATCTCCTTTATATTCATTCCAGTTAGTGCCGTCATAGATAAAGGCTTCGGCTAGTGTTGTATTAAAATAGACTTCGCCAGTTGAAGCGCTAGCAGGCGCACTGGCTAATACTCTCATACCCTTGGCTATATCCGCTTCACTAGCAGTAGTGGCATGCTCTATAGTAATATCATTGGGAACTTGATCATCATTTATCATTCCTGTAATCTCACTAAAACTGTGGGTATGAGTGGCTATGGCATAGTAAGCCGGACCTTGTCCTCCCAATTTTTCAGAATCCTTTGCCATATTTATGGTAATATCGTCAGGGATCTGGGCATCAGTAGCTGTATCATCGGTCAACTCTAAAAAACTTGTCGTCTTTTTATGATGGGCATCAGGGCTTGCCCTGTGGGCGGCTATATCACCATCGATCTCTGCTGCAATGTCAGAATAATGCTTTCCATCCACAGTATCTGCGTTATCAGCTTCAGATGCATGATCTGCTTCAGTTGCATGGTCTGCATTATTTATTACAATGTCTTGCAAACTCTTATACTCCCCTGTCTCGCTATTATAGACAGTCTCAGCATAGTTAGCAAAATCAGACCTTATGGAATAAGGTGTGCCCAGAATCAGCTCTATGCTTGAGTATTCTAATGTGACTTCAGATATACATAAATAATAATTCTCATC